>NZ_JBIBVE010000015.1:0-172079 GCF_043080095.1 Streptomyces sp. NPDC015127
CTCTACGACGAGACGAAAGCCTTCCCAAACCAGCCACTGGCAGATCATTCCGCCATCGCGGCTTGACGCTTATCCGCGTGGGATGTCTTGTCGCCGCCGAGGTCGTCGGGCCGGTGCACGAATGTCCGCCGCCCGGCCGGCCGACGCGGATGCGTTCCATGACCAGGATGAATCGCGGGGCATCGCCCTACTGGCCCGGGGTGACCAGCAGGGCCGGCGGGCGGCGCCCACCGTCACCGACGAGATGGATCTTGCAGGTCAGGCCCCCGGGAGCGTCCGAGTCCGAGCCGGCCCTCGAGCAGGTGCCGCAGAAGGTGGGCGCCGGCCGCGGGCTCGGCTGCGTCGTTCTGTACGCCGTCGACTGCACCGAGGCCCCGCAGAACGCACCGCTGCTGCCCCTGGGAGCGTGCGCCGAACGTCGCGGAGCAGCCCGGCACCCCGGCTGTGCTCCCTGTGCGGCGCAGGGGGCCGAGCTCGCCCCGTCGCGGCTTCGGCCATGGCTTCGGCGGCGAGGACTGACCCCCTTTGCGCGCGCTTCACGCGCTCGTACTGGCAGATTCTCAGCGCGACGGCAAATGCTCGGTGGCTGTGCAACCTTTCTGGCTCATCCGGCCGATGCAGCCCCACCCCGTGGTTGTGACATACCCGAAGTACTGGACGGGCTTTTGCGGTACGGCCTCGGTGGTAATGGTGCCGCTTCCCTTCGGGATGCGTTGTGTGTGGTAGCCGGATGTGTCGGTGTAGGAGGCGTTGATGTGCCACTTGCATGTATGGGTGGACACCTCGGGCTGGATGCGGAAGGCCATGTTCGACTGACCGTTGCCCAGTTCGATGACGTTGTAGTGGAAGTACAGCTTGCCCTGGGACTCGCCGTCGTCGAGGACGTACGGTCCGTTCGGCTTGTCTGCCTTCCCGCCGGTCAGGTCCCACAACAGGCCCTGTCGAGGCTCGGAGCCAGCCGGTGGAATATGGACCACGGTCTGCGCGGTGGGTGCGCTGCACGTGTCCTTCACGGCGGTCATGCCGTTGATCGTGCGTCCGGCGCTGCGGTCGCTGTTCAGATTCAGGTTGAACGTCTGGGCCTCGCCGCGGTTCTCATTGCCGTCCTCCCGAGGCGCGATGTGCGACGCCTGTTCGACGATTCGGCCGCCGAGAGACTTCATGAACGCCCAGACCTGCGACGCATCGCCTTTTATCGCCGTGAGGGTGGCCTGTTCACTCGCGGTCAGTGGCCGGTCCAGCAGCACGTACAGGGCCTCGGGCATGTCCTGTTCGTAGTCGCGGGGGGTGATGGTGGAGACGAAGGCGGGCTGTTCGCGGTCGACGGTCTTCTCCGCGTTCTTGTCCGAGCGGGCTCGGTCAGTGGACGTGGCCCGGTCCAACGCGTAGTTCGCGTAGTAGGCGAACACGAGACCGCCCAGGACCACGACCGCCGCGACCACCATGTACAGCGCCCGGTGCTTTGGTTGGAGCGTGCGGATTCCAGGCAGGCGTTCGTCAGCCCAAACGTGCCAGGCGGTCGGTCCGGGCGGCGGGGCGGGATGCTCCGGGTCGGGATCCGGGGTGCCGTTGTGGACTCGGGCGGCCGGCGGGGTAGGGGCTGGTGCTGCGGCGCCTTCATCGGGGTCCTGTGCACCAGAGCCGGAAGACGGTGGTGGAGCGGGTGGCGTCGTAGCCATGGATTCCCCCGGAATTCCGGTGTGATCGGATTCGTATGCCTTCGCCAACCGCTCGCCCAGAGAGCGAGTTTCAGCGCCATACGGCTGAAACCTCGATGACGCGAGGCTGTTGGTCGCCCACCTCATGTTGCCGATCCCGCTGATCGGGCACCGTCATCCACCGCGCGGAACGGAGCGAAGACCATGGTGAGCAGCGGCGCCAGCCAGACGGCTACATCGTCCCAGCGGGCGAGGAGCCAGGCGGAGAGGGTGATGATGGGCCTGCGCCGGTGGCTGCGTCCAGGGCGTACACGTTCCCGTCGTTGCAGCCGACGTACACCAACCCGCCGGCCACCACAAGCGACGATTCAACCTCGCCGCCGGTGGTGAAGGCCCACTTCTTGGTCCCGGTGGCTGCGTCCAGGGCGTACACGTTCTTGTCGTCGCTGCCGACGTACACCGTCCGGCCAACCACCGCCGGCGACGAGGAGACGCTGTCACCAGTGGTGAACGCCCACTTCTTGGTCCCGGTGGCTGCGTCCAGGGCGTACACGTTCTTGTCGCGGCTGCCGACGTACACCGTCCCGCCACCCACCGTCGGCGACGAGGTGACGAAGTCGCCGGTGGTATAGGCCCACTTCTCGGCCCCGGTGGCTGCGTCCAGAGCGTGCAGGACCCCGTCGGCACGGCCGAAGTACACCGTCCCGCCACCCACCGTCGGCGACGAAGAGACGAAGCCGTCGCTGGTGGTGGTGAAGGCCCACTTCTTGGTCCCGGTGGCTGCGTCCAAGGCGTGCAGGGCCTCGTGCCCATTGGCGTACACCACCCCGCCAACCACCGCCGGCGTAAAGTCGAACGCGCCCCCGATGCGAGAGGCCCACTTCTCGGTCCCGTTGGCTGCGTCCATGGCGCGCAGGATCCCGCTCTCACTGCCGAAGTACACCGTCCCGCCAACCACGGCCGGCGACGAGAAGCTCCAGCGGCCCTCGGGGAAGGTCCAGTCGCTGGTGTCAAACACCCAGTTCTTGGTCCCGGTGGTTGCGTCCAGGGCGTACAGAACCCCGTTGGCACTGCCTAAGTACACCGCCCCGTCAACCACTGCCGGCGACGAGGAGACGGAGAAGTCGCTGGTGGTGGTGAAGGCCCACTTCTTGGTCCCGGTGGCTGCGTCCAGGGCGTACACGACCTCGTCGTCTTCTTCACTACTGATGATGTACACCACCCCACCGACGACCGCGGGCGATGAAATGCTCTCGCTGCCGATGGTGCGGCGCCAGGGACGTGGTGTGCGGGCATCCCCGCCGCCACGACCGTCGCCACCTCGACCACTGCCGCCGCCGCCGCAACCGACGGCGGTGATGCCGGCACCGACTGTGGCAGCAGCGCCAAGACCGAACCGCAGGGCTGCGCGGCGAGTGATGCGTCTGGACCACGACGGGGTGCCCGCACCCGGATCCGGCACGTGCCCCGCGGTGTGAGCCACGGCGGTAACAGCGGGACCGCGGGCCGCTGCCACGCTGCCATGGTTCGACTCTCTGGCGGTCCGGGCCTCACGAACGAGCTGTCGCACGCAGCATCGAGACCGGACGCTGATGATGTCGGCAGGACGATTCACGGTCTCAGAATATGGATCCCTTTCAGGGCGGACAGCGGTTTCGGCAAACGGAGTCCGGACCTCAGCAGCCCGACGGCCGACTCTGCCTGGCCGCTGCGCGCTGCAGACTCCGGCTACCAGGGCCTGGCCACGCTCGACCTGGTCGTGCATCCTGCCTGGCCGGTGGGCGCCGACCCACAGCGGACGGCCCTTGCTGTCGTCAGTGACGGTGCACTTGTGGGTGTTCTGCCGCCGCTTGCCTGAGACGAACCGGCGCCTTCCGGGCCGGTGGGCGGCGGGTCGGAGGACCTGGATTTCGGTGCCGTCCAACCGCAGGCGCACACCCTCGGCCTGGGCATAGGCGAAGAGGTCGGCCAGGGTGCGCGGGCGGAACCGGTGGGGGTAGCGAAGCCGCGGACGGCCTGCAGCGGCCTGATCTCTCCGATGGCCTTGGTCACGGGTGCACCGGTCGACGTCGAACAGCTCGTGCCAGGGCCGCGTGGGTGAGGTCCAGCCGCAGGTGCGCGAGGGTGACCAGGACCCGGTCTACCCGGCCCGACGCCTCGCTGATCGCACGCAATGGACGACGAGTTGGACATCGCCACTGTGATAGTCCTGAAGATCAGGTCGAGTCGGGTAGCCCCTCAGTCCTCGGGGTCGCGCAGGCCGACGCAGTCAAAGGCCCAAAAAGCCTCTGAGTAGACGAAGGTGCCCGTCATCCATGGCTCGTGAGCGGACAACCGGGCGACCTGAAACGCGGCTTCAGGGATACGCAGCGACGGCGAACGAAAGCCCACCGCGCTGGCACCCTCGAAGCCGCGCGTGCCGTAGTAGCGCGGCGAACCCTCCAGGAATACCAACGGCACACCCTGGCTGTCGGCCGCCTCGAGGGCGTGGGCGATGAGCTGCGTACCGATGCCCTGACGCTGGAACTCCGGGACCACGCCCAGCGGTGACAGCGACAAGACGTCCACGATCCGGCGCGGAGCGTCCAACCGCGTCGCGCTCAGCAGTACATGCCCGACGACCCGGTCATCAACGACAGCGACAAAGGACATCGGCGCCAATGCAGCCTCCGCAACGCGAAGTGCCTCCACGAGCCCGGGAACCCGATCGCTGTCACCGAAGGCGCGCGTATGAACCTCGCGCACATCTCGGTGATCGTCAGCGGTCTCTTGCCGGATCACCAGCCCGGCACCATCGGGAGCGATCCGGGAGCCTTCAGGCGCATCGTGTGACGTCATGGCCGCGAGGGTAGATCGCGGGGCGGCTCAGGCGCGAGGCAATTGCGCACCAGGCCGTAGACGCTGGGAGCCCGGCAAGATCGGCGAGACACCCCCTAGGAGTCCTGCGCCCGCACCAGCACGTCGCCGACGGCCGTGCGGTAGTAGAGCACGGAGCGTCCCGCACGGCGGCGGCCGAGCAGCCCGGTGTCGAGGAGCACCTTGAGGTGGCGGCCCACCGAGCCGAGCCCCTGGCCCGTCATCGCCACCAGGTGCGTCGTGCTCATCGGGCTGTCCAGGAGCACCAGCACGCTCGCCCGCCCGGCACCGAGCAGCCTGGCCAGTGCCTCCGGAGCGGCGGCCCGCTCCGGCTCCGCCAGTGTGCCCGAGCACGGGTACACCACGGCGTTCCGGTGCACCGCGCCGTGGGAGTCCGGCCGGTCCATGGAGATCCATCCTGTACGTGGCGTGACCGGCACGAGTAGTAGCTGTGATCCCATCAATTGCCGGGGCGGGAAGGCCCGGGTGTTGATCTGCAGCCGGTTGCCGCCCAGCCACCGCATCTCCGGATGCATGTCGTCCAGTGCGGCTGCCCAGCCCGCCCGGCTCAACTGGCCCGTACGCGCGACCACATCTGCCTCAATGACGCGCCGCCGTCGCGGCCAGTCGCCCGCCACCGTCTCCCGCCACACCCACTCCAGCAGGTCGGTGGACCTCGGAGTTCAAACCGCTGCTCGCGTCCACTGCCGCGCGACGCTCGTCTACGCCGCGACCGGCTCACCGCTCCTCGCCGCCCTCAGCATGTTCGGCCCGTTGCTGGCGCAGGTGATCGGCGCGAGTTTCCTGCTGTCGGCTGCGGACCGCCTGCCGCCGCGCGCCGCAACCGTCGGCCTGGCGCTCTTCTTCGCCGTGGCCACCACCACTCTGGCCGTGCCCGGCCTGCCCGTGGGGGCGACCTTCGCGATCCTGTCGGTCCAGGGCATGCTCGGCTCAGTCGGCGGCGGAGTGCGCTACGGACTGCTCACCGAGATCCTCCCCGCAGAGGGCTACCTGCTCGGCCGCTCGGTGCTCAACATGTGCGCGGGATGCCTGCAAATCTGCGGCTATGCCTTCGGCGCCGTACTCGTCAACGTCCTGACGCCGCGCGGGGCACTGCTCACCGGCGCCGCCCTGTTCGTCGTCGCCGCGGTCGTCGCCCGTGTCGGTCTCGCGAGACGGCGGCCGCGCGCGAATGGCCGTCCGTTCGCGAGCGATACCTGGCGGACCAACGCGCGCCTGTGGGCGGAGAAGCCGCGGCGCGTCGTCTACCTCGCCCTGTGGGTGCCCAACGGGCTCGTCGTCGGCTGCGAGTCCCTCTTCGTCTCATTCGCACCACGCCACGCGGGGCTTCTGTTCGCCTGCGCCGCGGTCGGCATGCTGGCGGGGGACACCCTGACCGGCCGCTTCCTGCCCGGACACTGGCGCGACAGATTCGGTGCGCCGCAACTGCTGCTGTTGCTCGCTGCCCCGTATCTGATCTTCGTCCTGCACCCGGCGCTGCCCGTGGCGCTCGCCGCCGTGGCCGTGGGATCGATCGGCTTCTCCGCCAACCTGCTGCTCCAGGAACGCCTGATGTCCCTGGTTCCCAGCGAGCTGAAGGGTCACGCCCTCGGACTGCACTCCTCAGGGATGTTCACCATGCAGGGCGTCGCCGCGGCGGTCGCGGGCGGCATCGCGCAGCTCACCTCACCCGCAACCGCCATGACCGTGATGGCCACTGCCTCTGCTGCGGTCACTCTCGCCCTCACCCGCGGTCTCCGGCGCATGGCGGCGGCCGGAGGTGTGCCGGCCGGAGCTGACGTCGGCCGCGAGCTCACCGACAAGGGCAAGGGCCTCAGGTCGACGGGCACGGCCTGAGGACGGCCCAGCCGCCAAAGACGCCTTCGGTGGCTTGCGCTGCGCGGGTTTCTTCACGGGCGCATTCCCGGCTGTGCTCTTCTTCGCCGCCGACGAACCGGTCGCCATGGAGCAGCTGCACGAGACACGCCCGCGGCCCGCACAGCCGCACCCGCTGGGCGAGTCAACTCTCGGGAGATGCGGCAGGCGCTTCGGGATGAGGCAGACCAGCAACGGGTGTTGGTGATGCCGAAGAAGGTGGAGGGGCATCTGGGTTGAATCGTCGTGGAGTTCCTTCGCCGGTGGCGAGTTCGTCGAGGCCGCGTGCCGGCGCGTGCTGTGCGAGGTTCAGCACGTATACCGGTCACAGCCGGACGATGAGCAGGGCGATGTCGTCGCGGGCGCCTCCGGACACGCCGAGGTGGGCCAGCAGGGCATCCGCGAGGCGTTCCGGGCTGAGGGTGCGGTAGCGGCCGAGGGCGTCGGTCAGGCGGGCCAGTCCCGCGTCGAGGTCTTCGCCGCGGCGTTCGATCAGGCCGTCGGTGTAGAGCACGAGGGTGTCGCCGGAGGTGTAGGGATGGCCGGCCTGCGGGCGGGGAACGTGCTGGGGTCGGGCGCCCAGCGGAGGGTCGGTGGCACGGTCCAGCAGTTCACAGTCACCGTCCGGGTGCAGGAGGACGGGTGGTGGGTGGCCTGCGTTGCTGTAGATGATCAGGTGGCTCCGGGTGTCCACCAGTGCCTTGAAGGCGGTGGTGTTCAGCGCGCCGTCCACCGACCG
The DNA here is from genome assembly GCF_043080095.1 of Streptomyces sp. NPDC015127. Lineage (NCBI taxonomy): Bacteria > Bacillati > Actinomycetota > Actinomycetes > Kitasatosporales > Streptomycetaceae > Streptomyces > Streptomyces sp. NPDC015127. Next base: position 7,129 of record NZ_JBIBVE010000015.1, read on the forward strand.
GGCATACAGGCCGAGGACCTCCAGCGCCTGGGCGGGCCGCTCCAGGGCGCGGATGGCGGCGCTGAGAGCGCTGCGCAGCATGCCCATCACGGCGGCGGCTTCCAGACCGTGGCCGACGACGTCGCCGACCGCGACCGCGAAGCGGCCGTCCGACAAGTCGGCCAGGTCGTACCAGTCGCCACCCACGTTCAGCGAGCCGGCCGCGGGAAGGTAGCGCACCGCGACGTCCTGGTGCCGTGCCAGGTCGGGTACCTGGAGCATGGCCTCCTGCAATGCAACAGCCACCTCGCGCTCCCGGATGTGGGCCCGCCGCAGTTCTTCGTTCAGCCGCTGCAGCTCACGAGCCCGCGTATAGAGTTCAGCCTCCAGTGCCTGCCACTCGGAAAGCGGCCTGTCGGCGGCGGTATGGGCCTTGACGAATTCGGTGACGTCCTCCACCCGGTGGATGATCCACACAACGTTCCCGTCCGGTCCGAGGATCGGTGTGTTGACGGGAGACCACCATCGCTCCTCGAACGTACCCCGCTTGCCCATGACGGGGATGTCGTACCGCTGCAGCGCGATCGTGTCCGGCTGCCCTGTCGCCAGGACCCGGCGCAGGGAGGCGCTCAGATTACGCACTCCGTCGGCATCGGGGTCGGCCGGATTGTCCGGGAAGGCATCGAAAACGTACTGCCCGATCAGGGACTCCCGGCTGCGACCGGTCGCCTCCAAGTAGGCACGGTTGACCTCGACGATCACCAGGTCCGGGTCCAGCACCAGATACGGGCTCGGCGTGGCGGTGAACAGCGCCGCATAGTCCATCCCCGCCATCGCCACCGCCTCCCGCATGCGGTCCACAGCCCGACTCGTCTCTCCACGCTACGGCCCGCCCAGCGCACACGCCCGCCACGGCGGCGGCGTCCCGCCTGAGCGACCACTCGCGGTACGGGTACGTGGTCACCCGGTGGAACAGGGCAACTCCTGCCCGGTCATGATCACCCCTACAGCCACCCGAGCCGATTGGCAGTCCAGACCGCCAGCGGGACCCTCGGTCGCTTCGGGCGCGCGGGTGTACGGCCGCGGTGGCAGCCTGCGGGTGCAGCCGGCCGGAGACGGCGCCCCCGGCACTCGCTGGGGGGAGGATCGGTGCCGGCTCAACCTCTTGATGACAAGACGGTGGCATCCCTGATCGGGGACGCCATCGCCGCCCTTCATTGCACAATACGCAGCCCTGGCGGTTCTCCCACCCTCGCGCCCGAGGACCCGGATCTGCCGGAAACAGTGCGGATGCTCTATCCGACGCGCCCCGATGCGATGACGAGGCGTGGCTGAAGGCCGCCGGTGGCGTCCGGCTCCTCGGTGGTCGCCGAGGCGATCGGCTACGCGTACCGGCAGCATCCGAACGTGACCATTCGCGAGATCGTCCTCTCGGCCACCGGGCAGGAAGCGTGACGCCTGCCCTACGGATGCGTGACGCGTGCCGTACACGCGAGAGCCCCCCACCGACGCGCGGCGCGGGGTTCTCGGTCCGGGTGCGGTCGCCCGGGCGCTAGGAGCGGCTGGATTCCGGGTCGTGGAGGGTGATTGCCCCGGAGGGGCAGACACCGGCGGCCATCTGCGCGGCCGCGCGATGGGCGGTGGGCGGCTCGGCGTGCAGCAGGAGCACGCGGCCGTCGTCGGGATCCTGGTCGAAGACCTCGGGGGCGGTCATGGCGCACATCCCGGCGCCGATGCAGCGCTCACGGTCGACGCTCAGGCGCGTCGTCCTCATGACTCTTCCTCGTCCCAGGTGACCGGGAGGCTCTTCACCCCGTAGATGTCCGCGGTCTCCGGGCGCAGGCCAACCTCTTCAGCCGGTACGGCGAGGCGCAGCGTGGGGAAGCGGTCGACCAGCGCGCGGAACGCGACCTGCATCTCGACGCGGGCCAGCTGCTGCCCCAGGCACTGGTGGATGCCGTGGCCGAAGGCCAGGTGCCCGCCGACCTGCCTCTGGAGGTCGAGCACGTGGGGATCGGCGAAGCGCTCGGGGTCACGGTTGGCGGTGTTGTACGAGAGGATCACCGGCGAGCCGGCCTTGATGGTCCGGCCGCCGAGTTCGACGTCTTCCAGCGCCGTCCTCATGAACGTCTTGGCGACGCTCAGATACCGCAGCAGCTCCTCCACGGCCCGGTCGGCGAGTGCGGGATCGGCGCGCAGCGCGGCCAGTTGCTCAGGGTTCCGCAGCAGCGCGAAGGTGCCGAGAGCCAGCATGTTCGCGGTGGTGTCGAGCCCGGCCGCGAGCAGAATCAGGCTGATCCCCTTCAGCTCCTCGTCGGTCAGATCGCTGTCGGTGAGGTCGCTGAGCACGTCGTCGGTGGGGTGCGCACGCTTGGCGGCCACCAGTTGCGCGAGGTAGTCCTGGGTCGCGGTGTAGGCCGCCATCAGGTCCTCGTCGCTTGTCTCCCCGTTCATGAACGAGTCGACCTGCTCCTGGAAGGAGCCCCGGTCCTGGTACGGCACCCCCAGCAGTTCACAGATGATGATGGCGGGGACGGGCTTGGCGAACGCGGTCACCAGGTCCGCCGGCGGGCCGGCCTTCTCCATGGCGTCCAGGCAGTCGGCGGTGATCTGCTCGACGCGCTCGGTGAGCAGTCGCATCCGCCGTACGGTGAACTTGCCCGCCAGCGGCTTGCGGTAGCGGCGGTGCTGTGGGTCGTCCATGAGGAGGAACTCGCCGGGCGGCGCCGCAGGGACCTCGATGTCGCCGTAGTCGATGGTGGGGTGGAGCATGAGCTCTTTGCGTGAGCTGAACCGCGAGTCGGCCAGGACCGACCTGACCAGGTCGTATCCGGTGATCAGCCAGCCGGGTTTGCCGCCGGGGAAGGTGTAGTGGCTGATGGGGCCGTGCCGGCGGGCGTCGATCAGTTCTGCCGGCGGGTCGAAGGGGCAGCCGGGCTGACGTGCCGTCGGTAACGTCGTGACGGTGTGGAGGGACTCACTCATGGCCATTCCTCATCTCGCGATATGGCGTGTTTGAAGCTGCCCGAAAGCTACGTTGCATTCAGAATGGCTGTCAATCGACAGAAACGCGTATTCCCTGGTCGATGGCGTCAAGTTGATGCAATGGCGCTGAGCTCGAATGCAATGCTGCGTTGCAATGGGTGCCCGCGAAGGCAATACTGGCGGCATGCCAGGAGGACGATTGACGCAGCAGGAGCGCCAGCGCATCGCGGCCGGACTCGCCGACGGGCTCTCCTACGCCGAGGTCGCCAGGCGGCTCGACCGGCCGACCTCGACGATCAGCCGGGAGGTCGGACGCAACGGCGGCCCGGCCGGCTACCGGCCCCAGCAAGCGCACCAGGCGACGGTCCAGCGGGCGCGGCGTGGCACTCCGGCACTCCCACGCGCGGCCGGACCATCGGGCGGCGCGATGGAAGAGGAGATCATCGAGCTGGCGGTCAGGTCGGGGATGCCGAGGTTGACAGCGCGCGTGCACGTCGACCTGTTGCTGTCCGAGGACGGCAGGCGCACCGCAGCCGAGTTGACCCGCAGGCTGAGGGTCAGCCCTGCGTCCGTCTCCGTGGCCGTTAACTTCCTGGTCCAGCACGGGTATGTCCGCCGCGAGCGCGATCCGCAGCGGCGTCGAGACATCTACGTGGTCGACGACGACGCCTGGTACAACTCGATCCTGATCAGCTCGCGGCAGACGCTCGAGGCGGCGCAGGCCGCGATGGCGGCGGCGGAGACGTTCGGGCCCGACAGCCCCGTGGGACAGCGGTTGGCCAGGGGAGGGACGTTCCTGGAGCGGGTCATCCAGGACATGGTGGAGTCGGCGGACCGCTGGCGCGCCCTCCTGTCGTGATGGTCCTCCTGGAGTGGGTGCACGAACTCCGCGACGGCCAGGGCGCTATGGAAGATCACCGCGTTCGTGAGCACGGGGGGGCCGACGTGCGTACGGCTCACCGAGCACGGCCGCGTTCGGCGTGACGGTCTCCCACGACGAACACGTCATCCGGCTCGGAACCCGAACGGGCCGCAGTGGCCGCCACTCTCCTGGGACAGCCGGCACCGACGCGAGGAATACTGCAATGGACGACGAACCGCTGAAGGGGCGCAGGGTGATCGGCGTCGCCGAGTCCGGGATTGCTCGGCGTGCGCCGCGGCTTGGTGCGCATGGGCTGCTGCCTGAACGCGATCGTGGTGGGGTCAGGCCCAGCTGCTTCCGTCCAGGCAAGCACCGGGGCCGGGGACTCCCAGCCGGAGTCGGCCAGGATGCGCTCGGCGCGCTCGGGAAGTCGAGACCGGGAACTGCCGCCGGAACCTTCAGAGGTTGGACAGCCGTGCCGGGCCGACCGCGGCATCGAGCGCCGACCACGTGTTGGCGCAAGCCGTGGCTCCAAGGCGATGGACGAGGGCGCTCATGTGCAGCTCTCTCCAGGTTTCACGCTCACGACAGCCGTCCACGGCAGAGAGACTTTGCCGCTCTTCTCAGAGCTGATCTCGACGTGTTGCTGGTCGGCAACGATCAACTCGCCGCACACAACGCCTGTGCCCGTCCTTACGACAACCGGATGCGTGTCGGAATGCTCCGTCGTCACCCATGCCACGACGAGCGCACCGACCACCAGGATCACTCCCAGGACGCAGCAGAGGGAGGCCCAGGCCAGCGCCCGTGTCACCCGCGCCACTTCCTGCTCGGTCCAGCGGCGCAGCGCCTGCCCGCCCAGGAGGATCTCGCGCTCCGGAGCCCCGTGCGCGGCCCGTACGGCCAGGAGGGAGCCTGCGGTCAACACCAAAAAGGCGATGACCATCAGTCCGGTGGCAATCGCGCGGGCCGCTTCCGGAGCGACTCCCGTACATGGGGCTGCTCCCACACGGCCGCGTTGTCGCCGTTGCCGGCAGGGGCACGGGCGTCGGAGGGCACCAAGTAGTCGGTGGCGCCGATCCGCACGCCGTGCCCGGTGAAGTAGAGGAGCAACGTGCTGCCGGGCGGCGCGCTTGCGGAGAGGCCGGAGATGCACTCGGTGATCGCATTCCGGGTGGGATTCAGCAAGGTCTCCACCAGGTAGCCGCTGCCCTGCAGGGCGTCACCCAGGACCTGCAGATCGGCATCGACCGCTGTCGCCAGGGAGGGAAGAAGGTGCTCCGCTCCCGGATTCTCGCCCACGCCGATGAGCAGGGCTATCCGTCTGTTGTCTTCCACTCAGCCCTCGTTCCCCTCCGACTCGCCCATACTTTCACCCGGCGTGGCCGTGGCGGGGCGGATCGGTCGAGTGGCCGGCGGACGAGCCACGGTGCACGCTCGGGATCCCGTTGCACACGCCGACGTCCCTCAACCCGATTGCGCTACGACGGGTTGCCGCAGAATTGTCCTGAGCTTGGCGGGGTCAGTCCTGCGTGGGTCGTTGAGGTAGATCTCGTGGTGCAACCCCGCCTCCCGCAAGTTGTTGGCGGGGAGGTAATCGTGGTGCAGCCTGGTCAGGATCGGTGTCTCGTCGTCGTAAGGGCCGATGTGGAGGACCTGGGCGCTGGTGCCCTCGTGCAGCGTCTCTGACCGAACGTCCGGAATGGCCGGAAGCTTCTTCTTGGTCAGGGCCGTGTGCTTGGCGTCTTCGATCATGCCGCCAGTGATCCAGTCGGGGACGTTGATGAGCAGTCTCCACCGCCAGTTGTCCTTGAGCCTGGCCAGGAAGTCGTCCATGTCGTCCGCCCACCACAGCCCCTCGAGTGGGCCCACGACGAAGTCCTTGCCAAGGTCGCCTCTGCTCGCGAACTTGGCGGTATAGGCGACCGCATAGAGCGCCTCGACCGCCTGGCGGTACGCGGCGCTGGTGTTCGGGTCGCCGTGCCCGTCGATGGCGAGGAAATGGAGCTCGGGGATGTCGACGAGTTCCCAGTCGGTGTTCTTGGGCGAGTAGCACTTCTTGAGCCGGCGCTTGACGTCGTACGTGGTAGTCATGCCGAGGAACCTTACTGTGAGTAATTGTCATTGCGGATCAGTATTGTTCGGGCTGACCCGTCCGTCTCGCCCGCACCGCCGGCCTCGACGCCCCCCTCGCAGGCGGAAGGCCACAGCAGAGCTCCTGCGACATGCCTCCGGAGTGCGTGCCCGCCGCAACCTGCCCGAGGAGATACCGCACGACGCCCGTGGTGTCGGTTGTGGCGATCAGGGCTGGGCGGACAGCCACTGACGTCCCCGCGGTCGGCGGTTCAGGTGGTGCCGGGGTTGAGGCGGGCGGCGAGGAGTGCGATGTCGTCGTCGGCGGCCGCGGGTGTCAGGTGGGTGAGCAGGCGGTCGCACAGCTCGTCCAGGGATGGCGCGGGCTGTGTGAGGAGGTGGGTGAGTTCGGCGAGGCGTGCGTCGATGTCTGTGCCGCGGGCTTCGACGAGTCCGTCGGTGTACAGGAGGAGGGTGCTGCCGGGCTGGAGTGTGATGTCGGTGGTGATGAAGGGGGTGCCGCCGACGCCGAGTGGGACACCGGGGGGCAGGTCCAGGAGGCGGGCGGTGCCGTCGGGTGAGACGGCGGCGGGCGGGGGGTGGCCGGCGCGGGTGATGCGGCACAGGCCGCTCACCGGGTCGATGATCGTGTAGAGGAAGGTCGCGAGCATCGGCTCGGCGAGGTCTTCCAGTGCTGCGTCCAGCTGGTGCAGGAGGTCCTCGGGGCGGAGGTCGAGGCGCGCCAGGGCGCGGACGCTGGCGGAGAGCCTTCCCATGACGGCTGCGGCCGCGGTGCCGTGTCCCATGACGTCGCCGATGGCGAGCGCGGTCTTGCCGCCATCGAGGCGGATCACGTCGTACCAGTCGCCGCCGACTTCGTTGACGTCGCTGGCGGGCAGGTAGCGGTGGGCGACCTCGATCATCACGGGCGAGGGGATGTACTGGGGCAGCATGCTGCGCTGGAGGATGAGGGCGGTGTCGTGTTCGCGGTGGTAGAGGCGGGCGTTGTCCACGCAGACGGCGGCGCGGGCCGCGAGCTCAACGGCGAGGGTCACGTCGTCGTCGGTGAACGGGCCGACGGGCCGGCTGCGGTACAGGGTGGCGAGGCCCAGCACGACGCCGCGGGCGAGCAGCGGGACCATCATGAACGAGTGGACTCCCTGCTCGAGAAGTCGTGCCGGTGCCGTTGAGTGGCGGGCCGCAGGGGCGATGGCTTTCTCGTCGAGCCGTGCGACGACGAATGGCTCGCGCTCCGCGAGGGCCTGGGTGTAGGGCGCTCCGGCGGGGAAGGTGAGGGTTCGTCCGAGCGGAGCGAGGATGTCCGCGATGCGCGACCCGGCCAGGGGAGCCTTTCCCAGGCGGCGCAGAGCGGTTCCGCCGCGCAGGCCCGGGCCGAAAGCGTCGCCCGTTGCGAGTGACTCGAGCACATCGACCGTGACGGCGTCGGCCAGGGCGGGAACGGCGACATCCGCGAGCTCTTGCGCGGTGCGCTCCAGGTCGAGACTGGTGCCGATCTTGACGCTGGCTTCGTTGACCAGGGCCAGGCGGCGCCGGCCGGCTTCGGCTTCGAGGTGTTCCCGCTGTTGGGCGGTGATGTCGATCAGGGAGGCAGCCAGCCCGATGGGTCGGCCGTCGGAGTCTTCCAGTCTGACGTAGGAGCAGGACCAGACCCGGTCGTGGTCGGGGTCTGCCGGAGTGCGGCCGGTGCGACGGAAGTCGAGGACCGGTTGCCCGGTGGCCAGGACCTGCTGCATGGCGGATTCCATGTCCACCGCGTTCACCGTGGGCAGCAGCTCCACCACGCGGCGTCCGATGTGGGCGTCCTCGGGCAGGCCGTTCATAGCCTGCAATGCCTGGTTCACGCGCAGGAAGCGCAACTGAGTGTCGAACACGGCGATGCCGACCGGGGAACGGACGAACAGCCCGTCCCATACCGCGGAGGAACCGCGGATGCCTCGTGCCGTATGGGCGTCTGCGGCAAAGATCAGCACGGTGGTGCCGCCGCGGTGGCGCGCCGGAACGGGTGCCGCCCAGATCTCCAGCTCGATCGGATGTCCATCGCGGTGCCAGGTGGTAACGGTGGCCATGACCCCGCGATCGGTGGTCGCGCCGGCCCACAAGGACCGGCCGAGGCTGCCGTCGGCGCCAGGATGCAGCAGGTCGCCGATGGATCGGCCTACGACTTCCCGTGAGGCGTAACCGAGCAGGGCCTGCGCCCCATGGTCCCAGCGCACGATCGTCCCATCAGCGCTCGTGGCCACGACCGCCACCCGCAGTTCCCCCAGCCAGCCGCCCGCATCCCAGGCAGCACCACCGGCCACGTCGTCCACAGGCCGCATCACGACACTCCGCACCTGCCCATCCGCCCCGCACGGCCCCGTTCTCCAGTATCGATGTGCAACCGCCACCTCGCCCCTTCAGTTCCGTGAAGTTGCTCTCGATGACGTGGATGCCGTCTTGGCCATCCACGGCACCGACGACGTGACAGGGCACCTGTCGTGTGAACCACGGACACGCGAGCGGATTGGCCAGATCGTCGCTCGCACCCACCGGGCGGCTGCAGCCAGTGGCGCGGCGAGTCGCCGGGAGAGCGCCGTGCTCCTGTTGGGGCGGCGCACGGCGAGTGCCCGAGGACGGGCGGCCGCTCCGGTGGAGCCGAGGCCGCAGTCGCAAAGCGCCGGCCGTCCGTAGCCGCCCCGATCACCGGCGATGCCACAGCACGCGACGGCGCTACGGCGGTATCCGGCTACACCGGACCTGGCCCGGAGACCGCCGGCCCGGTACAGGTGAGCCATACGGGGGCCGCCACCGCCGGCGAGGGCGGACTGGCCGACACCGGGTGCCTGGCGATCGCAGGCCGGCGTGGCCAAACAGCCGCCACGGCCGTGCCCTGGTCACCACGCGCCGCCGTGATGCCGCTCTGACCGGGGCAGGGCGACGCCTGGTGGCCGTGGGCCTGTTCACCCCACCCGCCCGCGCGCCCGCGGCGCCCGCCTTGGCCGCCCGCCGGCTACGGAAAGGGTCCCGCCCCGTCGGCATGCCCGGGGGCGGGACCCTCCCGCATGCCCGCTACCGCTCGTACCAGTTGCAGCCGTGATCCAGGAAGAAGATCGGATTCATGGCGTAATCCCAGGACACATCAGGCGCCCACCCCTCCAGGTCCCACGTGTCGCCGCTGAGCGGGCCTCCGCCCAGGTCGTAGGAGTAGCGGGCGTGGCAGGCGAGCTGCTTGTAGAGGGACGACCCCTGGTCGTCGCTCAGCCACCTGTCCGGGTACGGAACCTTGCTGAAGGACTGGTTCCACAGCCGGTCATAGCTGGTGTCCGCGGACTCGAACCCCTCCTCGGTCGGAAACACCGAGATGTCCACGTTGCCGTTGACGAGGTTGCGGGCAACCTCGGTGGCCTTCACCCACTCCGAGCCGATCGCGGCCTTGTAGCCGACACACTCCTCCTTGCACACCGGGTGGTTCGTGTCCCCGTTGTCGAAGCCCGTGCTCCACCACAGCACGGTGCGGTGGGTGGAGAACGTCTGGATGAACCCCTTGAGCTCCGGAGACGGGATCTCGTCACTGGTGGGGTAGCCGAAGTTGCCGCCCTCCCACCCCCACTCGCCCCACAACTTTCCGATCTGCCCCCACACCGGATGCGCACCGTTGGAGAGAGTGGGGTGCCAGTAGACGGTGCCGCCTTCGAACTGCTGCCGCTTGCCCTGACCGTCGGGGTTGGTCAGCTCGTCACCGACCGGATACCCGAGCTTGCTCGCCTCCCAGCCCATCGAGGCCCACTTGTCGCGGACCGCCCCCCACACCGGATGCGCGCCGGTCGTCGGCGTCCAGTAGATCGACCCGCCCTCGAAGTGGTTGTACCGGCCGCGCCCGTCCGGCGTGGGCAGTTCATCCGTCGTCGGACAGCCCAGGAGGGAGGTTTCCCCGCCCATCTGCTCGTACTTGGCCAGGATGTCTCCGACGACCTGACGCCCGCAGACGTCAGCGGCGGCAGAGGGAGCCTGGACGACCAGGGCTGTGACGGCGAAGAGCGCGACGGCGATTCCCCTTGACACAGAGCGCCGGTGACGCCGTCGAGATGGTGTCCTCACGCGATGTCCCTTCCGGGTGTGAATCATGGAACGCAAGGCAACTGCCTTACCGATGCCATGACTTGGATCGGGATCGGATCCGTAGCTGGTGGAGGCCGCTGACACGATGGCATGGGTGGGGTCATGGGCGTGCGCGGCGGCCACATCGCAGTTCTGCCCCAACGTCGAACCGGGAGCGCGCCTCGGTCCGGCGGCGCAGCCGTACGACGACGGTGATCGCGAGCAGCACCCCCAGATTGATGGTCAGCACGGCCTCACCCTCCCCCTCGGCAAACGCCGGACACCAGCACATGTCCGGTTTAGCGGGAACGCCGTGCGTGCGTTGTGATGTCCGGTGACGTTGGCGGGATCACCTCTGGTTGTTGGCTTGCGATGCTCGGACAGATGTCATACGCGCAGTCCATCGCGACTCGTTGACGATGCAGTCGTGAACTGCCAGGAAGTGCTGACGTACACCGACGTGGCACATGACGGGAGGAGTGAGCGGGCCAGGCATGCTGAGGCTGCGCCCGATGGCGCACGAAGACCTCCGGTGTTGTCGTCGGCCGAGATGTGGGTCGGGGCGGCGGCGAGTGGTGAGGGGCCAGCCAGCCTGTCGAGAACCACTGGGCGGCTCTTCGGCGAGGATCTGATGGTGAACCCCGGGCCGACGCCCAGACCGGCAGGGTCCTGCGCGCCCTGGGCTCCGGCGTCACCGATGAAGCAGCCGCACGGGAACTCGGCATGTCGCTGCGCACCTACCGCCGCCGTGTCGCGGAACTGCTCGCCGCCCTCGACGCGGGCTCACGTTTTCAGGCCGGAGTATGAGCGGGCCAGTTGGGCCTGACCTGCGGCCGACCGACTGGCGAAGTCCGTCGGCCACCGGCTGGTCTTCGCCTAACGGGCGAAACGCCCACCGCCCGAACGCGCGGCGGCCCCTCGCATCGTCCGGAGGTTCCGCCCGCACCTGACACCCTGGCCGGCGCCGTCGACGAAGGCGCGTCAGTGGTGGTGGCCGTGCCGGCCGAGAGTCTCCACGGGGGTCGCATCGGGGCGGGTCCACTGCGGCACGGGGCGGCTGGTCGGGCCCCACGTGGCGTTCCCGTCCGAGTCCGAGCGCCAGAACCAGCACGGGCTGCGCCCCTCGGGCCAGCCCTCGGGGTTGTCCTCCCACGCCTCGCCGCGACCGTAGGGCGTCATGTCGAGCAGGCCGAGGGACCCGTTGACCCGCTCGTTGCCACGGCCCGTCGTGGAGTAGGTGAGGAACACGCGGTCGCCGTCGCGCAGGAAGCAGGTGAGGTAGCCCATCTCGCCGCCGACCGGCGCGTCCACGTCGCGCACCGAGTACCAGGGCTGGGTGTAGCCCATGAACTCGACGTAGGAGGCCACCTCCTCCCACCGGCCCGTGGTCAGGATGGCGAACGAGACGCCGCGGGCGCCCAGGTAGACGGCGTCCTTCAGGTGCCAGGCCGTGGTGGTGCAGCCCTCGCACTGCCCCTGGTGCGGCGCGCCGTCGTACCACATGTGCTTGTAGACAACGAGCTCGTCGCGACCCTGGAACAGGTCCAGGAACGGGACCGGGCCGTCGGGTCCGACGACCTCGACCGTCCCGTCGAACTCCACCATCGGCAGCCGGCGGCGGGCCGCGGCGATGGCGTCGCCCTCGTGGGTGTGGGCCTTCTCGCGGACCAGCAGCTCGTCACGGGCCGTCTGCCAGGTGGCCAGGTCGACCACGGGCGGGCGGCCGGGAAGCGCGGTGGTCGGGTCCTCCGGCGTGGTCGGCATGATGTCCTCCGTGGTGTCTTGTGCCAGGCAGCGTCGTACGACGTCTACGACGGTTACCAGAACAGACTCACGACCCGGCCGGAACTCATCGCAGCGGCGCCCTCGACCGAGCCTGCATGGACCACGTCGGCTGACGGCCATCGGCCGAGAGATTCGGCCACCGGATGTGAGATCCGACCAGGTCCTGTAGGTTCTCACCGGCCGTGGCTCATGAAGCGCTCCTGACCAGCAGCTATGTGGTCGATCGCGGCGGGTGCTGCGTCCTCGGTCTCAGAACAGTGTCATTTCCTGACCGGACACGGGCCTACTCCGTGTTGTCGAGGGCCGGAAAGAGGGTGCGGGCGGCCTCTGGGCTGGTGCGACGAAGATGCCGTCCGCCTGAACGAGGATGGTGGACGGGGCCTCTTCTGTGGCGATCGAGCCTTCCACGAAGACCTTTCGGCCGTCGGTTCCCGTGACCTGGGCATTGGCCCGCAAGGGCGCCTCCAGGGGAACCGGGCCGTGATAGCGCATCTGGAGCGAGATGGTCATGCCCGGACTTCCGGCGGCGGCGCATGCCCATCCCATCAGTTCGTCGAGGAGCATGGCGCTGACGCCGCCGTGGCCGTAGCCGGGTGGTCCTTCATGGGCAATGCCGAGGAGGCACCGTCCCATGACGCCGCCGTCCGTCGGAGTCACCCGCATCGGCGGCGCGATCGGGCTGCCGGCGCCGGTGACGGGGCTGTACATCCGTATCCCGCCCGGGAATTCGTCCACCCCGGGGATGTCCGCAGGTTGGCGGCGGTGGCCGGTGAGCTGTTCGGTGAGGGCTCGGACGCCGCCCGCCAGGCGGTCCAGGGTCGCTGGGGAGGCCGCGGTGCGGACGGTCGCGTCGACGAGTAGGCGCAGCTCGTGGCCGAGGGCGGCGATTGCTGCCCTCTGGCGCTCCAGGTCCTCGGCTGCCGGATCGTGCGGGATGGTGCTCGGGGCGGTGAGGTGGAGTTCATCGGGTGTCTCTGTGTGCGTGGTCGCCGGCCGCGATGCGGTTGTCAGCGTGCGGGTGTGGGCGGGGTGGTGTCGCGGACGAAGACGGGCTTGAGGTGCTTCTCCGGCAGGGCCTGGGGGAGGTCCTCCCAGTCGAGCACGTGGGAGACGACCCGTTCGGGGGCGACCGTGCCGGAGGCGGCGACCTCGAGGGCGTCGGGGATGTGGGCGCGTAAGGCCTGTGACCAGCGTCGGGTGGCGGGATGCGAACGTCAGCCGGCGTCGGGACCTCGGCTGTTCGGCGGCGCCCAGGCCCGCGGGCTGGAAACGGATGCAATGGGTCGCCCTGATGGCGGCCGGCTTGCCGGGGCTCGCCGCCCTGGCCGCGCTGCTGTTCACCTGGATGCAGGTCGGACAGGCCGGCAGAGTCGCCCCAGCGACGGGATACGCCTCGTTCACGCGGTCGCTGCGCGGAGCACCACGCTGACGCTTCGACCGAGAGAGCTCTGGCGAACGCGGACCTCGTCACTGAGGAGTTCCACGATCGCGAGTCCTCGTCCGTGCTCGTCGGCGTCCGCGTCGGTCGGCTCGGGCGGCCGTGGCCGGTCCGGGTCCCCGGAGTCCGTCACCGAGATCCGCAGGACTCCGGCGTGCAGCGACAGGTGAGCGGTCATGTCGTGGCGGCCGTGCTGGGCGGCGTTGGCGGCGAGTTCGCCGACGACCAGTTCGGCGGACTGGCGAGCGGCCGAAGGAAGCCGCCACTGCGCCAGAACGGCCGCGGCACAGTGGCGGGCCACCGGAACCCAGCTGATCTCGGCCGGCAGTGCCAGGATCGCCTGGCGGGCGATGTCGCGGCGGGGCCCGGAGGGCATGGCGGGCGGTCGTGTGACACGGTGCGCGGCGGACTGCTGCCCCAGGAAGGGCTCGGCGGTCGGCTGCGAGCTCTCGCGGACTGCTGTGGTGCTCATGATCGGCCCCGAAGCTGGTCGGAAAAGGTGGGGGATTCGCGGTCCTGCTCACAGGACAGGAGCGCCGGAGGGGCGGTTCCCCCACCGCCGGGGGCGGGATCGTCGGGGAATCTGCCTGTCACTGACGACACTGCTGACGCTACGCAGCCGCGTGACGCTCCGTAGCTGGGCGACGGGGCGCACCCGCCCCCTCCTTTCGGAGGGGGGCGGCCCCCTGCCGCTGCGGACGCACCCTCGACATGGGTGCGGGGCCGGACACCTGGGTGTCCGGCCCCGCTGTCACCACCGCCTGCGCCGACGCGGTGGCTGTCCGGCTCCCGGCGCGCCGACTCGCCGGGTCATCGCGTTGCGTCCGCCCCCGTCGGCAGGGGCGGTTCCGCCTCGATGTGCTCCAACTCGCCGTCGGAGAGCAGCCGGGAGCGGATCAGGAAACGCACGCCCTCCGGGGCTTCCAGCGAGAAGCCGCTGCCCCGGCCGGGGACCACGTCGACGGTGAGGTGGGTGTGCGACCAGTACGCGTACTGGTCGGCGCTCATCCAGAACGGGGTGCCGTCGGTGACCCGCCCGAGCAGGACGTCCGAGGCACCGACCCGGAACTCGTCGCGCGGGTAGCACATGGGTGCGCTGCCGTCGCAGCAGCCGCCGGACTGGTGGAACATCACCGGCCCGTGCCGGGCAGCGAGCTGCCGCACCAAGGTCTCGGCCGCCGCGGTCAGCTCGACGCGCCTGGTGCGGTCACTCATCAGAAGAACCCGAGCTTCTGCGCGGAGTAGCTGACCAGCAGATTCTTGGTCTGCTGGTAGTGGTCGAGCATCATCTTGTGGGTCTCGCGGCCGATGCCGGACTTCTTGTAGCCGCCGAACGCCGCGTGTGCCGGGTAGGCGTGGTAGCAGTTGGTCCACACCCGGCCGGCCTTGATCTCGCGGCCGAGGCGGTAGGCGGTGTTGCCGTCCCGGGTCCACACGCCCGCCCCGAGGCCGTACAGCGTGTCGTTGGCGATCTTCAGGGCCTCGTCGACCGAGTCGTACGTGGTGACGGAGACGACCGGGCCGAAGATCTCCTCCTGGAAGATCCGCATGTCGTTGGTGCCGCGGAAGATCGTCGGCTCGATGTAGTAGCCGCCCTCCAGACCGGCGACGGCGCGGGGATTGCCGCCGGTCAGGAGCTCGGCGCCCTCCTGCTTGCCGATGTCGATGTAGGAGAGGATCTTCTCGTACTGGTCGTTGCTGGCCTGGGCGCCGATCATGGTCGCCGGGTCCAGCGGGTCGCCGCTGACGATGGCCTTGGTGCGCTCGACGCAGCGGGCCATGAATTCGTCGTAGATGGACGAGTGGATCAGGGCGCGGGACGGACAGGTGCACACCTCGCCCTGGTTCAGCGCGAACATCACGAAGCCCTCGACGGCCTTGTCCAGGAAGTCGTCGTCGGCGGCCGTGACGTCGGGCAGGAAGATGTTCGGGCTCTTGCCACCCAGCTCCAGCGTGACCGGGATGATGTTCTCGCTCGCGTACTGCATGATCAGGCGGCCGGTGGTGGTCTCACCGGTGAACGCCACCTTGGCCACGCGCGAGCTGGACGCGAGCGGCTTGCCCGCCTCGACGCCGAAGCCGTTGACGATGTTGAGCACGCCCGGCGGCAGCAGGTCCGCGATCAGTTCGATCGCGTACAGCAGACTGACCGGCGTCTGCTCGGCAGGCTTGATGACCACGCAGTTGCCGGCGGCCAGCGCGGGCGCCAGCTTCCAGGCAGCCATCAGGATCGGGAAGTTCCACGGGATGATCTGGCCGACGACGCCCAGCGGCTCGTGGTAGTGGTAGGCGACGCTGTCGGCGTCGATCTCGGCGATGCTGCCCTCCTGGGCACGGACCACGCCCGCGAAGTAGCGGAAGTGGTCGATCGCCAGGGGGATGTCGGCGGCCAGCGTCTCACGCACCGGCTTGCCGTTCTCCCAGGTCTCCACCACGGCGAGCTTCTCGAGGTTCTCCTCGAGCCGGTCGGCGATCTTGTTGAGGATGTTCGCCCGTTCCGTGGTGGACGTGCGGCCCCACCGGCCGGCCGCGGCGTGGGCGGCGTCCAGGGCCAGCTCGACGTCCGCCGCGGACGAGCGGGCGACTTCGCAGAAGGCCTTCCCCGTCACCGGCGACGTGTTCTCGAAGTACCGGCCCTCGACGGGGGCGACCCAGTCGCCGCCGATGAAGTTCTCGTACCGCTGAGCGAAGTTGACGATGCTGCCTTCGGTTCCTGGCTGCGCGTACACCATGGCGGCTCTCCTCGATGGATGGCGAATGCGGTGTCCGACGGCCCGCGCCGTCGTCATGCGGCCGACTCTGGTCCCGCGAGGTTGGCGGGAGGTTGGCGCCGCTCGCCGTCCGCCGTGGAGATCAGTCGCGCAGGGCGGTGGCCAGCCGGCCGGCGGCGATCGCGCGGCGGGTGTCGCCCTGACCGAGCAGGCGCAGGGCGTGCTCGTGCACCTCCGCGTCGTATGCGGCCCGCTCGCCGTAGCGCAGGGCGTGCTCGGGGCGTGTGCTCGCCAGGACCGCCTCTCGTACGGCCACTTCCAGGTGGGTACGCCACTCCTCGACGCCCGGCGCCGCGGAGCGGGGGAGCAGGGGACCGCGGTAGAGCCGCAGGGCAGTCTCCGTGTCACCGTTCTCCAGCGCGCGCAGCACGTCGACGGCGTCGCAGGAGACGGGCGTTGTCAGTGCGTACCGGCGGGTGGCGATGCCGCCGTCGAGGGCTCGGCGCAGGTGGGAGATCTCCGCCTTGAACGTGGACGCGGTGACCGGGCGGTCACCGTACAGGGCCTCGCGGAGCCTTTCCGGTGAGAATCCGTGCGGCTCCAGCGCGAGCAGGGTCAGGATCTCCAGTTGCCGGGGCCGCAGGGGGAGAGGCAGGCCGTCCCGTACGGCCTCCCCGGCGCCCAGGCAGCTCAGCCGCACCGGGGAGGGGCTCTGGTGGGACCGGGCGGGCAGCTCGGCACGGAGCCGGGCCTCGATGCCGGACACCAGGGTGCGCACGGTGGACATGGCCAGGGGGTGCGAGCGGTCCCAGGTGGTGGACAGGTCCAGAACGCCGAGCACGCGTCCGTCCGGTGCGTGGATCGGCGCGCAGTAGCAGACCCAGCCGTGGAGGGCGGAGACCAGGTGTTCGGCCGAGAAGACGGAGCTGGGACGGCCGGTGCGCAGCGCGAGCGACAGGGCGTTGGTGCCCATCGCCTGTTCGTCCCACCGTCCGCCGGGGGCGAAGTTGACCCGCTCGGCCCGCCGGCGCATCGTCCGGCCGCCGCACGTCCACAGGATCGTCCCGGACTCGTCGGTGACCGCTGTGACGAACCCCGCGTCCTCGGCGATGCTGTGCAGTTCGTCGGCCAGGTCGTCGACCGGCCCGCGCAGGGGAGAGCCGGTCCAGCGGTGGTGCACCGCGCCGCCGTCACAGACCGGGGCGCTGCCGCGGCCGGGGTCCACGTGACTGAGCGAGCGCACCCAGGACTCGGTCACCTCGTGGCGCAGCGCCTCGCCGCCGCGCGGTGCCGGACCCGCGGTCTTCAGCCGTGGCACCCAGCGGGACCACTCGTCCTCCAGCGTGGCCCTGCGGCGCCGGAGGTCAGTGTGCTGTGACATGCGCTTCCCTGCCCTCGGATGGGGACAACCCACTATTGTCCGCAATCACAGTGCGTGCGCACCTGCCCGTTCGGGCAGGGTGTCCCCGGCCGGAAGGACAGGTGCCGCGGCCGGGTTCGCGCGCCTACCTTGGACTTTGGGTTTCGGGGACAGTGATATCGGCCAATCAAGCAGTAAACTCAGCGTTGCGCACGCGTTGCGGGCTTCGCGCCCTTTGGAGGTCGCATGTTGCTCACGTCCGGCGGCGTGGTGACCAGCCGTAATGATCCGAGTGCCGAGTGGAGCCGGGACGACTGCCAGTGTGAGCTGCTGGGGCCCCAGGAGACGAGCACGGACGCCGTCCGTCAGTCCACGCGGCTGGCCAAGTTCCATGTGCCCGAGATCGTCTTCGGGCCCGGTTCACTGACCGAACTGGGCCACTGCGCGCTGCGGCTCGGCGGCCGCAGGCCGTTCCTCGTCACCGACCCCGGCCTGATCGAAGCGGGTTGGGTGGACGAGGCGGTCGGTCACCTGCGTCGTGTCGGTCTGCGCCCCGTCGTCTGGTACGACCTGACACCCAACCCCAAGGACCACGAGATCCAGGCCGGTTTCGAGCGGTACGCCGAGAGCGGCTGCGATGTGATCGTGGGGGTCGGCGGAGGCTCCTGCATCGACGCGGCCAAGGGCGTGGCGATCCTGTCCGGCAACGGCGGCCGCATTCTCGACTACGAGGGTGTGGACCAGGTCGTGCAGCCCATTCCGCCCACCGTGATGGTGCCTTCCACGTCCGGCACGGGCGCGGATGTGTCGCAGTTCGCCGTGATCACCGACACGACGCAGCACATCAAGATCACCATCGTGAGCCGCACGCTGGTGCCGGAGATCTCGGTGATCGACCCGCGCCTGCTGACGACCATGCCGGACTGGCTGAACGCGGCGACCGGCCTGGACGCCCTGACCCACGCCATCGAGGCATTCGTGTCCCGGGCGCACAACCCGCTGACCGACAACCACGCACTCCACGCCGTCGGACTGATCACCGAGAACCTGGTGCGCACACAGGTGCAGCCGAAGAACTTCGGGGCCCGGCTCGCCATGGCCCAGGCGTCGCTGGAGGCCGGCATGGCCTTCACGAACGCCATTCTCGGCGCGACGCACGCGATGAGCCATCAGGTCGGCGGTCTGCTGGACGCGCCGCACGGCGTGGTCAACGGTGTCCTCCTGCCGCACGTCATCCGGTTCAACGCCGAGGCGTGGCCGGAGCGGTTCGTCGCGCTGGGCGCGGCAGCCGGCCTCCCGACCACCGGCGTACCCCCTCACGAGGTGGCCGAGCAACTCGCCGACCTGGTGCGGGCGCTCGGGGACGACGTCGGTGTGCCGAAGGGGCTGGCCAGCCTCGGGGTCGCGGAGCACGACGTGCCCGTGCTGGCCCGCACGACGCTGAAGGACGCCTGCATGGCAACCAACCCCAGGGACGTCGACGTGCTGGACGTCGAGAAGCTGTTCCGCGAAGCCCTGTGAGGCGGTCCCAGTGAGCATCCCCGAGCGGCCCCCTCAGACCGCAGATCTGGGGGTGCTGACCGGACTCCGGTCGGGCAAGCGTTCGTTCTATCCGGCGTACGTGCGCTCCACGGAGCGGTTGGAGCGGACCGTGGAGGCGCTCGACGGCATCTCCCGCGCTCTGGTACGCACCGCTGAGGGTCCGCGTGCCCTGGTCGAGGCGGTCGTGCGGACGGCGGCCGAGCATCTGCAGGCACGCTGGCTGCTGCTGGCCGTGGCGGACGGAGCGTTGCGCGCCGCCCGCCCGCGGTTCCTGCTGTACGCGGACGACGTGCTGATCGACGACGAGACCCGGGTCCCCGCCGAGGTGCGGGAACATCTCAAGGTTCTGCGCACCCGCCCCTGGGAGGCAGGCACGCCCGACAACGGCGACGGCTGGGTGCGTGCGCCGATGACCCTGGACGAGGAGCCGGTCGGCGGTATCGCGGCCCGGCCCGGTGCCGGAGTCGAGGTCGCGGACACCGATCTGGCCATCCTGCGGGTCCTGGCCAACCAGGCCGCCGTCGCGCTGCACAACACGTTCCTCTTCCACGCGGCGACCACCCTGCGCGGGCGGACGGAGGAACTGTCCGAGGCGGCCGAGCGGCAGGCACGTGACCTGGCCGCGCGCAACGCCGAGTTGGCCGAGACCCAGGCGCGGCTGCTCGACGCGATGCAGCGCCAGGCTCTCGACGACGAGCGGCGCCGTATCGCGCGCGAACTGCACGACAGCGTCTCCCAGTACGTGCTCAGCGCCGGGATGACCATGGAGGTGTGCCGGGCGGAGCTGGAGGGCCTGGGCGGGCAGGCCGGGGAGATCGCGGATCGGCTCGCCACCGCCAAGGACCTCAACCGGCAGGCGGTGGAACGGCTGCGCGCCGCGATCTACGCGCTCCACCACACCTCGCAGGAGCCCGCGGGCCCGCTGCCGGTGATGCTGGGCCGGCTGTCCACCGTGCACCTGACGACGGACCTCGACGTGCAGGTGCAGGTCGCCGGCAGGCCGCTGCCCCTTCCTCCCTCGGCCGAGCAGTCGATCCTCCGGCTGACGGGCGAGGCCCTGTTCAACTCCGCCACCCACGGCAATGCCGGCCGGGCACTTGTCCGCCTGCGGTATCTGCCCGACGCGGTCGTGCTGACCGTGTCCGACGACGGGAGCGGCGATCCGGCCCAACTGCGCCGCGCACTGCGCCTGTCGCGGGCCACAGACCTGGCCGGACGCCACCGCGGGCTGGCGAACATGGTCGCCCGGGCGGAGGACCTGGGAGGCAGACTCTCCATCCGCCGGTCGGGAATGGGAGGCGTCCTGCTGCGGGTCGACATCCCGCTGCCGGTGAAGAACCCTCAGGAGGCAGCGGATGACCACTGAACAGCAGGCGGCGGCGCCTACGCAGGCCCTGCGGATCGTGCTGGTCGACGACCACGCGATCGTCCGGCACGGACTGCGGTCGATCCTGGACCGGGAGAGCGACCTGCAGGTGGTCGGCGAGGCGAGTACGGCCGCCGAGGCGGCCGCCGTCGTCGAGCGCACGCAGCCGTCGATCGTGCTGCTCGACCTGAAGCTGTCCACGGGGGCCGACACCGAGGGCCTCGACCTGTGCGCACAGCTGACCAGTCGTCATCCGGACCTGGCCGTGCTGGTGCTCACCACCTTCCTCGACGACTCGCTGGTGGTGGAAGCGATCCACCACGGCGCGCGCGGTTACGTGGTCAAGGACGTCGACACCACCGAGCTGCTGCGCTCGATCCGCGCGGTGGCCCGCAACGAGAGCGCCTTCGACTCCCACGCGGCCGCGGCCATGGTGCGGTCGATGCGCGTGCAGCCCGCGCAGCCGAAGTTCACCGAACGGGAGCTCAAGGTGCTGCAGTTGCTGGCCCACGGGCTGAGCAACCGGGAGATCGGGGCGGAGCTGTACATCTCGGAGACGACGGTGAAGTTCCACGTCCGCAACATCATGCGCAAGATGGACGCGAGCAGCCGCGCGGAAGTCGTCTACGAGGCCAGCAAGTTGGGCGTGATCTGACACCGGGACGGGGCACGCGGAAGGCCGGGACCGGTGACGACCGGTCCCGGCCCTCCGCTTCGGATCAGCCTCGCAGCGCCGGACGGCCGAGCGGCAGTCCGCGTCCTCCCGTGGCCAGTGACGCGACGTGGAAGAAGAGATACACCCCGACCGCGACGAAGGCGAAGACGGTGTATCCGCCTGCGGTCTGCAGTGTGCCGGAACCGTTCAGGGTGGCGAACAGGACCAGTGCCAGTGCCGCGTCGATCAGCGCGAACAGCACGGTGAAGGCAGCGGGCAGCCGCAGTGTGCTCACGGTCAGCAGCACGATGGTGGCCAGCCAGGAGATCAGGAACAGGGCTTGGGTTCCGGTCGCGGTGGCGGCCGTGATGCCGAACCAGCCGTGGATGAGGCCGAGGACGAGAACCGCGTAACTGAGCCAGAAGCCGGTGAAAATGCCGAAGATCGCCGCAACGGCGTTCCGCCCGAGCGCGGCCGCCCAGACCGCGGCGATCAATTGGCCGGTCGCGGTGGCCGCGAGGATGATCGCGACCGGTGCTCCGGCGGTGCCGGCCGGCAGGTACCCGACCAGGGTCAGTCCGAGCGCGATCGAGCCCACGATGAAGGTGGGCACGCCGATCAGCGCCGGATCACCGTCCAGCGGCGCCGGCGCCGGCGCTGCCTGTGGTTGGGGCTTCGCGTGCGCCGCGGCAGCGGCCGTACCTGCCGTGTCCGTTTCCGATAGGGACATGAAACGCTCCTTTGCGTCGCAGTGTTGTTCTTCGGGGTGGTGGCGCAGGTCTTGGGGCCCCTGGGCATGCAGGGGCGGGGTCAGTGCGGATCGAGTACCAGCCAGCCGCCGTGGTGCGAGGTGACGGAGAACCGGTGACCGGTGCGGCGGCCGAGTGCGGCGAGCCGGTCGTCGTCGAAGCAGCGCACGTGCCCGTAGGCGGCTGTCGGTTCGTCCTCGTACGGCACGGCCACCACCACCTGCTTGCGGGCCAGCCGCAGCGCCTCCCGGACGACGGCGTCGCCGTGCCGGGGATCCAGGTGCTCCAGTACGTGGATGACCGTGACGGTGTCCACCGAGCGGTCCGGCAGTGGTACCCGCGCCGCGTCGCAGGCCAGTGTCTCCAGGGGCAGGCCCCGCGCGCGGGCCACGGAGCCCAGCAGGCTCATGGTGCCCCGCACGAGGTCCGTCGCGGTCACCGTGTGTCCCGGTCGCTCGGCGAGCAGCAGTGGCAGGAAGCCGAAGCAGGAGCCCATGTCCAGCACGGTGCCCGGGGCCACCAGGTCCAGAGTGCGGCGGTAGACCGGTGCGAACCCGGCGATCGAGGAGTGCCGGGCGGGTGCGGGCAGCTGCCACGACTCCCGGACACGCGCCAGCGTGTTGTCGTAGAAAGTGGCCCACGCGGGCAGCGCGCCGTCCACGCAGGAGCGCACGACCCCGGTGAAGACGCGCTCGAAGATGTCACTGCCGCACAGCCAGCCGGGCGCGAACAGTTCCTCGGCGAGGAGTCCGGCGAGGTCGTTGTCCAACTGCTCGGGACGCAGCGAGTGGCCCAGCTCGACGCGACGTCCCCGGCGGCGCAGGGTGAAGTGCCCGGTCCTGACGATCGGCCGGGGTGTCGCGTCACCGGCGAGGGGGAGCCCGCGGACCACACGGACCAGGTGATCCACGTAGACGCCGGGCGGATGGGGTGCCAGGGGGTCGATGCGGCGTGCGGCGACGGCGATCCGGAGGCTGGGGACGCTCATGAGGACGGCTCCCGGTGACGGTGTGCGGAGGTGCTCACGACGGTGGCTCCCCGGGACGCTGCGGGGTGGCGGTCATCGCCCGGTCACCTCCGTCGCCATCCGGTGGGTCGCGCGCTCCAGTCCGGCGAGGTCGGCGACCACCTGGACGCGGTCGCAGTACTCCGCGTAGAGGGGCAGATCGCACGCGCCGAGGCCCCAGGAGAAGCGCGGTTCCGGTGTCAGCCAGATCGTCTGCCGGACCCTGCGGGTGATCTCCTCGAACGCGGTCGCCCCCGGTGCGTTGCCGTTCCCGCGGCCGTCGCCCAGCACGAGCAGGGTCGTACGTCTGCCCAGGGCGGAGGCGTGCTCGGACAGGAGCAGGTCGAACGTCCTGCCGTAGTCGGAGCTCGCGTCCACATCGAGCAGTCCTCCGGCCGGCAGGCCGTCGAAGACCAGCCCCAGCGCCCGCTCCAGCGGGTGTTCGGCGAACAGCTCGGTGATCTCCGTCGGTTCGTCGACGAAGGCGTACGAGCGGACCTGCCCGAACAGCGACTGCAGACCGTGCACGAGGTGCAGAGTGAAGCGCGCGGTGGCACGCACCGACAGTGAGACGTCCGCGAGGACGACCAGGCGGGGCCTGTCCTCGGCTCGCGTGACGGTGACGGGCCGGAACGGAATCCCCTCGTAGCGCATGTTGTGGCGCATGGTGCGGCCGGGGTGGACGCGGCCCCGCGGAGTGTTGCGCCGACGGCTGGTCAGCGCGCCGTGCAGGGAGCGGCCGATCCGGCGCAGCGCCTCCTCCAGCTGGCCCCGTTCGTCCTCGTCCACCGTCTCGATGCGGGCTCGTTCGGCGATGTTCGCGGACTCCACGGCCACCGCCTGCAATTCGGCGAGCCGGTCCAGGTGCCGCTTCAGCAGCTCGGGCAGGTTCTCGATGACTCCGCTCAACTGGCTCCGGATCATGTCGAGTTCCGGCCCGTCGGGCTCGTCGGTCCCCTCTGTGAGCCAGCCCGGCAGGGCGTCCTGCTGGGCCACGGTCAGCGCCGTGTCGATCGGCTTCCCGGCCGCCGCCGCGAGCCGGCCGGGAAGCCCCGCGCCGTGCAGCCGCTCCGTCTCCAGCTGGACCGACGGGCTCGTGTCCCGGCCGCCGACGGCGCCGTCCTCGGACAGGACGATCTCCCGGGTCATCGACGCCAGGTCGATCTTGTTCGCCTCCTGGTGCAGGTTGTACTGCTGGGCCAGGTCCTGCTGGTCGAAGTAGTCCCGGATGTCCGACGGCTTGCCGTGGCTGTGGCCCTGCTGGGGGGTTTGCGAGGGCTCCTCGGAGACGGTGAACGACTGCAGTTCACCGGTGTCGGACAGGTCGTCGTGCTCATGGCTGTGACCGTGGCCGTCGGACTCGCCGGACACCGGGCGCAGCGAGAAGAACGCGGTGAACAGCTCGTCGAACAGCGCGTCGTCGCGCCGGTCCTTCACCAGTGTCATGCGCAGCGTCTCGCGCAGTGTCCCGCGCTGGTCGAGCACGCCGGGCTGCGCCGCTCCCCGCATGGCGTCCATGGCCTCCGACACGGAGACCCGCAGCCCGAACAACCGCAGTACGCGGACGAATCGATGCACTCCGGCTTCCATCGCGCCTCCCGTGTCCGTGTCAGTCGGTGCGGCGCCGCGCGATCGCGGCGAACGCGCGGGCGCCCTGGCCGCCGCCCGGTGAGGGGCGGAGTGTCGGGCCCGGGCCCGGGGCGCCGTAGTAGCCCTTGTCATGCCGGCCCTGCCGGTCCATCGCCGCGCGGACCTCGCGCCCGTCCACCTCGTCGGGCTGCCCGTGGCCGGGGCCGTGGTGGTGCCCGTCGTGGTGGTGGTCGTCGTGCCGATGCCCGTGGTGGTGGCCGTGCCCGTCGTGGTGGTGGGCGGGCTCGGGCAGCGTGCGGTTGGGGTCGACGAGACGCGGCAGGACGTCCAGGGCACGGTTGAGGTCGCGCTCGTACTTGAGCACCACATTCGCCGTGTCGGCGAGCACCGCCGGGTCGAGTTCGTCGACGCCCAGCACGGCGAGCGTGCGGGCCCAGTCGACCGTCTCGGAGATGCTCGGGTTCTTCCGCAGCTGCAGCTCACGGAGCCCGCGCACCACCCGCACCAGATGGCGGGCGGTCGCCTCGGGCAGTCCGGTGTCCTTGGCGCGCACGATCTCCAACTCCCGTGCCGCGTCCGGGTAGTCGAGGAAGAGGTGCAGGCAGCGACGCTTGAGCGCGGCCGACAGGTCACGGGTGTTGTTGGAAGTCAGCACCACGTACGGCGGGACCTTCGCGGTGTACGTGCCGATCTCCGGCACGGACACCTGGTACTCGGCCAGGCACTCCAGGAGGACCGCCTCCAGGGCTTCGTCCGCCCGGTCGACCTCGTCGATCAGCAGAACCGCGGGCTGCTCGCCGCGTACGGCTTCCAGCAGCGGACGCGGCGCGAGGAACCGGTCGGAGAAGAACACGCTGTCCTGCTCCTCGATCCGGCGCACCGCGGAGGCCACGTCGGGTGCGTCGGCCGTGAGGTCGCCGATCTTGTCCCGCAGCATCTGCGTGTACAGCAGCTGCTTGCCGTAGTCCCACTCGTACAGCGCCTTGCTCTCGTCCTGGCCCTCGTAGCACTGCAGGCGCAGCAGCCGGCGCCCGGTGGCGGCGGCGAGCGTCTTGGCCAGCTCCGTCTTGCCGACTCCGGCGGGCCCCTCCAGCAGTACCGGCTTGTCCAGCCGGGTCTGCAGGAACACGGTCGTGGCAAGGCGCTGGTCGGCGATGTAGCCGTGGGCGGCCAACCGCTCGGCGACCTCGTCGACCGATCCGAACGCCTGCGGCGGTGCGTCGTGGGGCGGGGGTGTCTCGGGCACGGTTCCTCCGTCGGGACGTCACGAACTCCGGGAGTGGGCGGGGTGGGGACGGCTGCACCGCCCCCACCCCGCGTGGATCGTTCAGCTGAGCAGGTCGTCCAGATCGCCGGTCATGCAGTGTTCGACGACGGGCCGGACGGTGTCGAAGGTGCACTCCTTGGCATTGCCGGGAGTGCAGGCGTCGCCGAGGACGTGGTGGGTGATGCGGTCGACATCGCCGGCGTCGCCCTTGATCACCTTCGCCTGCTCGTAGAACTTCGTCGGACCCTGGCCGAGCCGGTTCTTGGAGTACGTGTCCTGCTGGACATCGGTGAACTTCTCCGGGATGCCGACGTCGCGCAGCAGCCGGATGCCCGCCGCGAGCGCCGCCTCGGCCGCCTGCACCTTCGTCATGCCGTGCGTGTCCACATCCATCGCCTCGGCGATGTCCGCGAACCGCTCGTAGTGGGAGGGCATGTTGAACGCCCACACGCGGGGGAGCGCGATGGCGTTGTTGAGCCCGTGGTGGGTGTCGTAGAACGCGCTCACGGCGTGCGAGATGGAGTGGATGATGCCGAGGCCACCGGAGTTGAACGCCTGCGCCGCGATGTACTGGGCGTACATCATGCCCTCACGGCCCGCCAGGTCCTGGCCGTTCCACACCGCCTGCCGCAGATGGCGGGCGGTGAGCCGAATGGCGTGCAGCGCGTTGCCCAGCGAGGGCTGGAAGTTGAGCCGGGAGACGTACGGCTCCGAGGCGTGCGCGAGGACGTCGAAGCCGCACTGCGCCGTGTAGTCCAGCGGGCAGTCGTAGTACAGCGTCGGGTCGTCGATGGCGAGGGAGGCCACGGACGCGTCGTCGAAGGCGACGTACTTGTGCGGGTTCTCCGGGTCGGTCGTGGTGTCGGTGATGACATACGCCCAGGAGGTCTCCGAGCCCGTACCGGCCGTGGTGGACACCGCGATGTGCGGCGGGTTCTTCGGGTTCTCGGACTTGTTGAAGCCCTCGAAGTCGTTGACGTTGCGGCCGTCGTGCGCCACCGAGACACGGGCGCCCTTGCACGCGTCGTGCGACGAACCGCCGCCGATCGACACGAACGAGTCGCACCTGTTCTCCTGGTACAGCGCCACGGCATCCATGACGTTGTAGTCCTTCGGGTTCGACTCGACCTTGTCGTACACGACGACCTCGAGCCCGTGGTACTTCATCGACTCGACGATCTTGTGCACCGTGTCACTGCCGCGCAGACCCGTGGTCATCACCAGTGTGCGCCGGAAACCCAGTTTCTTCGCCTCCGGGCCGATCAGCTCATGGGCGCCCGGGCCCATCAGCGCCCGCGGGAAGGGATGGAATTCCTTGATCGGGAAGGGCTTGAGAAGTTCTTCGACCTGCATGATCGCGACTGTCCTCTCCGCGCGGTGGACCGCGCGTACTGCGACGACTGCTCCGTTGCCGGCGGCGCAGATGTCCGGGGGAGCACGGACGTGCCGGTTGTTCGTGGCGTGACTCACCCTCCGGGAACGCGACACGGGGCGATACCGGCCGCGCGGACGGCAGCCGGACGCGAACGGACGGGATCCGCCCTGTCCGATCGGACGGGGCGCGCGACGGGAACCGCCACGGCGGCGGCGCACCTGTCCGACCGGACGGGGGGAGGAGGGCCGAAAGCAGGGCGAGACGCGGAGCGGCCGGCCGTAGCGTCGAGTCCGGGCCGGTCACCGCACGGCGGCACCGGCTCGTCTCTCCCCCAACTCCCCGTCCTTTCAGGAGGTTTGTCATGCAGGAGCAGATCCGTACCAGCGAGCAGGACACCGGCACGGCCGTCGACGAGGTGACCGAGGAGCTCCTTGTCGAAGAGGTGTCGATCGACGGCATGTGCGGCGTCTACTGAGGCCGGGCCGACGATGCCCCCTTCCTCGGCCGCCGCGTCCGACACGACGTTCGACGCGGCGCGCCCCTACCGGCTGAACCCCTGTGTGGCGTTGCGCCCCGAGCCGTTCGGGGCGCTCGCCTACCACTTCGGCAACCGCCGGCTGTCGTTCCTGAAGGCGCCGGAACTCGTCGAGCTGGTCCGCGGCCTCGACCGCCACCCCAGCGTCGGGCACGCCCTCGCGGGCCTCCCCGACGCCCGACGCGGCGCCTTCCTGCGCGCCCTCGCCTCGCTGGCCGCCGCCGACATGATCATTCCCCAGCGCAGTGGAACCGGAGCCCGGTCATGAACACCCGCAACGACACCCCGCACGCCGAGCGTGTGCCCGCCCTCGTCGAGCAGTTCAAAGGCGGTCTGCACGCCCCGATCTGCCTGACCTGGGAGTGGACCTATGCCTGCAACCTGTCCTGCACACACTGCCTGTCCTCGTCCGGACGGCGGGACCCGCTGGAGCTGTCCACCGACGAGATCAAGTCCGTGATCGACGAACTCCAGCGGATGCAGGTGTTCTACGTCAACGTCGGCGGCGGCGAGCCGACGGTCCGCCCCGACTTCTGGGAGCTGCTGGACTACGCCGTGGCCCACCAGGTGGGGGTGAAATTCTCCACCAACGGCCTGCGGCTGACTCCCGAGCGCGCACGCCGGCTGGCCGCCACCGACTACGTAGACATCCAGATCTCACTCGACGGAGCCACCCGCGAGGTCAACGACGCGGTCCGCGGTCCCGGCTCGTACGACATGGCGATACGCGCCATGGAGAACCTCGCCGCCGCCGGCTTCGAGGACTTCAAGATCTCCGTCGTGATGACCCGCCGGAACGTGCCGCAGCTCGACGACTTCGCCGCCATCGCCGACCGGTACGGGGCCCAGCTGCGAATCACGCGGCTGCGGCCGTCCGGCCGCGGCGCCGACGTGTGGGACGAACTGCACCCGACCGCCGACCAGCAGTACGACATCTACGCATGGCTCCTCGGCCACGGCGACCGGGTCCTCACCGGGGACTCGTTCTTCCACCTCAACGCACTGGGGTCGGCACCGATCCCCGGACTGAACCTGTGCGGGGCCGGGCGTGTGGTCTGCCTCATCGACCCGGTCGGCGACGTGTACGCCTGCCCGTTCGCCATCCACGACGCCTTCAAGGCCGGCAACGTCCGCTCACCCGGAGGCTTCGGACAGGTGTGGCGGGACTCGGACCTCTTCACCGAGCTGCGCAAGCCGTCCTCCGGGGGCGCCTGTTCCGGCTGCTCGGCGTACGACACCTGCCAGGGCGGCTGCATGGCCGCGAAGTTCTTCACGGGCCTCCCACTGGACGGCCCCGACCCCGAGTGCGTCAAGGGCCACGGAGCTGCCGCACTCTCCGCCGTCGACCCGGACGCGCTGCCCCGCCAGGGCAAGGACCACTCGCACCGGACGGTGCCGCTGGGCATGCCCGCGGTGCGCACCAGCCGCCCGGACCGCTTCTGCGACGAGAGCCCGCTGGCCGGGATGCCGACGCACCTGCCGGCGTGACGACGAACACCTACGGACGAGAAGGAGGATGGTCATGAGCGGGTGGTTCGAAACGGTGGCGGAGGCCCAGCGCCGGGCCGGGAAGCGGCTGCCGAAGTCGGTCTACAGCGCGCTGCTCGCCGGTTCGGAGAAGGGCACGTCCTACGACGACAACACCAGGGCCTTCGCGGAACTGGGCTTCGCACCGCACGTGGCCGGGCTGTCGGGGAAGCGGGACCAGTCGACGACCGTCATGGGCGAGCAGATCTCACTGCCGGTGATCATCTCCCCGACGGGTGTACAGGCGGTGCACCCCGACGGAGAGCTCGCGGTGGCCCGTGCGGCCGCGGCCCGAGGCACCGCGATGGGTCTCAGCTCGTTCGCGAGCAAACCGCTGGCGGACGTCGTGGCGGCCAATGCGCAGACGTTCTTCCAGATGTACTGGATGGGCTCCAAGGACGCGATGCTGCGCCGCATCGAACACGCACGCGCGGCCGGAGCCAAGGGGCTCATCGTCACCCTCGACTGGTCCTTCTCGCACGGCCGGGACTGGGGCAGCCCCAAGATCCCCGAACGGCTGGACCTCAAGGCGATGGCACGGTTCGCCCCGGAGGCCCTGGCACGCCCGGGGTGGCTGCTGGACTTCCTCCGGTCACGCCGCCTCCCGGACCTGACCGCGCCGAACCTCACCGACCCGGGGAACGACGCGCCCACGTTCTTCGGGGCGTACGGCGAGTGGATGCAGACGCCGCCCCCCTCGTGGGAGGACGTGCGCTGGCTGCGCGAACAGTGGGACGGGCCGTTCCTCCTCAAGGGCGTGTGCCGGGTGGACGACGCCCTGCGCGCGGTGGACGCAGGAGTCACGGCGATCTCGGTGTCCAACCACGGCGGGAACAACCTCGACGGCACACCGGCACCGATCCGGGCCCTGCCGGCCGTCGCGGACGCGGTGGGCGGCCAGGTCGATCTCCTGCTGGACAGCGGCATCCGCCGCGGAAGCGACGTGGTCAAGGCGCTGGCCCTCGGCGCGAAGGCCGTGATGATCGGCCGCGCCTACCTGTGGGGACTGGCGGCGGGCGGGCAGACCGGGGTGGAGAACGTGCTCGACATCCTGCGCGGCGGCATCGACTCCGCCCTGCTCGGTCTCGGGCGCTCCTCCGTCCAGGAACTGACCCGCGACGATGTGGTGATCCCGCCCGGATTCACCCGCACTCTCGGGGCGGTCTGAGATGGGGCCCGCGCCCGCGCCGGTGCCAGGGCCCGCGCCCGCCCCCAAGGCGAGGGCGCACGCCCAGCGCACGACGACCACCCGTCTCGCGGACCTGGCCTGGCCGGATCTGACGGACCGTCGTCCCCTGGTGCTGCTGCCGCTGGGATCCTGCGAACAGCACGGCCCCCATCTCCCGCTGGACACCGACACGGCGGTGGCATCGGCGGTCGCCGAACGGGCCGCCGCCCGGTTGCGGGGCTCGGCGGACGTACTCGTCGCCCCGGCGCAGGCGTACGCGGCCAGCGGTGAGCACGAGGGGTTCCCCGGCACGGTGTCCGCCGGCCACACCGCGCTGCACCTGCTCGTCACGGAGATCGGCCGCTCGATGCTGCGCTGGGCCGGACGCCTCCTCGTGGTGAACGGGCACGGCGGCAACCTGACCAGCCTGTCCGGGGCGGTCACCGGCCTGCGGACCGAGGGCCGGAACGTGGCCTGGTGGCCGTGTGTCCCCAAGGACTCCGACGCCCACGCCGGCCGCGCCGAGACCTCCATGATGCTGCGGCTGCGGCATGCCGCGGTACGCGGCGAACAGGCCGTCGCCGGACCGACCGACCCCGTCCACCTCCTGATGGGGCGGCTGGTCGCCGAATCCGTCCACGGAGTGAGCCCGTCCGGTGTCCTGGGCGACCCGGCCGGGGCCTGCGCGAGCGACGGCGAACGGCTGCTGGACACCATGGCGGACCGCCTCGCCGAGGACGTCCGCGCATGGCGGATCTCCGGGCATGGCCGGCTCGGCCTGCCCGGGCCGCGGCCCGTGGTCGCACCGGCGGGAGCCGGGCGATGACCGGCCCGCCGGTCGCCGTGGTGACCGGAGCCGCGCGGGGCATCGGCAGGGCGACAGTACGGACCCTGGCCCGGAGCGGCTGGGCCGTCGTCGCGGTGGACCGCTGCGCCGACGACCCCCAGGTGCCGTATGCGCTGGCCCGCCCCGGCGGACTCGACGAGCTCGCCCGCGAGTTCCCCCTGGTCCGCACGGTCCGCGCGGACGTGCGGGACGCGGCCGCGCTGCAGGCGGCGGTGGAGCTGGCCGACACCGAATTCGGCGGTCTGGACGCCGCCGTGGGCGCTGCGGCGGTGATGCTCGGCGGAGCCCCGTTGTGGGAGCAGACCGACGCGCAGTGGCGGACCCTGCTCGACGTCGACGTCATGGGAGTGGCGCACTTCGCGCGCGCCGCCGTACCCGCCCTGCTGCGCAGGCCGCAGCCCCGCCACGGCCGGTTCGTCGCGCTGGCCTCGGCCGCCGGGCACCGTGGGATGTGGGGACTGGGGGCCTACTGCGCGGCCAAGCACGCGGTGGTCGGCCTGGTCCGTGCCCTCGCCTGCGACCTGCGGGGCACAGGCGTGAACGCCGTCGCCGTGTCACCGGGCTCCACCAGGACGGACATGCTGCGGGCCACCGCGGACCTGTACGGGCTGGCCGATGTCGAGCAGCTCGCCGAACAGCAGCTCGTGGGCAGGCCACTGCACCCCGACGAGGTCGCCGCCGTGGTCGCCTGGGCCTGTTCGGCGGAGTCCTTCGCCGTCACCGGATCGGTACTCCACGCGGACGGAGGGTTCACCGCATGACCTCGCTCGCACGGCAGACACCGCGGAACCTGCCGGGCATCGGGCTGCCGACACCACCGGACGCCCCGCTGCCGGACGGGTTCGCGGTAGAAGTCGCTGCCGACACCCACCGGTCGAAGGACGGGCGGCTGATGCTCGGCGGCTCGCCACCGCGACTGATCCGGCTGACCACCACGGCGGTCCGCCTGCTGGACGGCGGCCGGTTCACGGTCACGGACCCGGCGACCGCGGTGCTCGCCCGACGGCTCCTGGACGCAGGCGTGGTGCACCCCCGCCCCGGCCTGCCGCCCGTCCACGACACCACCGTCGTGATCCCCATCCGCGACCGCGCCGGCCAACTGGACAGGCTCCTGACCGCTGTGCGCGCCGACCCGTCGACCTCCGCCCTCCCCGTGCTGGTCGTCGACGACGGCTCCAGGGACCCGGCGGCCCTGGCCGACGTGGCCCGCAGACACGGCGTCCGGCTGCTCGTCCACCCGTACAACCTCGGCCCGGCGGCGGCCCGCAACACCGGACTGCGCCGGGCCCGGACCTCGTACGTGGCGTTCTGCGACTCCGACGTGGTCCCCGAAGCGGGCTGGCTCGCGCCCCTGCTGGCACAGTTCGCCGATCCCGCGGTGGCCCTCGCCGCACCACGCGTGGTCGCGCTGCCCGTGTCCGAGCCGGGACTCCTGGACCGGTACGAAAAGGTGCACTCGCCGCTGGACATGGGAGCGAAGGAAGGACCGGTCGTGCCGTTGTCCGCCCTCTCCTACGTACCCGGCGCGACCGTCGTGGTCCGCCGCTCCGCCGTCGGCAGCGGCTTCACCGAAGCCATGCGGGTCGGCGAGGACGTCGACCTGTGCATACGGCTGCACCAGGCGGGCTGGCGACTGCGGTACGTCCCCGCCTCCCGCGTGGGCCACCGGCACCGTACGGACCTGCGCAGCTGGCTCGCCCAGCGGGCCGCATACGGGACGAGTGCCGCGGATCTGGCGCTCCGGCACCCGGGACAGGTCCCGCCGCTGTACGCCGCCCCCTGGTCGCTGGCCGCCTGCGCGCTGCTGCTGCGCGGCAGACCGGCCCCCGCGGCCCTGGCAGCGGCCCTGACCGGAGCGGTCGCAGGTCGGCTCAGGCCGCGCATGGCCGGCGCCGACCACCCGGCCCGCGCGGCGGCGCGGCTCTCGCTCGCCGCACTGCGCGGTACCGCCGGACAACTGCTGCGCTGCGCCACCCGGCACCACTGGCCCGTCGCCGTGACCGCGGCCGCCCTGAGCCGGCGTGCACGCTACGCGCTGGTCGCCGCGGCCCTCGCCGAAGGGCTCGTGGACCACCACCGCTCGGGCACGTCCCTGACACCCCTCGCGCACACGGCGATCCGCCGCCTGGACGACCTCGCCTACGGCTGGGGCGTATGGCAGGGCGCCGCCCGTCGCAGGACCACCGCACCGCTGAGGCCACGACTCGCGCTGCCTCGGCCGGGCCGCCGTGCCCGGCCACGGACGTAGCCGCGCGCCACGTCCGCCAACCTCCCACCAACCCTCGTCGCCCACCCTGAACACCTGGTCACGCCCGCGCCACCGGCCTCTCGGTACCGGTACAGCCGTCCCCCTCATCCCACTGGAGGATCCCGCATGTCCCCCCGCTCCGATCACCACACAACCGCCGACAACCCGCTCACCGCACGGGACGACGCGGCGTCCGGACCGGCGGAGCCGGCGGCTGCCGACCGGATGGCGTTCTGGGCGCAGCAAGCCGGCCGGCTGGACTGGGAGACCGGATGGGACGAGGTCCTGGACTGGTCGGACGCGCCGTTCGCCCGGTGGTTCACCGGCGGGAAACTGAACGTCGCCCACAACTGCGTCGACCGCCACGTCGAGGCCGGGCACGGCGACCAGGTCGCCTTCCACTGGGAGGGCGAGCCCGGCGACACCCGGACGATCACGTACGCGGACCTGAGGCGCGAGGTCTGCAAGACGGCCAACGCCCTGCTCTCCCTCGGCCTGACCGCCGGGGACCGAGTGGCCCTCCAGCTGCCGATGATCCCCGAGGCCGTCTTCGCCATGCTGGCCTGCGCCCGGCTCGGGCTCCCGCACAGTGTGGTGTTCGGCGGCTTCTCCCCGGCTGCCCTGCAGTCACGGATCGAGGACGCCGACGCCCGGCTGCTGATCACATCGGACGGCCAGTACCGCCGGGGCAGGGCGGAGGCGATGAAGGCGAACACCGACGAGGCGATACGGGACACGCCCGGCGTCGAGCACGTCCTGGTGGTCCGGCGCACCGGCGGAGACGTCCCCTGGACAGAGGGCCGCGACCTGTGGTGGCACGACGTGGTGGACGCCCAGCCCGACGCGCACACACCCGAGGCCTTCGACGCCGAGCACCCGCTCTTCATCCTCTACACCTCGGGCACGACCGGCAGGCCGAAGGGCATCCTGCACACCTCCGGGGGCTACCTCACCCAGGCCGCCTACACCCACCGCACCGTCTTCGACCTCGATCCCGACACCGACGTCTACTGGTGCACCGCCGACATCGGCTGGATCACCGGCCACTCGTACATCGTGTACGGGCCGCTCGCCAACCGCACCACCTCGGTCATGTACGAGGGAACCCCCAACACACCGCACGAGGGACGTCACTTCGAGATCATCGAGAAGTACCGGGTCTCCGCCTACTACACCGCTCCCACCCTCGTCCGGACCTTCATGAAGTGGGGCGAGAGCATCCCCGCCCGTTACGACCTGTCCTCCATCGACGTGCTCGGCAGCGTCGGCGAACCCATCAACCCCGAGGCGTGGCGGTGGTACCGGGAACACATCGGCGGCAACCGGGCGCCGGTCGTGGACACCTGGTGGCAGACGGAGACCGGCGCCGTCATGATCGCGCCCCTGCCCGGCGGCCCCGCGGCCAAGCCCGGCTCGGCACAGACGCCCCTGCCCGGCATCTCCGCCAAGGTGGTCGACGACCAGGGCCGTGAGGTCGGCAAGGGCGAGAGCGGCTACCTCGTGCTCGACCAGCCGTGGCCGTCCATGCTGCGCGGCGTCTGGGGCGACGAGGAGCGCTACCGCGAGACGTACTGGTCCCGGTTCGCCCGGCACGGCTACTACTTCGCCGGCGACGGCGCACGCTACGACGACGACGGCGACATCTGGCTGCTGGGCCGGGTCGACGACGTCATGAACGTCTCCGGTCACCGGATCTCCACCGCCGAGGTCGAGTCGGCGCTCGTCTCGCACCCCGCGGTGGCCGAGGCCGCCGTGGTCGGCGCGTCCGACGCGACCACCGGGCAGGCCATCGTGGCCTTCGTCATCCTGCGCGGCGGCACGGACGGGCCCGCGGCGGGCGGGGAGGAGGTCGTCGCGACGCTGCGCGAGCACGTGGCCGGGGAGATCGGCCCCATCGCCAAGCCCCGTCAGGTCATGGTCGTCCCCGAACTGCCCAAGACCCGTTCCGGGAAGATCATGCGCCGGCTCCTGCGGGACGTCGCGGAGAACCGTGAGGTCGGCGACGTCACCACGCTCGCCGACGCCTCCGTGATGGACCTGATCAACGCCGGGCTCACCAGTGGCTCCCCGCGGGCCGACTGACCGATGCTGCGCGAGGAAAGGGGAAACCGAATGGGACACGAAAGCCGGTTGTCCGGCCGGGTCGTGCTCTGCACCGGAGCGGCCGGGCCGGCAGCGGCGGTGACGGAAAGCCTGCTGGCACGCGGCGCCCGGGTGGCGTGGGCAGGTCCCGACGCCGAGGACGTCCGCCTCGCGGCCGTGCCGGGGTCCCCGGTCCTCGCCCTGCAGTGCGGCCGGGACGACCTCGCCGCGCTCGGCCCGGCCGTCGACACCGTCGTCGACCACTACGGCCGGCTCGACCACCTGGTGAACCTGATCTCGGTCCGCCCCCGGACAGGTCCGCTGATGGAACTGGATCCGCTGGCCCTGCGCGACGCCCTGCACGGCGACCTCGTGATGCCGCTGGCCTGGATCCAGCGCGCCCACTGGCGGTGGATGGCCGCGCACGGCGGATCGGTGGTCAACGTGGTCGCGGACGCGGTCCGTGACGGGCCGCAGCACGCGGCCGTGTCGAGCCTGACCGAACTCACCGAGTGGCTGGCCGCCGAACTGGCACCCCGGCTCGACGTCCACACGATCGTGCCCAGCCCCTCACTCGGCGGCACCGGCCTGTACCAGGCGGGCATCGCCGGTGCATTGTGCGACCTGCTGACCCGCCGGACGAACCCCTCGCACGGTCCGGTCATGGTGCTGAGCGAGGAACCCGCCTGCCCCTCGCGTGCTGCCTGACGGGAAGGCGGCCGAGCGGAACAGCCCGGACCACAACGCACGTACGAAACAAGCGCAGGCAACGACTGAAAAGCGACTGAAAGGTGTGCACCCACTGATGCGAATCGTCCTCATCGGCCCTCCCGGAGCAGGCAAGGGCACCCAGGCAGCCATCCTCCGCGAGAAGCTGGACGTACCCCACATCTCCACCGGAGACCTGTTCCGTGAGCACGTGAGCCGCCGAACCGCGCTCGGGCGTACCGCGCAGCGGTACCTCGACACGGGCGGACTCGTACCCGACGACCTCACCGGTGACATGGTCCGCGAGCGACTGGCCGAACCGGACGCCCGGCACGGCTTCCTCCTCGACGGCTTCCCCCGCACCGTGCATCAGGCGCATGAACTCGCCGCCGTGCTGGACGTCATGGGCTCCACGCTGGATGCGGTGCTGGAGTTCACGGCTCCGGAGGAGGAGGTCGTGGCACGGCTGCTGAACCGCGGCCGGCCGGACGACACCGAGGACGTCATCCGCCACCGGCAACAGGTGTACCGCAGCCGGACGGCACCTCTCCTCGCCCACTACTCGGACATCCTGGTGACGGTTCCTGCGACCGGACCGGTCGAGGAGATCGCGTCGCGAGCACTGGCGGGCCTGACGGACAGGGGGGCACGCCTGGGCGGATAGCGGGTGGTGGCTGTTGTGCCGCAGTCCCGGCCACCCGGCGGCTGCGTCTCCGCGCGACGCAACGGGCGGACGTGGCGCGGGCGC
Source organism: Streptomyces sp. NPDC015127 (assembly GCF_043080095.1). Classification (NCBI taxonomy): domain Bacteria; kingdom Bacillati; phylum Actinomycetota; class Actinomycetes; order Kitasatosporales; family Streptomycetaceae; genus Streptomyces; species Streptomyces sp. NPDC015127. The sequence continues at coordinate 43,833 of NZ_JBIBVE010000015.1, forward strand.
ACGCCATGCGGGCGGTGCCCGCATCCTGTGCTTGCAGGGCATTCGGCCGACGGCGGAGACTGGCCATGAGGGGCGGCACTCCGAGAGGCTGAACCATGGGCGACTACGTGGATCTCAGCGGTGTCAAGACCTGGCACGAGGTCGAGGGCGCCGGCGATCCGTTGGTCCTCCTGCACGGCGGCTTGTGCACGAACGAGACGTGGGGGCCCCAGCGAGCAGATTTCGCGGCGCGGTTCCGCCTCTTCCTCCCGGAGCGTCGCGGACACGGGCATACGCCCGACGTCCCGGGGCCGCTCTCCTATCAGGACATGGCCGACGACACCGTCGCCTTCATCGAGGCGGTCGTCGGCGGCCCCGCCCATCTCGTCGGATGGAGCGACGGCGGGATCGTCGCCCTGCTTGTCGCCATCGACCGCCCCGACCTGGTCCGGAAGGTCGTGGCCATGGGTGCCAACTTCCTCCCGAGCTCACAGAGCAGCGCGGCGCCGGAGATGCTCGATCAGGTGACGCCCGATGCCCCCGACCTGGCGATGTTCCTGGAGATGTACGCAGCCGCGTCGCCCGACGGCGCCGACCACTGGCCGGTCGTCGTGGGAAAGCTGATCGACATGTACCGCGACCAGCCGACCATCCCCGCGGAGGACCTGGCTCGCATCAGCGCGCCCACCCTCATCCTCGTCGGCGACGACGACGTGGTCACGCTCGAGCACACGATCGCCCTGTATCGCGCGATCCCCGACTCCGAGCTGGCCGTCGTCCCCGGAACCTCTCACGCGCTGCCCATGGAGAAGCCCGGGGAGGTCAATCGCATGATTCTCGACTTCCTTGCCAACGATCCCATCCAGACGATGCTTCCCGTACGGCGTGCCCAGGCGGCAGCCGCCACGGGCATCAGTTCGGCGTGACTGCTACTGCCCACGCCGACGAGCCAACCGTGGCGAACTGTGACGCTGAGAGTGGCCAACCAGGACTCGGCGAGCGCATGCAACCAGTCGTCCCGGTCTCGTCGCTCAAGCTGCGATGAGACGGGACCGCTGCGTCTGATCCCCCCGGGGTGGGTACTGGTGCTGATCGCGGTCCTGGGTTGAGGCGGGACGGGGTCCGCAGCGGCCAAAGGCGCCGGCCGTCAGATGCAACGGCCGGCACCCAATCCGCCGAAGCGGGTGGCAAGGGCGCCAGCCAACCGAAAATACACAGTCCGCGGGAGAACCCGAGCGGTGGTCTCGTTGCCGAGTGTGTCCGCACGGTCGGAGACGTCGCTGAAAATGAGAGTGGGCTGACCAGCTCTTGTCGAGGAGAACAACGGCCTTGGGATTGGCAGAGTCGCTCGGCTCCTGCTTCGCCCCCAGCCCCGGACGAGCGCGGCCGCATTTTGAGTTGCAGGCGGATGGGGCCGCCGATCTCCTCGGCGGTGTACCCGAGCAGGGACTGCGCCCCCCCGGCTCCAGCAGGTCAGCTCGCGGTCGGCGTCGGCCACGACGACGGCTACGGCCGTGTCGATCACGGAAAGGTCGGCTCCTGGAAGGGAGTCCACAACCCGCGCGCCCTCAGTTGATCGCGACGACGCACCCACGTCGTCGCGATCAACTGAGGCGGGGCAGTGGGTGGGGGCTCACGGAACCAAATCCGTCATGCGAGTGACCGTCGGCAGCCTGGGCCCCCGGCACCGCAAGCTCGGCCGTTTGCCTCAGCCGCGGGTGTGCCCAGGCCGAAGGCTGCCTAATTTCATGAAATGCCTGGTTATCACCTATTGGTGAATCGGCGTGAGGTGCCCCATGGACGGCGTTGTCGGCGTGAGAGGACGGGACGCGGTGAAGACAGTGTTGAAGCATGCAGGAGGCGGGCCAGGGAGGAATGCGCCAATCCCGTCCCGGCGCCCACGTTGGCGGTGCGCTCAGACCCGGTGGCTGCTCGTCGCGGTACTGACGTCGCTGCTCGCCCTGACGACCACGCCGGCGAACGCTCAGAGCGGCTGGCTCACGGTCCCCGACCTGCCCACCGCCCGATACGGCCTCGCGGGCACGAGTGCGCCGTGCCCCAAGGACGTGGAAGGCCTGAAGGGCACGTGCGTGTACGCCATCGGCGGACACAACGGCTCGCCCACCTTGGACACGGTGGAGGCGTACAGCCCGGCTACGAACACCTGGCGGACCTTGCCCGACCTGCCCACCGCCCGCTACGCGTTGACGGCGGCGACCGCGCCATGCCCCAAGGATGTGGACGGGCTCAAGGGAATCTGCGTCTACGCCATCGGCGGCTTCACGGGCACCGAGTGGCCCGACCCCGCGCACGACGTGGGCACGGTGGAGGCGTACAGCCCCGCAACGAACACCTGGCGGACACTGCCCGACCTGCCCACCGCCCGCAGCTTCCCGGCAGCGACGACCGCGCCCTGCCCCAGGGACGTCGAGGGACTGCGCGGCGCGTGCGTGTACACCGTCGGCGGGGCCTTCGGCAACGTCGTGGAGGCGTATAGCCCGGCCACGAACGCCTGGCGCACGTTGCCCTCTCTGGGCACCTCCCGGGACGCTCCTGGGTCGGCGACCGCGCCCTGCCCCGAGAACGTCGAGGGACTGCGCGGCGCGTGTGTGTACGCCATCGGCGGCTTCAACCCCACCGACAACATCCTCGACACAGTGGAGGCATACAGCCCCGTCACGAACACCTGGCGGGCCGTGGCCTCACTGGGCACCACGCGCGTCGCTCTGGCCGCGGCCTCCGCACCCTGCCCCAACGGGGACAGGAACGTGAAGCCGACCTGCGCGTACGCCATCGCTGGCTTCACGGACTTCACGGAGTTGGCCACGAACACGGCGGAGGTCTTCAGTCCGGCCACGAACGCCTGGAACCCCCTACCCGACCTGGCCACCGCCCGCTTCGAGCTGGCCGCCGCGACCGCGCCGTGCCCCGAGAACGTCCGAGGCCCGAAGCACACCTGTGTGTACGCCCTCGGTGGCGCAGACGATTCCCCCTTCGCGGCCCTCAGCTCCGTGCAGGCCCTTTCCGTCGGTGGCTGACAGCCGCATCGGACCGAGCCGGGGGGGCGCCCGGCTTCAACAGGTCTCGATGGCAACGAAGCCCCAGGCTCTGCCCGGGGCTTCGTTGCCGAGCGAGCAGTGGGCGTACACCCCGATCAGGTCGGGCGGACCCGGTCACTTCACCGATCAGCGCCGAACCGCTCACCTTCACTCCCGCGAGGCTTTCTCCGACGGCCGCAAGGGCTCCGGGCTGCCCAAGATCTGAACCCGACGCAGGCGTTCAGCCGGCCTGCGGATGGCCCGCCGCAGGGCCTACGGTGCCGGAGCCGAAACGGGCGTTGACAGCGTCGATGGCCCGCTCGGCGCGCAGCCGGTGCTCCCGGGCCGGGTCGAAGGAGAGCTGCTCGGCGACCGCGGCCGCGTCGACCAGCTCCTCGCAGCGCAGGGCGACCGCCCGCACCCGGGCCCGCTGCAGCCCCAGGGCACGGTAGCTTGCGTACGCGGCGTCGCGCAGATCGTCGGTGTGCGCGGACGGGCCGCCGGGCAGCTGGTGGCTGCGGTGCAGCTGGGTGCGGTCGGCGAAGGTCACCGTCAGCGTGACGGCCTTCGCCGCCTGCCGGCGACCGCGCAGCCGCTCGCCGAGCTCGACCGCCAGCGACAGCAGCGCGGACCGCACCAGCTCCGGCGCCAGGGTGTCGGTCGGGAAGCTGCGCTGCGCGGCCGCGCTGTGCGGCAGCTCGGCCGGCACCACCCGGCGCCGGTCGATACCGCGGGCCCGCTCGTGCAGCAGCCGCCCCGCCTTCCCGCCCAGCACCCGCTGCACCGTCGCCTCCGGAAGCTCCGCCAGCAGGCCGATCGTGTGCACCCCGTACGTCATCAGCGTCCGCTCCTGGGCGCTGCCGATGCCGTGGAGCTCGCCGACCGGCCGCGGGTGAAGAAACGCCGCCACCGCCTCCGGGCTGGAGCCGACCACGCGCACGCCGTCCTGCCCCGGCTCCCGGGAAGCCATCGCGGCCACCGTCCAGTTGGGCCCCACTCCGATCGCCACGGGCAAGCCGTACAGGGCCAGGGCCCGCGCCCGGATCATTCGGGCCAGCCCGGCCGGATCGCGGCCGAAGTGCCGGACGCTGCCGGAGACGTCCGCGACGGCAGCAGACGGCGGCAGGGCCTGCACCACCGGCGTGACATCCGCCACCAGGCCGAGCAGCAGGTGGTACAGCTTGGGATCGACATCGCGCGGGCAGCGCAGGTGAAGGATCGGCGAACCGGCGCCCACGGCCTGATCATGCTGCTCGTCCATGGCGACACCTCCACCTTTCTACCGTACTCGAACAGGAATCGAACGCATACCGTCCGGTGCGGCACGCCCAGTGCTCGCCCGCCCCCTGTCACTCAGCTCTTCAGTCGGCCGGCTCGCGGTCCAGTGGACCGGCGCTATCACTGAAGCTGCTCGGCACTTGCCCCGGCTGAGCGCTCTGAATGGCCCGCACAGGGGCTTCCCTTGGCCGTTGATCGCTTCGCTGACAGGGGTGGTGGCATGCGGCAGGATGCGGACGCATGACTCTCTCCTCGCGTATCACCATGCCGGGCCAGGTCTGGTCCGTGGCCGCGTCCGATCCGTCGGGTCCGCTGTACGTGACCAGCCACGGGGCGCATCCTCGGGAGACGGTCGTGACGCTGGTCGACCTGTCGGGCGCGGTGGCATGGCGGCGGACGTACGACGGAACGGGCAGGCCGCGATCGCGTCTGTCCCCGGACGGCGTGCTCTGGGTCGCGTACTCGGATCAGGACGGCCGGCTCTTGGAGGGCGTCCTGCCGGACGGTTCCACTGGCCCTACCATCCGCCCGGAGTGCGGCCCCGGTGAGGAGGTCGGCGCGTTCGTCCTGCTCGACGACGGGTTCTGTATCGCCTGGGCCGGCGCCTCCCGCCTGCTCCAGCGGGAGCGAAGCGAGCAGGGCTCCGTGCCGCGACCTCGTGTGGCCCGGTACACGTGGGAGGGAGTGTGCCTGTGGTCGACGCCGATCGAGCTCGGTGCGGTCTCCCATCCGGGTGTGCTGGAGATGGGGGTGGACACGGGGTGGGCGATGCGCCCGCGTCGCCCTTGGGTGCCGGAGGAAGTCGATGTCGACCACTGTGAGCCACTGCTCGTGTCGGGCGACCGGGTCGCGGCCGGCTTCACCGACACACGTGGTGGGATCGGGAGAACATACTTCCTCGACCTGGACAGCGGCGAGATCGTGTCGGCCACCTCTCCCGTTCCCATGGGCCGGAAGGCGATAGCCGGCCCTGGCGAGTTCTTGATCGGCTCCCAGGGGTACGGGGCGTTCACGACAGGCCGCTATGGCCGAGATGGTGGAGAAACAGCTCGGTGGGCCAGCCACGGAGCGTTGCTCGTCAACGACAAGGGCATCATCTGCGGCCCCGAGCTCGAGAACGTCCTGCCGTCCAAGTCGCGGTTCCGACGACTCGCATCGAACAACACCCTGAAGGACGGACCTTCGCTGACGGGCTACTACACCTCGTTTCCCGCCATGGACCACGAGGGCACCACAGTGTTCTGGCGCGATGGCAAGCTCCTCGCCATCGACGCGGACCTGGCCGCGCACGAATTGTTCGCGATGGACGACGACCGGAAGGTCATCGGCCGTGCGCTGTTGCTGGATGACGGCCGCGTCGTCGTGTCCTTGGACAGCGAGGTGCTCGCCTTCCGCAGCCCGCTGGGCCGCCTTGCCGAAGGGCCCTGGCCGTGCGGGGATGCGAACCTCCGGGGCAACCCCGTGCTGAGCTGACGCCGCCTGCCCCGGCGACCAGCGGCTCGGGCAGAATCAGGAGCCGTGCCCACCCCACCTGATCCCGCCGCCCTGTATCCCGACGTCGCGGGATGCGGCAGTCTCGCCACAGCACTGCGGGCCGAGGCGGAGGGCTGCCTGGGCGGCGAGCCCGTCACGGCCTCGATCTCCGACCCGCTGCGCCATGCGACCGTCGCAAGCACTCTGCCGCACCGCAAACCTCTTCAGATCAGCGCCTGGTCGTACGAACGGCGGTGGTCGATCCGGGGTGAGGAACCCTTCCAGGGCATGCCCCTCATCGACGGCAGGACGGACGACCTGGCGCAGGTCGCCAGGGCCGCCCGAGCGTGGCACGAGGGGGCGCCCCTGAACGACATCCGACAGGCAGCGCCCTTCGTGCACCTGACCGGCAGGTTCGAAGTGCCCGACAACGATCCCGCGCGCCTGACGGAATCCGAGTGGCAGGGCATGCGCCAGGAGGCGGCCGATCTGGAGTACGCCTGGCAGGAGACGTACCAGAACCTGATCGAGGCGGCGCACGCCGAGCCGGCGCTGCGCGCCCTCTACCCGTTCACGAGCCACTGGGCACTGCGCTTCTCGACCACCACCCGCCCGGACCTGACCGTCGTCGGACCATGCCTGAGCGCGAACAGCGACGGCACGTACGGAGTGGGCCGGGGCATCATCAGCCAGGACCTCGGCCAATTCGCCACAGCGCAGGAGGCCGTGGCCGTGGCTGTGCGCCAACTGTCGTCCGGCCTCGGCCCCACCACGCTCGGCGGATGATCCCGCCCGGCAAGCGGGCCGGTCGACAGCGCAGCAGCCGACTTCACACCGCACCCGGCGAAGTGTGACAACTGCAGTGCTCAGCCACACTGTTGTGGCTCTCCGGTCTCGGCTTGCGTCGGTGTTCGGTCCGTTGTGGTTTCGCGGCGCCCCCGGCGGGCGAGCTCCGCAGGGCGCCGAGGCGGGACGACGGCCGGGGCCGTGGGCCAGGGCGGCCGGCGGTGCGCCTCAGATGCGGAGCGTCCCTGGGAACGCGCCGTGGCCGACGCCCGGTGCGGTGAGGGCCAGCCACCCGTGGCCGCGCACCTCCGTGTCCGGGCCGACCTCGCCCGGGTCGACCGAGAGGTAGGCGCAGGCAGACCGGGCGCCCGTGGTGCCCGCGTTGGGCGGGGCCTCGTCGTACTCCGGGTCGAAGTCCGGGTCGTCGACCGCGAGGGTCTCCCACGGCAGCGGGTCGCCCTCCCACTCGGGGTCGCTCTCGGCTGCGTACTGACGGATCACCCGGCCGTTCTCGGCGACGATCCACACGTCGGAGCCGCCGGCGTCGTCCAGGAAGAAGAACTGGGCCTGGCCGCAGTGGACGCTGACCCTCTCGACCGTCTCGATCATGCCGTCCCAGGGGTCGCCGACCAGCAGGTCGAAGGGACCGAAGACGAGGCGCCAGCCGTCCAGTTCGGGGGTGACGAAGGCCCGTCCCACGGTGCGGTCGGCGCCGTCCGGCCCGGGTACCCGGATCTCCTGGCTCTCCGCCGCCTGGACGCCGGCGGCGACGGTGACGGGCCGCCGGTCATGCAGGCCGAGGGCCTCGAAGACGCCCTCGTACGACGCCCCGGGCACGGCCATCCACCAGCCGCTGAGGGTCGACGACGGAAGCCTCGGGATCTCGTGCGGGATCTTCACCCGTATCAGCCGCTCGACCGCCGCCCGGTCGCGGTCGTCGAGCGCGTCGGCGCCGCCGCCCGCCACCAGCGCCGCCATCGCGCCCCGCCGGATCCTCGGGGACGCGGCCGGGTCGCGGCGCAGGGAGCGCAGCCGCGGCCGGAAGGAGTCGTGCAGCAGGCGGGCGTAGTCGGCGGCCTTGTACGGGACGAGGCGGCCGCGGGCGTAGGTGTCCACCAGGGCCCGCAGCGCGGCTTCGGAGTCCACCCGCAGCCTGACGAGCCCCCGGAAGCCGTTGCCCGACTTCCCGTAGTTGGGATCTGCCGCCAGGGCCGCGTACTGGTCGGCGGAGCGCTCGTCGAACACCCCGAGGAACCGGCCCGCCTGCCAGTCCGTCACCTCCTTGCGCTGCCAGGCCGCCAGAATGGCGTCGAAGGCCGGCGGCCCGATGTGCCTCAACACCCGCATGACCGGCTCCAGTTCAGTGGTCCGCTGCACGCCGGCCACGCCGCGCAGCAGCATCGGCACCACACTGTCGGCCTGCTCCGCCAGCCGTGCGGCGGCGGCCTCTACGCGCGCGGCGTCGTCGCTGTCCAGTTCCTCGAAAAGGGATTCGATCTTCATGCGGCAGCACAGTAGCCCCGACCACTGACCGCGCCCTGCGGCGGCAGTGTGCCTGGACGGCTCACGCCGTGAACGTGTCCGGGCCCGGCGCTCCGGCGACGGTTCCGGCACCACCGGGGCGGACGCGGCAGGGCGGCGCGCGGTGCCCCGATGTCACAGCGGGACCAGGAGGGTGCCGTCGGCGACCACGGGCGCGAACCCCGCCGGGGCGAGCCCGAGCCATTCCAGCGCGAGCCCGCCGAGGACCAGCCGTGAATGAGCACGTAGTTGGCCGGACGGGCCGGCAAGAACGCTCATTCATACGCTGTGACTGATTCCCCATGATGCTTGTCAACCAGCGAGCCATAGGCTGCGGCTCATGAAATCGTTGATCGCTGCCGTCCGCGAACAGGACGAAGCTGCCCGCTGTCTCGCGTGGCCGGGTGACTTCGACCTGGACCGAGGCGACCATGTCGAGGAAGTCCACCTCGCCTCGGGCGCCGCGCTCGAGGGGTTCGCCGGCGACGGTGCCGGGGGCACGTACTTCTTCTGCGGTGAAGGCGGCGAGGAACGTCCGATCCTCTATGCCGACTCCGAAGGAGGTTCGGCTCTGGTCGCGATCGGCCTGCCCGAGCTCCTGCGGCTGCTGCTGGTCGTCCCGTGGTGGCGCGACTGCCAAGCGTTTACGGACGAGGAAAGTCGCAGGCTTTCGGCCGAGTACCTGCAGGACATGCCGGATCTCGTGGCCCGGAGAGACCGTGCCGCCGCAGCCCTTGGCCTCGACCTTCCGGACGAGGCAGAGGTCCTGGCCCGCTTGCGGGAGGTAGCCGTTCGGGTGGGAGAGGCCTTCGTTCTCATCTTCACGCCGGAGGGTCACCCCTACGAGCCTCTCATCAGAGGCTGAGACGTACAGCAGCAGGCAGCAGGCATCGTCACAGCGCAACAGGCTCAGCCCATGGCGAGAGCACGCTGCGGAGGCTGGGCCCGGAAGGTTCGCTGATCGCGTATGGGGGCCCTCAGGACGTCGAGGCGTGGGCGGGCGAGGGCGAGAATTGTCGCAGTAGCGCGCGAGTCTGTCGGCCACGGGCCACCGGTGCCCTGGGAGGGGCTCCATAAGCGTTGAGTGGAACACTCAACTTCAGCGAGGCAGGCTGTACACATGCGGTCGTTCTTCCGCTCATCCGGCCCACCAATAGCGGGCGGTCATAGCCGGGTCCTCATGAGACTCGCGCAGTGTGTGCCGTTCGTGATCGTACTGATCGCGCTGGGGATAGAGCTCTCGCCCGCACACTTTTTGTATACCGGCCCGATCCTCGCCGCCATGCCGGCCTTGGCTGCGCTGACGATGGGCCCGAAAGGCACCCTTACGGCAGCGACTGGGGCTGTGACTGTCACCGTGATCACGGCCACCCTGCACCAGAGCTGGGGTGGTCAGGTCTACAGCAACCTCCTGGCCGCTCTCTTGGTGTCGGTAGCCAGTGTCACCATGAGTAAAGCGGTGCGTACGCGCAGGCAGAGCGAGCTCGACCAGCTTCGCCGGGTTGCCGTGGCAGCCCAACAGGTCCTCCTGCGACCTGTACCCGCCCAGCTGGGCCCGGTGCGGGTCGCCGGCATGTACCTCGCGGCCGAGACGGAAGCGCAGATCGGCGGTGACCTGTACGAAGTATTGGAAACACGGTACGGGGTCCGAATGATCATGGGGGATGTGCGCGGCAAGGGGCTTCCTGCCGTGCGCTTGGCTGCGGCCGTGCTGGGCGCGTTCCGGGAGGCCGTGCACTACGAGGACGACCTGGTGGAGGTGATGAATCACTGCGCGGCTGCGCTGAGGCGGGAGTGCGCCGTGCCGGGTGCGGTCGACCCGGACGACGGGGGAGACCAGGCGGAGGACTTCGTCACTGCACTCGTGGCTCAGGTACCCGACACATTTGTCGTCCAGGTGGTCAACCGTGGCCACCCGCCGCCACTGTTGTTGCGCCAAGGCAAGGTCCAGGCCCTGATGCCCACCGCACCGCTACCACCGCTCGGCCTGGAAGACTTCATCACTGGTCCGCCCGCTGAGCCGGAGAGCTATCCCTTCGCACCTGGCGACCGTCTGCTGCTGCACACCGACGGCGTGATCGAAGCCCGCAATCGCGAGAACGACTTCTTCGCCCTGCCCCAGGCCATGGAAGCGGTGCACTCCCGCACCCCGCCGGAGCTCCTGGAACAGCTGCACCAGGCATTGATCCGCCACACGACCCAGGGCTGCCTGGTGGACGATGCCGCGATGCTCCTCGTCGACCGGCTCGACGAAGAAGCAGGCTCGCAATTCGATGCAGCTGCTGCCTTCTCAACTGACGGACCGCATTGATCACGTCCCGGCGGCCGTGGACGCGCTCGCCGGCATCGGCCCACCGGAGACGATCATTCATCGCCTCCTCTTGGCGCACGCGTGGACGAGGGTGCCGCGGGAGCGCGCCGGTGCCGACCTCTTTGTATCCGGTGACGGAGGCGGGCGCGCTCCCGCACGGTCACACCGATCCGTCGATGAAGGCCGCTCGGATGCCGGCGACGTCGGAACCGTGAAGCCCCAGAGCCTCCGCCGTTCGGCCGCCGGCGATGAAGTCCTGGCCGCAGAGGGTGTTGCCCAGGGCGATGAAGGAGTCGACCAAAGGCATGGAGAGGCCGATCCGGGCGGCCAGCGAACTCCAGATGACCAGCCCGAACGGGATGTCCTCGGTGAAGTACCGGTGCTCGATCGAGTCCGGTTCCGGGAATGCCTGGCGACCGTAGCCCTGCGTGATTCGTTCGACGACGCTGCCGTCGGACACGCCGTAGGCGGTGTCGAGGAAGTCCCAGAAGCTGGGCACCTTCACCCCGAGCGCGTCCGCCAGAGCGAGGCGTTCCCGGTCGAGCGCGTCGACGACCTGGGCGATGCGTGGTGTCACCAGGGTGTGCTGCGGGTGCCGGTCGGCGTCCTCGACCGTTTTGAAGTTCAGGACCGCTGGCGGGACGTGGTAGATGGGGTTGGAGTTGCTGAGCCCGACAGCGAGTGCGTCACCGCCGGAGACGTATCGCTGTCCGAAGTACGCACGCAGCACGGTGAGAGCTCGGGTCGTGTCTGCACTGGGCACGGCGGCCAGTGGAACTGCCTGCTTGATCGCCCCGATGAAGACGTTCGCGGGCCTGCGGAGACGGCAGGTGTACAAGCTGGTGGACGTTTCGGCGATGAGGCAGGGTGTCCGGCCGGGCGATCGCGAACATCCGGGCGAGTTCGACGCCGCTGCCGAGCACGCTCGGCTGGAACAGGAGGAGCTGGGTGGGTTCGAGTAGCGCCGCGAGTTCCTTCGACATGTACGCGTGGGCGAAAGCCGGAGTGGCGACGATGACGACCTGCGCACCCTGAACGGCTTCGGCGAGGTCGGTGGTCAGGATCGAGGGCTTACCGTGCCCGTCCACCTCGCCGACCAGATCGATCCCGCCGTCGTTGGCCTTGATCGGCTCAAGGTCGTGACCCCACCTGTCGAAGAGCCGTACGTCGTGGCCCTGGAGAGCCATGTGGCCGGCGATGGCCTGACCGACATTGCCCGCGCCGATGATGGCGATGCTTCCCATCGAGGAACTTCCGTTCTGTTGTTTACGGGTGGAAAAGTCGAATGTGTCGAGTTCGTGAGGCACGGGGATTCCGCCTCTGAGGAAATCTCCTGGCGATCGTCAGGCTCCGGTTGTCAGTAGGGAACCGCCGAGCCGGAAGGTGCTCTACCTGACGGGCACCCCTGGCCCGAGCGGGATTCCGAGGGCGTACCAGAGCGCGAAGAAAGTGGCCCAGGAGACGAGCACGGTGATCGAAACGGGAACGGTGAACGACAGCAGGGTGCCGATTCCTGCCCCCTTCCGGAATTGCTGGACAAAGCCGAGAGCGAGGATGAAATAGGCGTTCATCGGAGTGGTATTGGTGACCGAGTCACCGATCATGAAGGAGACCATGGCTGCCTCGGGGGCGAGTCCGATGTACATCATCAACGGGACCACCACGGGCGCGAGAATGGACCACATCGCTGACCCGCTGCTGATGATGGTGTTGAGGCCGCTGATGGCCACGATGATGACGAGCAGAATGACGAGGTGGGGCGCGTCCAGGGACTTCAAGAACTCGGCGCCCTCGACGGTGATCACTGAGCCGATGGTGAAGTAGGCGAGGAACTGCGCGACCGCGAAGAAGAGGACGATCACCGGGGCGATGGATCTGATTCCATCAGCCATGGCGGACGGTACCGCGGACAGTGAGGGGATCGTGCCCGCCTTCCTGCCGTACACGATGCCGAGGAGCCCGAACAGCAGCGAGATGAACACCGCGATGTTCACGACGACCACGGACTGGACGATGCTGCCGTTCTCGCCGCGGAAGGGAGATCCTGGCAGGAGGAGCGCGCATACTCCCAGGACATAGAGGACGAGTACGGCGGCGGACAGTCCCAGGGCACGCTTCTCCGTGCCCGTCAGCTCCATCGCGTACCGGAGGCCGGCTGATTCGCTGTCTTCGGTAGCGTCAGCATGATTGGCGTTGAAGAGCTTGTCGGCCGCCGCGTTGTCCTCGGAAGTCGGGGTGAACTCCGGCCTCTTGGCCAGGACCAGGTCGACCAGGAGAGCGATGACGCCGGCCAGGAAAACCGACGAGGCCGCGGTGAAGAAGTATGTGGCTACCGGAGTGATGACGTAGCCCGGGTCGACGGTGTGCGCGGCCGCGGCCGCGAGCGAGGACCGGATCGCGTCAGCCGGCGTGACGAGCGGGCTGGCGTTGAAACCGATGGCCGTCGATGCATAGGCAACCATCAATCCCAGCAACGGGCTTCTGCCCACGGTACGGAAGGCAAGGGCACCCAACGGAATCATCACGATGTAGGCCGAGTCGCTCATGACGTGCGCGATCATGGAGCTGAAAGCGACGGAGAAGGTGAGCCAGCGACTCGGCAGGCGGCCGATCGTCACGCGCAGGAGGGCAGTGAGAAGGCCGCTCTTTTCGGTGATGCTGACGCCGAGGAGGACCACTACGACGACGGCCATGGGTGGGAACCCGGCGAAGTTTTCCAGCGCGGACTCGGCAGCGAATGTGGCTCCCTCGATGGAGAGCAGATTCTTCACCTCGACGGATTCTCCGGACGAGGGAAGCGTGACGGTTACGTCTGCGCCGGCAAGGACGGCACTCGTCACAGCAAGCAGGGCTGCCAGGACTGCGAACAGCCAAAATGGATGGGGAAGTTTGTTTCCGGCCCGCTCCAGGACGCTGAGCGCCCGGAACAATCGATTCATGGAGCCGCCGGCGACTGGACGACTGCTCGGGGGATGCGTCATCTCAGGGGCCCTTTCGGGTGCGGAGGATCTGATCTTCTTGCTGGGGGATGGCGTTGCCTGCGTCGCACGTGGTGATGTGCGCGTGAATACATTGCTGCGCGTCGGTTGCCTGGCGGACGAAGGCATGCGCGAGGGATCGACGGCGCCGCGCAGCCGGGTCGGCTGGGGAAGGCCAGGCGTGTCCGTACGGGGAAGTCCGTGGTGAAGACGTTGGGGGACAGCACCTGGAAACAGGGGACACCACCGGCCGGGGCGGCGCGGCAGTATCGAGCGCCGGCCCGCCCAGGAGCGGCGAAGGCTGGAAGCCCTCGTCGGACGAAGCTGCGTGTGATGAGGAGTTCGACCGACGCGGGTGGATGGGTGTGCTACCGCGCGCCGCGAACCAGCCGTCGGTCAGGTCAAACCGGCGGTAGCTGTCGGATCAGGAGTCCGCCGGTAGATGAATGGTCTGCTCGAGGAAGAACTCGACGAGGTCAGGGCGAGTGATGTCCCACCGTGCCTCGGCGAGCTTGCCGTCGCTCAGCCAGGTCAACCGGCGCAGCCGGATGACCGCCTGACCCTCTGACACGCCCAGGCGGTCTGCGGTCGCAGCGTCGAGCGTGATCGGGTCGATGTAGATGCGAGCTTTGGCTGCTGGGATGCCAACTCGGGCGAAGTAGTCGTGCGTTGTCAGGTGGTTGAGATCCTCCTCCTGCAGCCGCGGTGCCAACGCGAACGGAATGGCGGAGAGTTCGACGGCGATCACGTTGTCGTCGACGTCGTACTTCAGTCGTCGCAGTTGATGGACGGGCGTGTCATCGGCCACACCAGGCATCTCCACCCCGGCATCACGGGCCTGAACCACCGAGACGGACTCCACGGCATGCCGCCCGGCGATCTTCGGCCCTCGCAGTGCTGTGTTGACGAAGCGCAGCAGGTTCTCCTGCCGCGCCCCCTCCGTGACGAAAGTGCCCCGCCGTCGGTGGCGCTCCACCAAGCCGGCCTGAGCCAGCTCTGTCAGCACTCGCTGAGCGGTCGCGCGACCGATCGAGTACTGCTCCTGGAGCTCTGCCTCAGTCGGGAGCCGACTACCAGGAGGTAGTTCGCCAGAACGGATCCGCTGCTCCAGTGCGGTACGGATCCGCAGGTACGTCGGGACTGCCATGGCTGAAACTTGTCTCGGCACTGACGAGGAGGTCGACTGGGCGGCCGCGGAAGCGCGGTGGGGCACGCGGCTCCCGCGGGACTACATGGCCTTCATGTCCGTGTGGGGCGCCGGCTCGTTCGCGGAAGTAGGCATCCTCATGCCCCTGCCGAAGGAGTACATCCAGTGGGATCCGGGGACCTTCGAGGAGGAGACGGAGAACGCTCGCTACACCTGGGAGATGCTGGACGGCCAGGAAGGCCTCGACATCGACCCGGACCACATCCTCGCCTGGGGTGTCACCTCTGGCGCAGACATCCTCTGCTGGCTGACCACCGACCCCGACCCTGACCAGTGGCCGATCCTGGTCTGCGGCCGCCACACCCGCGACGACTTCACCCTGTTCTCCTGTGGCATGGTCGAATTCCTCCGCAAGCTGCTCCTGGACGAGTTCGACCCTTACCCACTCAGCATCGATCTCCGCGACGCCTCACCGCGCTACGTGCACTGGCTCGAGCAGCAACGTCGCTGGATGGCGGGCTTGGACCAATACTCCGGTGAACCACGGCCCGCCAACCAGTAGGGACTGTCGTGGCCCTGATGGTCACAGTCACTCGTCGACGGCTGCGATCAGCACGGTCGCGTGATACCGGACGGCGAGCTTGTCGTGCCTCGTGGCGACCGCGCGGCGGCGCCTCAGACGGTTGATCCCGCACTCAACGGCTTCTTGCGGTTGCGAACCTGGTCGGCCCTCTCAAGGATGGCGCACCGCACGCCTCGTCTGCGCAGGTAGGCGCGGGAGCCGTACGCCCCCGCGCGGACCTTTCTCCGGTTTCGTGCGCGGTCGCGGCTTCGGCCTGCAGCTGCTCGAAGATCCGATTCCAGGTGCCGTTGCACTGCCATCGCCAGAACAGGTCTCGCCGGCCCGATCCCACGGTCCGTAGCGCTCAGGGAGATCCTGCCACGGCGCACCGGTCCTGGTGCGCCATCGCACCAGGCCCTAGCAGCGGACCAGTGTGCCGCTTTCCCGCGTGAGGTGGTTGCTGGACATCCAGCCTTCGGTGGTCGTGCCCTCGACACGGGCGTAGATCCACTTGTTGCCGTGGGCGTTGGTGACGTAGCAGTGGTAGAAGATCTTCGCACCGGACTTGACCATGCTCACGTACTGGCATTCCCGGTACGGCCCGGTGAAGAGGTGGTAGTCGCCGGTCAGGTAGCCGTAGCCGTTGCTGCGGTTCTCGTGGGCCCAGCCGGTGCACGCCGTCGACACCGGGGTGGGCTCCTTCACCGTCGAGCTGGGCTTGGTCTCCGGGGAGGCCGACGGGCTCTCGGCCGGCTTGTCGCCTTCGACGCCGGGGTTCGTCGTGGGACCCGTCTCCTCCGAGGCCGACGGCTGCGAGGACACGCCGGGAGAACCGGTGGACGACGGGATGCTGCCCCCGGTCGGCTGGTGGTTGCCCGTCGGGGAGCTGACGCCGGGCGGTGTCGCCCGCGCGCCGTCGTCGGTCGTGCCGCCCTGCTGGGACGTCAGGGCGTACGTGATGCCACCGCCCGCGGCGAGGAGCAGAACGGCGGCTGCCGATGCGAAGAGGGGCGTGCGGTTGCGCCGCCGTGCGCGACGGGCTGCGGAGCGGCTCGTCTCGGGAGCGGGGACTCCGGCCGGGCCCGCGACCGGCGCGCCGGGCTGTGGAAGCGTCGACGGCAGCTGGGGCTGCGGGTAGCCGGCATGCGGAGGCTGGGGCTGCGGCGTGGGCTGGGGGAACAGCGGGGGGCCGAACCCGGGGGCCGGTGCACCGGTGGCCGCAGCGCCCGGATCCGGCGGGGGAGTGGGAGCGGAAGCCGGGGCAGCGGACGCGAGGTGGACCGTCCCGCCCGAGGCGACGCGCTCCAGCATGCCGCGCGCCTGGTCCGCGGTGGGCCGGTCCTCCGGTTCCTTCGCCATCAACGCCTGCAGCACCGGCGTGAGCGGTCCCGCCCGGCGGGGCTCCGGCAGGGGATCGGTGACGATCGCGGCCAGGGTGGACCAGGCGGACGTACGGCGGAACGGCGAAGCGCCCTCCACGGCCGCGTACAGCGTCATGCCGAGCGACCAGATGTCCGACGCGGGACCGGGCTCCGGCCCTGCGCGCGCTCCGGCGGCAGGTAGTCGAGAGAACCGATGATGTCACCGCTGCGGGTCAGCTTCGCCATGGCGTCGTCGCCGGAGGATTCCATGGTGGCGATGCCGAAATCGGTGAGAACGACCCTCCCGCCGTGCTCCAGCAGCACGTTCGCGGGCTTGACGTCCCGATGCAGTACGCCGACCCGGTGTGCGGCATCGAGCGCGTCCATCAGCCTGGCGCCGATCGCCGCGGCTTCGCGCGGCTCCAGAGTGCCGCGCTCCGTCAGCAGGTCTTCGAGCGAGGACCCTTCGACGAGTTCCATGACGATGACCGGCAGGCCCTGCTCCTCGGTCACGTCGTGCACGGTGACCACGCCGCTGTGCCGTATACGGGCGGCGGCCTGCGCCTCCCGCTGCATCCGGGTCCGCAGATCGGCCAGTTCGGCCGCGGAGGCGTCGGTGAAGGCTCGCAGGACCTTGACGGCGACCTCTCGGTTCAGCAGTTCGTCCACCGCCCGGGCGACCACGCCCATGCCGCCGCGCCCGATCACGGAGGTCACTCGGTAACGCCCCCCGAGCACCTTGCCTATCAGCTCTCCGCCATTCGCTTCCCCCGTGGGCACCGCACGCTCCGTTACATCGCTGTTCGCCATCCATCAACCGGCGGGCCCAAGCGTAGAGGCAGGAGCACGGGGGGAGTTCGGCGGCTGCACCAGTACTTGTCCGGCCGATCACGTGACTGCTGCCGGTCCGGTTCGGTGATGTGGACATGGGGCGGGGTGATCCGAGTGAGTGATGCAGAGTGGGAACGGCTGCGGCCGTTCCTGCCGGTCAGCAACAGGCGTTGTGGCAGGTGGTGGGATCACCGGCAGATGATCGGCGGGATTCTGCACCGGGTGCAGACGGGCGTGCAGTGGCGTGACCTGCCGGAACGGTTCTGACCGTGGAAGACGGTCCATGAACGGCACCGGCACTGACGGACCAGGGACCACGGACCAGGGAGCAGTCGAGTTCGTGGTCATGGTCCGCAAGGCGGAGCGGCGCACGAGCGCGCCCTGGACGCGGCAGCCGGCGCGGGACGCGAGTTGCGATGGGACCGCTGATGGCGGCGGTGGAGCGGATCCGCGGACACTGCAGGGTGCAACCCTGCACACCGTGCAATCGGCCGGCCGCCACCCCGAGCATCCCCGGGGTGGCGCAATGCTGCCGCGCCATTCGTGGCTAACAGCTGTGGGTGTACGTGCGGGACGTGACCGAAGAGCCCCACCCGTCGACGCTCCACGTGCTGTGAGCGGTGATGGTGAACGGCTTGCAACCCACGTAGATGCTCGGACCCAGGCAGCCCCTCTGGAAACCGGGTTGAGGGTGCTGAGCTTGCAGTGATGGGCGTTCTCGTAATGGAGCTGATTGGATTGAATGAATGAACTGAAGTCGACCGCCCTGCTGGAGTTGTTCGAGATTACCGAGACGGCCTGCGCGTAGCCGCTGGAGGAAGCGATGATGCAGGTTTGGGCGACGACGCCCGCGGGAGCCTTGTACAGCTGAGTCGTGGTGCCGCAATGCCAGTTGGAGTTGGGCTTGATCTCCTGCCAGTAATCCGAAGCGAAGGCAGGCTGAGAACCCATCAGCAAGGCGGCCGCAAGGGCCGCAGTTGCCGCTACCGTGCGACGCAAACCACGCAGGAAGGGACGCGCCTTGCTGGCACGTTGTGAGAGGGCGGTACGTGACCTGATATCCGTTTCGCTCTTTCGGGACGGGCAAGTGCGCCGGCTGCAGCGTCGTGGGCGGCTACGGCCGCGGGTGGGTGAACAAGCCTTGCTCGGCCTCGATCAGGATGCCGCGCTCGGTCAGCCGTTTGAGCTTCAGGCGGGTGTTGTTGATGTTGTTGGGCGCGATCTCCATGTCCATCGCCTCGCATACCTGCCGCGCCGCAGCGGCGCGTCGGCCGTGGCGAGCACCGCCATGATCTGCTGGTAGGCCGGATGGTCCGGCAGTTCCGGGGCCGGCGGCGCGGGCGGCTGCGGATCGGGCAGCTCCAGCAGTGTCTTGCGGGTGATCCGGACCTCCTCGGCGGCCCGGCCGAGCTCGTCCAGCCGTGTGGTCAGCTGCGCGATCTGCTCCCTCGTCGCCTCGGCCTGTGCGGTGATCTCCCGTTCCAGCTCCTCCAGCCGCACCAGCACCGCCGTCGGCCAACGGCGCTCGCCCTGCGCATGCACGAAGCAGCAGCTGAAGTGGTCGACGAGGTCGACCTGTCGGCAGAGCAGGGCAAGCCCCTGCGTGACATCGGTCCTAGCTGAGGCCGCATGGCCTGGGCCGACGGACAGCCCTGGCGGAGACCGGCGGAAGATCGCTTCGCCCTGCCCGGGTGAGCGGAGTACAAAGGTCTCATGGCGGGACTACGTCGCCGACTCCGGTCTTCGTCGAGGTTTCTGGCTTCTGGCAGGTCCAGCGTTCGGCGCAGCGGAAAACTTTCGCTGCTGAGCGTGCGTAGCGTCGTCGGCCTGATGTTCGTGCTCCAGGTCGTCATCGTGCTCCTGCTCGCCGCAGCTGCCGTCGTCGTGCTCGTACTGGATACTCAGCGCGACAGCCTGCGGGAGGCCACGAATCGCTCACTCACCGTAGCGGAGAGCTTTGCCCACTCCCCTGGGATCGTGGAGGCTCTCGGGTCCCCGGATCCCACCGCTGTGCTGCAGCCGCGGGCAGAAGCGGCCCGGGAGCGCACCGGGGTCGACTTTGTCGTCGTCATGACACGGGACGGAATCCGTTACACGCACCCCGTCCCGGACCGCATCGGAGGACGGTTCGTCGGTACCATCGCGCCCGCGCAGGCAGGCGGTATCGTCAAGGAGACCTATGAGGGCACTCTCGGGCCCTCCGTTCGCGCCGTGGTTCCCGTCAGAGGGCCCGGTGACTCCGTCGTGGGTCTGGTGTCCGCCGGGGTCACTTTGGAGAACGTCAGCGCCATGGTCATGGAGCAGTTGCCGGTCGTGCTGGGCGCCGCTGCGGCCGCGGTGGCCCTGACCACGGGTGGAGCTGCACTGCTCGGCAGGCGGCTGTTGCGTCAGACCCATGGCCTGGGCCCCCATGAGATCACGCGGATGTACGACCATCATGACGCCGTGCTGCACTCGGTGAAGGAAGGCGTCCTCATCGTCGACGACAACGGCCGACTGCTGCTCGCCAATGATGAGGCGCAGCGTCTGCTCGATCTCACCCCGGAGGCCCGGGGTCGGCATGTCCGCGAGCTCGGGCTCGCCCCGGCGACCGCCGCGCTCCTGGCGTCGGGCCGGGAGGCGACCGACGAGGTGCACCTGACGGGAGACCGACTGCTTGCAGTCAACCAGCGGCCCACCGACCAGTACGGTCCCGCGGGCAGCGTCGCGACGTTCCGGGACTCGACGGAGCTGCAAGCGCTGTCCTCCAAGGTGGAGACCGCGAGGAACCGGCTCAAGGTGCTGTACGACGCCGGTGTGAGTATCGGCACCACGCTGGACGTAACCCGAACGGCCGAGGAGCTGGCCGAGGCATCGGTCCCGCGGTTCGCCGACTTCGTCACCGTCGACCTGGCAGAGGCTGTCCTGCGCGGCAACGAGCCGGAGAGCATGGAAAAGGAGCTGCGCCGTACCGCCAGCGCGGGTATCAGGGACGATCATCCGCTCTACCCCACAGGCGAGCTGATCAGGTTTGTCTCCTCCACGCCCCAAGTGCGGAGCCTGACCACCGGACTGGCGGTCATCGAACCCGATCTACACAACGGCTCCGGGTGGCAGGTGCAGGACCTCGAGCGCGCGAAGCGGATCACCGACTACGGAATCCACTCCCTCATCACCGCCCCGCTGGCCGCCCGGGGCATTGTCCTTGGAGTGGCGAACTTCTGGCGCTCGGAGAAGCCCGAGCCCTTCGAAGGTGACGATCTGTCCCTGGCCGAGGAACTGGTCGCCCGCGCCGCGGTCTGCATCGACAACGCCCGCCGATACACCCGGGAACACAGCGTGGCCGTGGCCTTGCAGCGCAGCCTGCTGCCGCGCGGCCTGCCCGAACAGAATGCTCTCGAGGTTGCCTACCGCTATCTGCCGGCACAGCCGGGGGTCGGTGGCGACTGGTTCGATGTCATCCCCCTGACGGGCGCGCGCGTCGCGCTGGTGGTGGGTGATGTGGTGGGCCAAGGGCTGCATGCCGCCGCGACCATGGGCCAGCTGCGCACGGCTGTCCTCAACCTCTCCTCCCTGGATCTGCCGCCCGACGAACTCCTCGCGCGTCTGGACGAGCTGGCCGACCGCATCCACCGGGGAGGGGACCCAGCGGAAGGCGCCGACACAATCGTCGGGGCCACCTGCCTGTACGCCATCTACGATCCGGTCGAGCGACGCTGCACCATGGCCCGGGCCGGCCATCTCCCGCCCGCAATCGTTCGTGCCGACGGAGATGTCGAGTTCCCGGAGCTGCCCGCCGGTCCACCGCTTGGCCTGGGCGGTCTGCCCTTCGAGGCCAGCGAGCTGGAGTTGCCACAAGGCAGTGAGCTCGTCCTCTACACCAACGGGCTCGTGTACAACCGCGAGCGGGACCTCGGCAGCAGCCTCGATGTCCTGCGCGGCACCCTGAGCCGGGTGAAAGGAGGGCCGGAGAGCATCTGCGCCGCGACCCTGAACGCCCTTCTGTCCCCCCGGCCGAGCGACGACATCGCCCTGCTGGTCGCCCGCACCCGCGTCCTGCCGGCGGACCGGGTGGCTCGCTGGGATGTGCCGCGCGACCCCGCGGCCGTGGGACATATGCGTGACGTCGTCGCCCGTCAGCTCGCCGAATGGGACCTGGAGGAGACCGGCTTCATCACCGAGCTGATCCTCAGTGAGCTGGTCACCAATGCGATCCGCTACGCCACTGGTCCGATCGGAGTGCGGCTGCTGCTCGACCGCTGTCTGATCTGCGAGGTGTCCGACGGCAGCAGCACCTCTCCCCATCTGCGCTACGCAGCCAGTACGGACGAAGGTGGGCGGGGCCTGTTCCTGGTGGCCCAGTTCGCCGACCGCTGGGGCACCCGCTACACGCCCGAGGGCAAGGTCATCTGGGCCGAGCAGCCACTGCCCGATGAGTCCGGAGCGCCAAGTGCGCCGGCTGCAGCGTCGTGGGCGGCTACGGCCGCGGGTGGGTGAACAAGCCTTGCTCGGCCTCGATCAGGATGCCGCGCTCGGTCAGCCGTTTGAGCTTCAGGCGGGTGTTGTTGATGTTGTTGGGCGCGATCTCCATGTCCATCGCCTCGCATACCTGCCGCGCCGCAGCGGCGCGTCGGCCGTGGCGAGCACCGCCATGATCTGCTGGTAGGCCGGATGGTCCGGCAGTTCCGGGGCCGGCGGCGCGGGCGGCTGCGGATCGGGCAGCTCCAGCAGTGTCTTGCGGGTGATCCGGACCTCCTCGGCGGCCCGGCCGAGCTCGTCCAGCCGTGTGGTCAGCTGCGCGATCTGCTCCCTCGTCGCCTCGGCCTGTGCGGTGATCTCCCGTTCCAGCTCCTCCAGCCGCACCAGCACCGCCCCGAGGGTCAGCTCTCCGCCGGTCATGCGCTGCGCCAGGCCGCAGCGGTGGCCCCGGTCAGCCGGCGCAGTATCACCGCGGTCATCGCCCAGTACACCCGCGACTCTGAACTGCGCGGCAGGTGCTCGTAGTCGCGCACCAGCCTGCGGTGCAGCATCAAGATCCCGTAGGCGTGCTGCACGATCCACCGTTAGGGATCGGCACGAACCCGGCCTGGCCTGGGTTGCGCTCGACGATCTCCACCTCGATGCCCACCCTCTGGCCGTGCGCGACGACGGCGTTCTTGAAGCCCTGGTCGACTAGCGCCTTCTGCACGGTGTCGGTGCCGGCGGCGACCTTGTCCAGCAGCGCGATACCGGCGGCGTTGTCGTGCACGGACGCGGCGAGCACCACCACCGCGATCACCAGGCCCAACACGTCAACGGCCAAGCCGCGCTTGCGGCCCGGTACTTTTTTGCCGCATCACACCCCGTCGACTGTGCGGGCACCCCGGCCGCCGCGTGCACGCTCTGGGTGTCGAGCACCACCAGGCTCGGGTCCGCCTTCCGCCGCGCCTTCTCCCGCACCTGCCAGCGCAGCAGGTCGTGGAGGGTCTGGTCGGTGCCGTCGTCGCGCCACTTGGTGAAGTAGTACATCACCGCGCCGCGCGGCGGCAGGTCGTGCGGAAGCAGGTCCCACTGGCATCCGGTGCGGCCCTGGTAGAGGAGCGCGTTGACGATCTCCCGCATCTCGTATCGGCCCTGATGGCCGCTGACCGAGCGGTGTGCGGCCTTCCACGCGGCGATCACCGGTTCAACCAGCGCCCACTGCTCGTCGGACAGGTCGGTCTTGTAGGGCTTGCGCTCGCTCACGGTGTTCAGCCCAGCACGCCCGAGCCCTCCGACCGGCTGGACTGCCACAGGCCCACACAATCAGGTGACGACAAATCACCTACCACCTCTCATACCGCCCTCTGAGAGCTTTCGCATGTGAGATCTCCAAGGTCTGTGGTGAAACTGATGCACGCGTCGAAGGCATGTCGCTGAGCGGGGTCGATGATGCAGCGCCGCGCAGCGCAGACTCTGCGGGCTGGAATGGCCCTTGCTGGAAAGCTGCGGGAGGTCGTGCATTCAAGAACTCCAAGGTCAACGAAAGGGCGGACACAGGGAGCAGTCATGCCCCGGTCCTGCACCTTCCGTCAGTTCGCATTGGTGCCCCGCGCACGTTGACGCGCCGTCTCCAGCACTGATGATCTAAGCGCCGAGTGGAGTGCGTCGGTGTGCGTCGCGTGCAGGGTTTCTGTGCACTGCGTGCTAGGTGCTGTGCAGGGCGGTCGCGCGGTGTTCGGTGGGGGTGATTCCGTATGCTTCGCGGAACGCGCGGCTGAACGCGGTGGCGCTGGAGAAGCCCCAGCGGGACGCGATCACCTGGACGGGCTGAGTGCTCAACTCCGGGCAGGCAAGGTCAGTGTGAGCTCGTTCGAGTCGGCCCAGGCGGATGCATGCCGCCACGCTTACGGGCCGGTCGCGGAAAAGGGCGTACAGACTGCGAAGGGAGACGCTGTGCCGATCGGCGATCGTTTGGGGGGTCAGGTCGGGGTCGCCGAGGTTGTTCTCGATGAAGCGGGTGATCCGGTGCAGCATCTGCTGCGCGCGGGCCTCGGCCGGCGCCTCGCCAGGAGCGTCGAGCTGCTGCGCCAGGCACGTGGTGGCAAGGTCGAGGGCTAGGGATCCCATTGCCCGCAGTTCCTCGGGGCGACAGCGGGGGCCATGGGCGAGCAGCGTGTTCATGAAGCCGGCGAGGATCGCTGCTGATCCTTCGCTCACACAGATGCCCTTCGCGAGGAGGCGATCCACATTGTCTGCGCGCAGTGGCAGGGCCGGACGAGGGATTTGCAGCACGACTGCCTCGACCTGGCCGCCGGTGCAGAGTCCCTCGTTCTCCATCGGACGTGAGGTATCTGTCAGCACCAGGCCTCCCGCCACCACCGACTCACGGCCCTTCTGGGAAATCCTG
Source organism: Streptomyces sp. NPDC015127 (assembly GCF_043080095.1). Lineage (NCBI taxonomy): Bacteria > Bacillati > Actinomycetota > Actinomycetes > Kitasatosporales > Streptomycetaceae > Streptomyces > Streptomyces sp. NPDC015127. The sequence goes on from NZ_JBIBVE010000015.1 coordinate 67,945, forward strand.
AAGCCACCTCGCGTGACCAGCGCCATTTGGAACTGCTCGGGATCACCCCGCCGGATGTGGGCAAGGCTGCGGCGTGACAGCACCGGCGAGAAGGCGAAGGTCGACAAGCGCACTGCGCCGAGATCCAGGTCCGTGATACTCGCACGGAAGTCGGCCGCGTGCCTGGTGCTGAGTGTGACGGGCATCAGACCGCTGGACACCGTCTCGCAGAACCACTCGAACCGATCCCCACACGGCACGTCAGAAGCCGACAAAACCAACGATTCCACTCATCCCCCATATATGTGGCGTGGCAGAGATCCCGTCCATGCCGGCGAGCCCCTGCACATCCCCTGCCGCCGTGATCGATTATCTGCAATCAGCCGCGTGGGTGGATGTCAGCGGGTTGTTGAAGCCGTCCTTGCGCTGCTTCGATGCAGACGACCGGGGCGGCCGGCCGTGGCGCTGGGGCCGGACGCCGCCCGCCGGCTCGCCAATCACCGACACACCGGGCTCCGTTGAGTGGTGGGTCGCGGCGTAGTCGGCGCCATCGGTCCGCAACCGGATCCCCGCGGCCTCGGCGGAGGTGAACACGTCCGCCAGGGTTCGAAGTCGCACGCCGGAGTGGTCGGGGACTGCGAAGCCGCGCACTGCCGGCAACGGGCGGATCTCCCCGATGGCGCGGGAGATCGTGGAGCGGGCGATGCCGTACAGCTCGGCGAGCGCGGCCTGCGGGAGCCCGGTGCGTAGGTGGATCAGGGTGACGAGCAGGCGGTCGGTGAAGACCAGGTCGTGCTTCGGGCCGGCACCGGCCTCCCGCTGCCGCTCGGCACCATGCCGCTCACGAAGCTCCGACTCGCAACGGGCGAGCCACAGATCGGCCAACTCTTCGATCAAATCGCCGAGATGTGCACGCGAGACGCCGCAGAAGGCAGGATGGGTCAAGGCCGCACGTGCCCACTTCTCGGTCACACTCGAAGAACCCGTGCGGCGACTGCCACGTCGCGGCTGCCCGCCGATGATCAATGGTGTGGCTCTTCTGCGGGAACTGTCCGAGCTGGGAACTTCCCTGTAGAAGAGCAAACGCAGCCGGCGTAGCACCGGCCCGAGCATCAGGGCCTCAGCAGTCCGCCCACCCACCAGTCGTGCGGCTTGCCATCGTTGGCGATGCCGCGATTGCGCAGTGTCCCTTCGACGGTGAAGCCGAGTTTCTCGGCGACGGCACGCGAGCCGGTGTTCCCGGCCATGGCCCACCACTCGATGCGGTGGACGTCGAGGGCGGCCCAGCCCCAGTCGCACAGAGCCCGAGCGGCCTCCACCGAGTACCCGCGTCCGCGCTGTTCCTTGACCGCCCAGTAACCGAGTTCGTAGACGCCCGGACTGATGATGAAAAGGCAGTACGAGCCGACCAGGGCGCCACTGTCCCTACGGAAGGCGCCGAGGGTGTAGCTCTTGTCCGTGGCCCAGCCCGCGGGCAGTTCCTCGCCGATGCGCTTCTCCGCGTCCGCACGCCGGTACGGCACCGGCACCGGCGTGTAGAACTGAATGTCCTCGTCCTGGCAGGCTTCGTACACCGCATCCACGTCGGCAGGTGTGAAGGCCCGAAGCACTAGACGGTCGGTCTCGAGAGTCACCGGATCCATTGCGGCAGTATGAACACCACCAGCAAGCAGCGACCAGCGAATATCCCCGAGCACCGCACATCACAACACCCCGGACTGATCAACGGTTGTCGCAACACCCCGGATCAGCTGTCCCGAGACGGAGCTACGCCCACCATTAATCGCGGACCGAGCCGTAAGAGGCGGTGCAGGCGGCAGCCCCATGCGTGACTCGCGACCGCAGCTGACCGGGGCCGACTCGAACGGGCTCACGCTGACCTTGCGCGCCGGGATCTGAGCGGGCAGGCCGTTCATGTGATCGCGGCCCGCTGGGGCTTCTCCAGCGCCACCGCGTTCAGCCGCGCGTTCCGCGAGGCCTACGGAGTCACGCCCACCGCACACCGCGCGACGGCTCTGCACAGCACGTAGCACGCAGAGCATGGAAACCCTGCATGCCACGCACACCCACGCACCCCGGGCGGGCCTAAATTCACGGGTGAGGGAGACGGCGCGTCGGCAGCACGAGAGGGCCCCGGCTCGCGCCGGCTGAAGGTTCGGGACTGGGGCATGACGTACGCAGTGGACTGCCGTGGGCTACGGCTCCACGGCCATGTCCCGCACGTACACCCACCCATAGCTGCTGGCAGGGGCCGGACTCATCCGCTCTCCGCAGCCCTTCGCTCAGAAACATCGTTACCGGTACATGACTTGGGAGCATCATGAAGAAGCAGTCCATACGCCGATTCCTCGCGCTGACTACGGCAGTCGTCGGCGCATTCGCCCTCGCGACCCCGCAGGCCGCGGCTGCGGAGGTGGGCTGGAAGGCCGTCAGCACCACTCCGGCATGGGAGTGTTTCCCCACTGGCTACGAGCAGCACAAAGGTTCCGCCAACGTCTTCTTCAAGATCTGCGCGGTAACGAACTCCAGCGGTGGCGCGCAGGCTGTTCTCGTCGTCCAGAACAAGGCGAGCGTCGCCATTGCGATCGAAGGAGAAAACCAGACCAACTTCGGTGGCGACGTGGACTGCGCCCCGTCCACTCTCCAGCCCGGCTACACCCGCGGATGCTACGGCCCGACGAAGACCGCGTCGGGCCGGTTGGTGGTGAGCGGACGGCTGAATTTCAACGGTATCGATGACTGGATATAAGGGGCATCTTCCCGGTAGTTGTAGCGCCGCACGGGGCGTTCGCGGCGCTCGGGTGGAGAGAGTCAGTGCCTGACCTGCCTGCCGTGGCCGTTTGACGCTGCGTGCCTGCGACGGGTTGATTCCGCCTGCTTGCCCACTCGGACGTCGCCCGGATGGCCATCGAGGAGATCCGCGCGCAGGGCCGCCGGGCGATCGTCCTCCGCGGCTGGGCCGAGTGGGACCTGATCGACGACCAGGACGACTGCTTCGCCGTCGGCGAGGTCGGGCCTGGCAATCTCCTCCTCCGGTGGCACCCGGCCGTCTCGGAGCGGCATCACGGATCCGGCTCACCGCTGACGATTCCTCGCCGGCGGCAAACCACCACGCCCATGCCCCGTCCATCCGGGCTGTGAACGTATCCATGCCGACCGGTTCCCATGAGTGCCGCCGTGAGCCTTCAGAGGGAGCCGATCAGCCCGAGGACCATTGATCGAAGAGACACGCTCTTGTTCCCTCGTGATTCCTCCTGCACCGACGGGCCGAAGCCTGTGGCGGCAGACGCGGGCACCGGCGACCATGGAAACGGGGTCGTTCACACGAGCAGAGGTCCGGAGGAGGACCGATGGCAATGGCCGACACTCCATCGCTCGACCGAGGACGCTGGAGCGGTGCTCTCGATGAGATCACCGCTGCTCACGACGGGGACCTCGTCACCATTGAAGTTTTCGACCCCTCGATCGGGCACCAGTACGAGGCTGAGCGGCTGCCCTTCTCCTACCTCGCCTACGACCCAAGGGACGATGTGGTGATCGTCGCGGTCGGCGGAGCATCGCCCCGCTACCCCGTCTTGTTGCGACACATGGTGCCGCACCCGCAAGAGATCGACATCACCACGCTTGCCACGTCTCAGCACGCCGTCCGGGTCTTGGACCCAGAGGGCACCGCCACCCTGATCACGTTCTACCGGGCGGAACGGGAGGCCGGTTCCTGACTCCGTCGACGAAGAAGGGACCCACCGCGAAGGGGGAACGACCATGGATCCGCTTGTCCGGCTGCTCATCCCGCTGATGGCCGCTCTCGGCGTCGGCCTCTGGGCGTGGTACGTCTCGTGCCCTCACCCCATGGACGTCTGGCCGGACGTGGATCGGTACGACCGTCTCCGCGCCTCCCTGGGGTGCGGGGTCGGCACAGGGAAGAGCCAGAGCGTATAAAGAGCCGGCGCCTGGGGCGTCCGGCAGGGAGTACCCAGCGGGCCGTCGTGGGCCTCCACCGGTTGGAAGGTGTCGGGCGATGGCCGTGATGTCCTCACTGATCGCCGCAGCGGACCGGCCCGGCCGCGCCGCTCGGGCAGTGGCTGCCCATTTCCGGTATCCGGCCGAAAGGGCGACCGAGGAGCCCGGGCGCGTCCTGCCGCAGGCAGTGTCGTTCGCCGAAGCGCATGCCGCAGGTCTGCCTCCCGTGACGGTGGCGTACGAGCGGCACGGTATGGGTGAGCCACTCGTTCTTCTCCACGGGCTCGGCGACAGCCGGCAAGCCTGGCACTCGGTCCTGCCGCTGCTGGTGGACGGGCGGGATGCGATCGCATAGGCACGGCCCCGTGGGCCCCGTGGGGCCGTCACTCGGGCTCGGGATCGCAGACACGTACGTCTTCGTCCAGGATGCGCCGCAACCGGCAGACGTACTCCTCGACCAACTCGCCGTCGCCCGACACGGCCATGTGCCGGGGCGCGCGCATGTGCACGTGCTGCCGGCTTCGGGCACGGAGCCCCTTGCGCGTGGCAACGGGATGTCGGAGCAGGTATGCGGCGCCGTAGGGCGGCGCGGAGGCAGGGGCTCGGACAACCACCGTGTTCGGCCCCGGACTTCTATCCATGACCCACAGTGCAAAGAACCCCCGCGGCTGCTGACGGCCCGTTGCTTCGGGGTCGACCCTTCGTCAGGACGAACGAGTCGTCGGCGGAGGGACGGGAGTGGGCATGCGCCGGGAGCGGTCGTCCGAGGACGTGGTGGCGTACTGGACGCCGGTGGGCGGCGACGGAGACTCGGGTAGCGAACGAGTCCGGCAGGTCGCCAGGCAGTCGAGGACTGCGCAGAGCGCGGCGAGGGCGGTGAAGCGGACCGCCTGGCGCGGCCGTTCCTCAGCACGGCCAGGTCGGCGGGTGTGACGCCGACACGTTCGGCGAATTCGCCCACGGACATCCTCCGCTTGGCGAGCACGGCGTCGATGTCGACGGTGGTCGGCATCAGAGCGCCTCGTTCAGCTCGTCCTGCATCTGCGCCGCCTCGGCGTCGCGAGCCGTCGCGAGCCGTCGCGAGCATCGTTGAGCGGCGCCCCTGCCGCCCTGTGACCCACATCACATGTAGTTCCTGTCAGCAATCGGGGTGCTGTTCCGCTCAATTCACCGGGAGCAAGCGAACCGACAGGAGGAGCAACACATGAAGCACCGCATCGTCGTCCTCGGCGCCGGCTATGCCGGGGCCTACGCGGCCGGGAACCTGGCCCGCCGGCTGTCCGCGGCGGACACCGAGATCACCGTGGTCAACGCTGAGCCGGACTTCGTCGAGCGGCTGCGGCTGCACCAGGTGGCGGCCGGCCAGGAGATCGAGGCTCGGAAGCTCGCCGACGTCTTCGCGGGCACGGGGATTCGGCTGCGCCTGGCCCGTGTCACCGCCGTCGACCCCGAGCGCCACGTCGTCGCCGTGGCCGACGCCGTCGGCGGTGGTGAGCTCGGCTACGACACGCTTCTCTACGCGCTCGGCAGCCGTGTCGCCGACAGCGGCGTCCCCGGGGTGGCCGAGCACGCCTTCGACGTCACCGGCCGGCCCTCGGCGCTGCGCCTGCGCGAGCGCCTGGACAGACTGGACAGGCGGGGCGAAGGCAGGAGTGTGCTGGTCGTCGGCGACGGGTTGACCGGCATCGAGACCGCCACGGAGATCGCCGAATCCCGGCCCGGCCTGTCGGTGACGCTCGTCTCCCGGGGCGAGCTGGGCGCCCGGCTCTCCGCCGGAGCCCGCCGCCACCTGCGCCGGGCCTGCGACCGGCTGGGCATCACCGTCCTGGAGCACACCAGCGTCGAAGCCGTGGAAGCGACGCGCGTGTTGTGCGCCGACGGCACCGCCCTGGCGTCCGACGCAACCGTGTGGACGGCCGGGTTCGCGGTCCACCCCATCGCCGCCGCCAGCGGGCTGGAGGTCACCGAGAACGGTCGGATCGTCGTCGACCGCACCATGCGGTCGGTCTCGCACCCGAACGTCTACGCCGCCGGCGACAGCGCCTACGCCATCGGCGACAACGGCCGGCCGCTGCCGATGTCCTGCGCTTCGGCCGGCGACACCGGTCGGCAGGCCACGGACGCGATCGTGGGACGCCTGACCGGCCGCAAGGTCGCGAACATCAAGCTGGCCTACCTGGGCAACCACATCAGCCTCGGGCGGCGGGACGGGATCCTGCAGATGGTCGACGACGAAGCGCAGGCAAAGCCGAAGTATGTGGGCGGCCGGAAGGCCGCGCGGGTCAAGGCGGGCATCCTCAAGATATCGCTGTGGGCCGTCTCGCATCCGACCTTCGGCATGCCCAAGCGCAAGCGCCACCTGGCCGCGGCGCCGGATGCGTCCGCCGTCAAGGCGTTCGCGTAGCCGTCTAGGGTGGTCCGCGTGGACAGCACCGCCACTGATCGCTTCGACATCAGTCGCTTCGAGGCCAGCCGCACCCGGCTGGCCTCCCTGGCGTACCGTCTCCTCGGCTCGGCAGCCGACGCCGAAGACGCTGTGCAGGACGCGTTCCTGCGCTGGCAGGCTGCCGACCGGGAGCGGATCGAGAGGCCGGAGGCGTGGCTGACCAAGATCGTCACCAACCTGTGCCTCGACCGGCTCCGCTCGGCACAAGCCCGCCGCGAACGCACCGTCGGCGCCTGGCTGCCCGAACCGCTCCTCGACGGCGACCCGATGCTCGGCCCGGCCGACACTTTCGAGCAGCGCGAATCGGTGTCGCTGGCCGTGCTGACTCTCATGGAGCGCCTGTCACCCCTCGAGCGGGCCGTCTACATCCTGCGCGAAGCGTTCTCCTACAGCCACGCCGAGATCGCCGAGATCCTCGACATCACCGAGTCCGCAAGCCAGCAGCACCTCCACCGGGCCCGGCGCCGCATCACCGCCGCGCGCCGCCGCGGCGACGGCGAAGTCGACCCCGCGTCCGCCCGCAGGATCGTCGAGGAATTCCTCGCCGCTGCCACCTCGGGCCGCACCGAACGGCTGGTGGCGCTGCTCACCGACGACGCGACCGCGATCTCCGACGGCGCCGGCCTGACCGAGAAGCTGCTGCAGTTCGACACTCCGCAGCGCATCGCCGCCGTCGCGAGGGCAGGCTTCAAACCCACAGCCGCGAAACGGCGATTCGTCGGTGGCACGCCCGCCGTCCACTACGCGCTCGTCAACGGCGCCCCCGCCATCCTCGTCGTGGTCGGCGATCAGGTTGTCGGCTCCGTGACGTTCGACATCGCCAACGGCAAGATCGCAACCGTGCGCGGCATCGCCGCCCGCGCCCGCCTCGCCCGCCTCACCGAAGCCTGGCGGCAGCACGAACCGGACACGCCGCTCATCGCCCAGTGGTGACCTGACGCCGACGGCGGCCAGGCGCAGCCACCGCGCGGCGATGAACCGCTCCCCGGCTTCGGACGCCACCACTCGCATGCATCTCGGTCAGTGTGCGGTCGGCCACGCGGCGCGGACAGCCTTCGGCGACGAGGATGTCTGCGATCTCCCGCCCGCTCGGTCAGCTCGCGGTGCACCCGCGCGGCGAGTTCGACGCGCACCTGCGACGCTGCCGTCGCCCAGGTGGGGAAGGCTGCCGCGGCGAGGCGAAGGGTACGCCGTACTCGTCCGCCGAGGCGACACGGCCGACCACCCCCGGCGGGGCCTGCGCCGGGGCCATGCCACCGCTGTCGAGCGTGGACACTGCGGTGGCAGTGCCCGCGGGGTCGCGCAGCCGTGCGTCGGCGTGCGCCCGGTGGCACCGGCGCACGCGCACCTCCGCCGCAAGCGGCAACGCGAGCAGATCAGCTCAGCCCGCTAGCCGAGGTTCACCGGGCGGCCGAACATCACGCATGATTCGTTCATGCAGACGGCGGCTCCGCGCTGGTACTCGCGCCCCTCAGTGCCGAACGCCGTGATGTCCTGCTCGCCGAAGAGGACCGGGTGCTTGCACTCGGGGCACCTCGGCTCACTGTCCTCTCGGGTCTCGTCGGTCATACATCGACGGTACGGCGGTCCCCTTTGCTGCGCTCCTCGTAGAGCGCCCCAATTCGCCCCCGCAGGCGCGGGGCGAGTTTCACCGGCCCCGTGAAACGGCCCACTCCCAGGAGCGTGGTCATGCGGGCCCTTCGTGCCTCACTGCGGACGGGGGGCGGCCGAACCAGCGATTGCAGGCACGCGTGAATGCGGAGTACGCGTGGGCGACTGGGGCCGCGGACGTGGGTGGAGAGGCCGCCCGATGGCCTCCGGTGGGCGGGGATCGGGGCCCGCCCACCGCGGTTCACGAGGACGTCGCCCTACAGCCGCACGTCTCCGCACAGGTGGACCTCGACGCCGAGTTCGGCGAAGAAGGCGGCCTTGGCGCGCAGCGCCTTGTCCGCGGTCTCCGCGTCGGAGGCGTAGGCCACATTGAGGTGGTTCGCCTTGTGGCGGGCCATGAACTGGTCCCGGCTGACGCCGTGCAGCACGGCGTGCATGATCGGCCACTGGTGGGTGGTGGCCTCGAGCCTGCGCCGGGTCTCCTCCTCCGGCAGTTCGATCGCGCTCGCGCGGCCGAGGTCGACGTGGAGCCGGCCGTCCATCAGGAAGACACGCGACCAGACGACCTCACCCGGCTTGGAGACGCCGCTGAGCGTGCCGCCGCCGAGCGGGAAGTACATGGGCGGCTGGCGCATGCTCCACGACTTGTCGTAGCCGCCGTTGTGGGAAGCGGGTACGGAGCCGGAGATCTCCCAGACCCAGACGAAGCGGCCCTCGTACTCCTCGCCCCAGCGCACGTCATGGAGGGTGGTGGCCGGGTCGAGGCCCATCGCCGTCCAGATGCGGTTGGTCACGAGGGAATCGACGGCGACGCCCTCGTCGACCTCGTTGAAGTGGGGCAGCGGCGCTCCCGGGTACAGCTCGCGGGAGCCGTCGCGGCTGCGTACCGGCGGGCGCTGGACGTTGTTGAGCAGGCCCTCGGCCAGGTCGCTCGCCGGGACGGTGTCCTTGAGGCCCTGCTGGTACTGGATGCCGACGGCGTCGAGGCCGAAGTCGTCGGAGATCCGCAGCGCGGCGATGTACATCTTGAACTGGCTGAGCAGCTGCGCGTCGGTGAGCTCGGTGGCCTCGTCCGTGCCGGTGTGGAAGGTCATGCCGGCGTGGTCGAGCCAGGCGCGGACGGCGAGAGCCTCCTCGTCGGAGACCTTGGCCATCTCGGCGACGAGGGCGCTCTGCGACAGGCGCTCCTTGTAGATGCCGAGCGGGTTGAGGAATTCGTCGTCGATGATGGCGTTGTACATGCCCATGCAGCCCTCGTCGAAGACGCCGATGACCGCCTTCTCGTCGCGCAGCCGGCGGGCCAGTGCGATGCCGAGTTCGGTCTCCGGGTCCTCGGGGAGGAACGGCAGTGCGCGGACGTGACTGGTGTCATGGACGAGCGTGCCGGTCTCCAGCCAGGTGCGCAGTCCGTCGCGCGCCCACTGGTCCGTGAAGTCGACGCTCCACAGCACCGAGTACGCGATGCCCGCCTTGGTGAGGCTGCCGGCGAGGCCCAGCAGGCCGACCAGGCCCGGGAACTCGCCGCTCCAGTTGGCGACGACCAGGATCGGGCCGCGGTGGTCGCGCAGGCCGGCGAGGACGTGGTGGCTGTACTGCCAGATACCCTCGACCACGATCAGGGGCGCATCCTTGGGGACGTTCTTGAAGATCTCGATGCCGGCGCGCTGGCTGTCGATGAAGCCGTGCCCCTTGTCGGGGTCGTAGGGGTGCCCGCGGCGTACCGTGCGGCCGAGGTCGGTGAGGGCGGCGGCCAGGTCGTTCTCGAGCTTCTCCTGGGTGGGCCAGCACGTGATGTTGGCGCTGGGGCGCAGATCGCCGCTGGCCACGGTGTAGACGGTGCCGGGCTCCGCGGCGGGCGCCCGACGGGGGACAGGGAGGGCGTAGGAGGTGCTCATGCGGTCGGTATCTCCATGGGTGTCACGTCGGGACGTGGTGAGGAACGGGGGTGAGGAACATGGGGTGGGGCAGGGGGAAGTGCGATGGCCGAGCCGGGCCGGGTACGCGGTCTCCGGCGGCACGGGGAGGGGCACTCGTGTCCTCCCCTCGGTCCGCCCGGCGGCCAGGTCGCCGGTGCCAGGCCGCCGCCGGCGTCAGCGGTCCTGGTGGTCCGCGAGCCGGTGGACCACGGCCGCCGTGTCCGGGTAGAGCCGGCGGAAGAGGTCGTACAACTCGTCGTAGCGCTCCGCGTGTTCGGGCCGGGGCGTCACGGTGTGCCGCACCGGGTTCCAGTCGTCGATCGACGCGTCGGCGACGAGCTGCGCGGCGAGCAGCGCGTCGCCGTAGCCGGCGCCGATGGACGTGGCGCGCAGTTCCTGCGGCCTTCCGGTGATGTCGGAGACGATCTGTGTCCACAGGGGCCCCTGGGTGCCGCCGCCGACGGCCACGACCCGGCGGATGTCGCCGCCCGCGGCCTCCAAGACCTCGATGTTGTGACGGACGCCGAAGCCCGTCGCCTCCAACGCCGCCCGGTAGAGATCGCCGCGGGTGTGGGACAGCGTGAGCCCGGCGATCACCCCGCGCGCCCGGGGGTCCATCACCGGGGTGCGCTCGCCGGAGAAGTACGGCAGCATCATCAGGCCGTTGGCGCCGGGGCCGGACGCCTCCGCCAGCCGCAGCAGCTCGGGATGGCCGCTCGCGCCGAACAGGTCGCGCAGCCAATTGGTCACCGCGCCGGAGGTGGCCATGCCGCCGGCCAGGTTGCGGGTGCCGGGCAGCGCGCCGACGGTGCCCCACAGGGAGGGACTGGTGAGCGCCGTCGGCACGGTGTGGATCAGGAACATGGTGGTGCCGTACATGAGCATCAGGTCGCCGGTCCGCTGCGCGCCCACACTGAGGGCCTCCGCCCAGGCGTCGATGGTGCCGACGGTGACCGGGATGCCCGCGGGGAGGTTCGCCTCCCGGGCGGCCTCCTCGGTGACGGTGCCGGCGCTGTCGTTCGACCAGGCCAGCGGCGGGAGTTCGATGCCAGGGGCGACGAGGTCGGCCCAGGGCGCGTACCAGTCCTGCGCGGCGGTGTCGTACAGCGGGGTGCACTGGCTGGCGGAGTGGTGGTCGAGCACGTAGGCACCCGTCAGTTGCCGCACCAGCCAGGAGCTGGGCATGTAAAGGCGGCGAGCCCGCTCGTAGACCTCCGGCTCGTTCTCGGCAACCCAGGCGATCTTGGGCCCGGCGGCCTGACTGGTCAGCGCGGAGCCGCAGCGGCCGAGGATCTCGTCGGAGCCCAACTCGCTCGTCAGGCGCTCGATCTGAGAGACGGCCCGGGTGTCGACGCCGTAGAGGACGGCGGGGCGCAGTGGTTCGTCGTGTTCGTCGGTGAGCAGGACGCACGGGCCCATGCCACTCACTCCGACGGCGACGACCGCAGCGTCCGCCGGTGCGGTCAACTCCCATGACAGCTCGGTGAATTCACGCCACCACAGGGAGGCGTCCATTTCGAAGCGGCCGGGGCCGGGCCGGGTGGGGGCGTGCTCCCTGACGGCGGACCGCAGCAGCGTGCCGTCGAGTCCGACCAGGACGCCCTTGCTACTGGATGTGCCGATGTCCACACCCATGACTGCGTTGCGAAGCATGTGCGAACGCTTGCAGAAATCGATTTCAGCGTCAAGGTCGAGCGCCACAACCCTGCTGGGCCTCGGATTGTTGTGGCCGATACCTTGACATGGTTCTGGTCTCTCTCTACGTTGCCGTGAAATGGATTTCAGACGTCGGATGCGACGTTTCGATCCTTCCCCGCGTCCCCGGCAGCGCTGAGGCGCGGAGTGCCACACCCGTACCTCGCCCCGTGAGAGCAGAAGAAACATGACAACCTTTGGACTCGACGGCCTGGCCCGCAGGGCGCACGCCGTCAGCCGCTCCATCAGCGCCGAGAACTTCACCGGCGTCAAAGCGGGCGGCGGCAGGGCCACCGAGGGAACAGGAGCGGTGGCGGCTTCCCGCCTCGGCCCCGGTTGGAAGATCTCGCCGAGCATCGACATCGCGGCCGGCGAGACCGCTGCCCTCGCGGACATCGAGGGCCCGGGCACCGTCCGCCACCTGTGGTGCACCACGGACCCGCACGCCGCCTGGCGGTCCACCCTGCTCCGCGTGTACTGGGAGGGCGAGGAGGACCCCGCGGTCGAGGTGCCGCTCGGAGACTTCTTCTGCAACGGGTGGAACACGTTCAGCCAGGTCTCCTCGGTCCCCGTCGCCGTCAACCCCAACGGCGGGTTCAACGCCTACTGGCCGATGCCGTTCCGCCGGGCCGCACGCATCACCCTGGAGAACCTCTCCGCGGAGAAGGTGACCCTCTACTACCAGGTCGACTACGAGCTCGGCGAGGTCCCCGACGACGCCACGTACTTCCACGCCCAGTGGCGCCGCAGCCACCCCGTGCCCTTCGGGGAGGTGCACACCCTGCTCGACGGTGTCACCGGCTCCGGCAGCTATGTGGGCACCTACCTGGCGTGGGGCGTCAACAGCCCGGGCTGGTGGGGCGAGGGCGAGCTGAAGTTCTACCTCGACGGGGACGACGAGTACCCGACGATCTGCGGCACCGGCACGGAGGACTACTTCGGCGGTGCCTGGAACTTCGACGTGCCGGGCCGGGGCTACACCGCCTACACCACGCCGTACCTCGGACTGAACCAGATCCTGCGTCCCGACGGCCTCTACGCCAGCCAGCAGCGGTTCGGGATGTACCGCTGGCACGTCCTGGACCCGATCCACTTCTCCGAGGACCTGCGGATCACCGTGCAGAGCCTGGGCATCGGCCCCGGACAGGGCAACGGTCTCCCGCACCGCTACCGCCACACCAGCGACGACATCGCCAGCACCGCCCTGTTCTACCTGGACGCGCCGAGCAGCGCCTCCCGGCCCGCGACGCCGGACCTGCTCACCCTCGAAGTCGACTGACGGGACCGTCGGCGGTCCCGCGGAGAACCGCACCCGGACCGCCGACGGCGGCACCCGCACGGTCCCGCGGGAAACCGCACCGGGGCCGCCGACGGAGCCACCCGTCCGTACGGAACCCCACCATGTGCCGTGCGCCCCGCACACGGCACCGCACCACTTCTCCCGGTCCGCTCACCGGGCCCCTCTCCCTCTCACCTCCGACAGGAGCGCGCGCATGCTCCAGCACGGCAAAGACGCCGGGCACCCGGCTCCCTCACGCCGCCGATTCCTGACCGCGCTGGCCGGCGCGGGCGCCGCCACCGCGGCCCCCGCCCTGTTCAGCGGATGCGGCACCGCACGGGCGAAGGACGGCCCCCTGCAGTTCTGGAACTTCTACGCACCGCAGCGGTCGCCCGACCCGGCGGTCAACGCCCAGTCCACGTGGTTCGTCGACCTGGTCGCCCGGTGGAACGCCACCCACAAGCGGCAGATCGAGCTGGTCCACCTCCCCGTGCGGACCTACCTGGACGGCTTCAAGGTGCCGTCCGCCTTCGCCACCGGCCAGGGGCCGGACATCTTCCTGCTCAGCCCGGGCGACTTCCTCCGCTACTACAACGGCGGCATCCTCGCGGACCTCACTCCGTACATGGAGAAGGAGGCCGTCGCGGACTTCGGGAGTGCGCTGGACAGCCGTACGGCCGACGGCAGGGTCTACGCCCTGCCCATGGAGATCGAGCCGCTGGCGATGTTCTACGCCGTCGACGCGTGGGAGAAGGCGGGCCTGTCCGAGGCCGACATCCCCACCACGTGGGACCAGATGCTCGACATCGGCGACAAGCTGCGGACGAAGACCCGGGCCGGCCTGTGCTTCGAGACCGGCCCCGGCTACTACCAGAACTTCACCTGGTACCCGTTCATGTGGCAGGGCGGTGGTGACGTCCTCGACAAGCAGGGGAACGTCGCCTTCGACTCGCCCGCCACCCGGCAGGCCCTCCAGTTCTGGCAGGACGCGGTGCGCCACGGCGTCACGCCGCGCACGCTGCCCGCCGCCGGCGACGTCATCAGCGCCTTCAAGTCGGGCAACGTCGCCATGTGGCAGCAGGGCATCTGGCAGGTGGCGAGCTTCAAGGCGTTCGCCCCCGGCTACGAGTACGGCCTCTTCAAACTCCCCACGCCGCCCGGCGGTACCTACACCACCGCGCTGGGCGGCTGGTCCTTCTGCGCCAATGCGCAGGGCCGCGACCCGGATGCGGCTGCCGAGTTCTGCGCCTGGGCGCTCGGTTCGACGAGCGACGAGTCGATCGACCGCATGGTCGACTGGTGCACCGTCGCCAAGACCGACATCGCGCCCAGGGCCAGTGCGCTGGAGCGGGGCGCCGCCAAGGGCGGCTACGACTCCGTGGCGATGAAGAAGTTCAAGGACGAGATCTCCCCGGCCGGACGCGCCGAGCCGCGCTATCCCCCGGTCGTCTACAAGGCGATCTCCGACGCCATCCAGGGCACCATGCTCGCCGGCCGCAGCGTGGCCAGCGAGACCGAGAGAGCCGCCGAGTCCATCGCGGCCTACACCAAGAGCTACAAGGGGGCGAGCCTGGTATGAGCAGCGTCGCCGCAAAGGACCGCGCGGCCACGGCCGCACCCGCGGCCGAGGCACCCGTGCCGCCTCGGCAGAGAATGGGCCGCGAACGCCGCGAATGGCTCGCCGCCGGCCTCTTCCTCGCCCCCGACGCGCTGGGGCTGCTGATATTCGTCGGCATCCCGATGGTGCTGTCGATCGTGCTGAGCTTCTTCCAGGTCAGCGGATTCGGCTCGTACGAGTGGGTCGGGCTCGGCAACTACGAGCGCATGATGAACGACCCGCTGTTCTGGGACTCGATGAAGGTCACCGGCCTGTATGTGGTGATCCTCGTCCCGGTGCTCTTCTGCGTCAGTCTCGCCCTCGGGATCCTGGTCAAGCAGAAGCTGCCCGGCATGGGCATCTACCGGACCGCACTCTTCCTGCCGTACGTCATCAGCCTCATCGTCGTCGGTGTGCTGTGGAAGTTCCTGCTCGACGAGCAGGTCGGCGCGGTCAACCGGAGCCTGCGGGCACTCGGGTTCGAGGGGGAGTCCTGGCTGGGCGACCCCACGCTCGCCCTGGGCTGCGTCATCGCCGTGATGGTCTGGGTGATGATGGGCTACTACATGATCATCTTCCTGGCCGGTCTCCAGGAGATCCCGCAGGAGTACTACGAGGCCGCGAAGATCGACGGCGCCGGACCGTGGACCACGTTCCGCACCATCACCTGGCCGCTGCTGCGCCCCACCAGCTTCTTCGTGCTGCTGATGTCGACGGTCGCCGCCATCACCGGTGGCCTCGACCTGGTCTTCGCCCTCACGAACGGAGGCCCGGCCAACGGCACTTCGCTGGCGATCTTCTACATCTACCAGCAGGCATTCGGGTTCGGCGAGTACGGATACGCCTCGGCCATGGGCTCGTTCCTGGTGCTGATCATGGTCATCTGCTCCGCGGTGATCTTCAGGTTCACGAGAGGCGGGAGGTTCGACGATGGCGAGTGAAGTGAACACGGTGGGCGGCCGCCGGCCGCTCTCCGGTCGCGTCGGCCTGACGGTGCTGGCGATCGTCGTGTCGGTCGTCAGCGTCCTGCCCGTCCTCTGGATGGTCTCGGCGGCCTTCAAGACCCGCTCGACGGTGACCGACGGGAACCTGATCCCCCGGGAATTCACGGTCGACAACTTCGTCTATGTCTTCACCGAGGTGCCGTTCGTCCGCTACCTCTGGAACAGCTTCTTCATCTCGGTCGTCATCACGGCTGTCGCGCTGCTGTTCCACTCGATGGCCGCGTACGCGCTGGCGCGACTGAAGTTCCCGGGGCGCGAGAAGATCTTCATGGCGATCTTCTCGACGCTGCTGGTCACCGCGCCCGTGGTACTCATCCCGCTGTTCATCGTGGTCCGTCAACTGGGCATGCTGGACAGCTACGCGGGACTGATCATCCCCGCGATCTTCAACGCCTTCGGCATCTTCCTGCTGCGCCAGTTCTACCTGGGGCTGCCCAAGGAACTCGAGGAGGCGGCGGTCCTCGACGGCTGCGGACACTGGCGGGTCTACTGGAACATCGTCCTGCCGATGTCCCGGCCGATCCTCTCGGCCCTGGCGGTGTTCTTCTTCCTCGCCAACTGGAACGCCTTCGTCTGGCCCCTGGTCGCCACCAACGACCAGAGCCTGACCGTGGTCCAGCTCGGAATCGCCTCGTTCCAGACGCAGTACGGCTCCAACTGGAACTACATCCTGGCGGCGGCGACCGTGGCCGCCCTCCCCATGCTGGCCCTGTTCTTCGCCTTTCAGCGCCAGATCGTGGAGTCCATCAAGACGTCGGGCATGAAGTAACCCGCACACAACGCCAGGCAGCCGGTGCCTATCCCAACGGGGATGGGCACCGGCTGCCGCTGCATGTCGCGCGGGCCGGGGGTGTGCGTCGTCCCAGTGCTGGATGCGTGTGGTGTCAGGCAGGTTCGCCGAGCGGAGTGGGATCCCCGGGGAAACCGGCTGTCGTCTGCTGGGTGCGGCGGAAGTCTCCAGGGCTGGTGCCGCAGTTGCGGACGAAGAGATTGCCGAAATTGGTGGGCTCGGAGAATCGAGGCGGCGTGCGATGACAGCCACGGGCTCGTCGGTGTGCGCGAGGAGCCGCTGGGCCCGCTACCCCGCCTGGGGCGGCCCGATCCTGATCGACATCGGCAACCAGTACCTCTTCGGCGCCACCGACGCCTGACGCCCCCGCACCCGCAACGTCGCCGCAAGGGATACCTCGGTCCACCCCCATCCGGCGCGGAGCCGTCGGGGCGGGTGGTCGTGGTCAAAGACCTGTTGGTGAGGACCTCGGGGAGACAGTCCTCCCGTCCGGTCAGCCGTCCGCGGGACCCGCCGTGCTCTCCCGCGCCTGCAACGTCGTCCGCAGCACCACCGTCTGCAACAGCCCCGCCGTCCCGGCCATCCGCGCCAGCAGCAGCTCACAGGCCGTGCGCCCGAGGTCGTAGGACGGCAGCTCGACCGTCGTCAGCGAGGGCCGCATCAGCGGCGCCCACGGCACATCGCCGAACGACAGCATGCCGACCTCTGGAGGTGCCTGCCCGGCCTCGCGCAGCGCCTCCAGCGCGCCCACGGTCATCAGGTTGTTCGCCACGAACACCGCATCCGGCGGCTCGGGGAGCTTCAGCAGCTCCTGCATGGCGGCCCGGCCGCCCTCCACCCGGAAGTCGCCGTACCGTACGTAGGCCTCCCGGAGTTCCGGGTCGCCGGGGTCACGGCCGAGCTCGCTGCGGAGCGCCGCCCGGTAGCCGGCCAGGCGCTCCTCGGCCGTGGACGCCCCTGCCGGTCCGGTGATGCAGGCGACGCGCCGGTAGCCGGCACGCAGGAGATGCCGGGTGGCGACCTCGCTGCCGTGCTGGTTGTCCACCATGACGGCGTCGACATCGGCGTCGTGCGGGCGGCGGTCGACGGCGACGACGGGCATGCCCCGCTCGATCAGGGGACTCAGGTCGGTCCGGTCACGGGACGCCGCGGCGACGATGACGCCCGCCATGTGCTCGCCCAGGACGATGTCCAGGTAGCGGCGCTCCTTCTCCACGTCCTCGTCGGAGTTGCACAGGACCACCGACATGCCGGTGCGCTGGGCCGCGTCCTCGACACCCCGGGCGAGCGATGTGAAGAAGGGGTTCTCGATGTCCGGGATGATCAGACCGATCACGCTCGACTGCTGCTTGCGCAGGGACCGCGCGAGGCGGTTGGGGGAGAAGCCCAGTTCCGCGGCCGCCTGGCGCACGGACTCGGCGCGGGCGGCCGTGACGTTGCCGCCGTTGAAGACCCGCGACACCGTCGCCGGCGAGACTCCCGCGACACGCGCCACGTCCTGAATCGTCACCACTGTCGTGTCCACACCTTTCATCCACCGCGCGGACCGCCGCGCCGTGCCCCGAGCCGCGGCCGCGGAACGCTGTCACGCGGCCCCGCCGTCGTGGGCTCTTCGACTCTACCTGGGGCTGAAATGGATTTCTTCCCTGGTCCCGGCGGTCCTGCGGCCGACACCTCTGGGGTGGATGGCCCGCTCACCCCTTGCGCCGACGGTCCACGGCCTGGGAGGCGCGTGCGGACAACCCTGATCTTTGTATGCAGGCGGGGACCTCTGTGCAATCGATTTCCGGCCTTTCGGCCTTCGAAGTGCAGGGCTAGAGGTCGGGCAGGCGGCCGGACGGAGCGGTCACCACGCCCTGTTTCCTTGCCGAACAACCTTGCTGGGCATACTGGTTGACGCACCCCTGGCTCCTTAGTAGCGTCCGCTGAAATCGATTTCGAAGCTGGACCGACCCGATCTCCTCACCGGGAGCACAGTCAATGCGCAGAGCCGCCCGACCCTCCAGACCCGGAAGGACCGTGGGCCGTGCCCTGGCCACGGCCTTCCTCGCCCTCAGTACGGTGCTGACCGCCGTGCCCCCGAGCTCGGCCGCGGACGCATCACCCGATGCCTCTCCGGCCGCGGGGACCCTCGCGGCAGTCGCCGGTTCCCCTCCGGCGAGCGACTTCTTCTCGACCGTCGCCGTCGACCCCGCGGCCTCCGTCGGCGCCCCCGCGGTCGGCGACAACCAGAACCACGGTGACCTCTGGCCCAACTGCTGGGCCGACGACGACAACGTCTACACCGCGTACGGCGACGGGGTCGGCTTCGGCGGCCCCTACAGCGACATCGGCGTCGCCAGGATCTCCGGTATGCCCGGCGGTCTGGCCGGAGCACACCTCTCGACGGACGTCGGCCAGATATGGAGCGCGGGCCACAACCGCAAGCCCACCGGCATGGCCTGTGTGGACGGTGATCTCTACCTGGCGGTGCAGGACCTGGCGACGGACTTCAACGACGCACCGGCCGCGACGATCGCCAAGTCCACCGACAAGGGACGCACCTGGAGCTGGGACCGCAACCGGCCGATGTTCGGCGGCGGCGTCTTCACCACGGTGATGTTCCTGGACTACGGCAGGAACTACGCCAACGCACCCGACGACTACGTGTACGCGTACGGCCTGGACCACAACTGGCGGGACTCCTTCGACAACACCGTCCCCGACCCCGTCGACCTGTATCTGGCCCGCGTCCACAAGACCTCGGTCATGGACGAGAACGCCTGGCAGTACGCGTCCGGCACGGACGCCTCGGGCAACCCGGTCTGGTCCACGGACATCGCCCGGCGCCAGCCGGTCCTCCACGACGACCGGCACATCTACCAGGACGTCTTCACTGCCGGCCGGGCGCGCGACATGACGGTCCTCAGCCAGGGCGGCGTGGTCTACAACAAGCCGCTGAACCGCTACATCTACACCTCGTGGACCGAGTACACCTTCGAGTTCTACGAGTCCCCGACGCCCTGGGGCCCCTGGAAGCACTTCGCCACCAAGGACTTCGGCGGCTACCCGTGGACCCACACCAAGCACGGCGGCTACGCGACCACGATCCCGTCGAAGTACATCAGCGCCGACGGCAAGTCGATGTGGCTCCAGTCCAACGTCTGTCCCTGCGGCGGTGGTTACCCGCACGGCGACCACTGGGCGTACACCTTCTCCCTGCGGAGGATGAGCCTGGAGCCGCACCGCGACTCCACTCCCGCAAACGCCGCCGACCCGGACCGCAACCTCGGCCGTGAGCCCGGCACGGTCCCGGTCCAGCGGGCCGCGCACTTCGGCAAGGACGCCTTCTACGCCGACGGCAACCTCGACCAGAACGAGGACGACTGGAACGACGAGCGCAAGGGCGCCAGCTGGTGGGGATACACCTGGCCGCGCGAGTACCTGATGAACAAGGTCGTCTACACGACCGGCGCCATGTTCGCTGACGGCGGCTGGTTCGCCGGTGACCTGCGGGTGCAGGTCAGGCGCGACAACCAATGGGTGGACGTCTCCGGCCGGCGCGTCGGCCCCGCGTACCCGTACGACAACACGGCCGGTGCACACCGCACGTACACCTTCGCCTTCGACCCCACGGCCGGTGACGGGGTCCGCGTGATCGGCCGGCCCGGCGGTGAGAAGACGTTCACGTCCATCGCGGAGCTCGGGGTCTACTACGGCAACGCCGGCGGTGTGATGCTCGGCGGCTCGCCGACCGATGTGACCGGTGACGGCAAGGACGACATCGTCACGTTCACCCGGAACGCTGCCGCCGACGTGTACGCGTCCGTCTCCGACGGCACCGCGTTCGCGGGCGGCGGCAAGTGGAACGACCACTTCGCGGCCGCCGCCGAGACCCCGCTGACCGGTGACTTCACCGGCGACGGGAAGGACGACGCCGTCACCTTCACCCACGGCTCGGCGGCCGACGTCTACGTAGCACCTTCCGGCGGAAGCTCGTTCGGCACCGGCCAGAAGTGGAGCGACCACTTCGCACCGGGCGGCGAGGTGCCCGCCGTGGGCGACGTCAACCGTGACGGCAAGGACGACATCATCACCTTCACGCAGGACGACTCGTCGGACGTCTACGTCGCCCTGTCCTCCGGTACGTCCTTCGGCACGGGCGGGAAGTGGCACGACCACTTCGCCCCGGCCGGCGAGTTCCCGGCTGTCGGCGATGTGAACGGTGACGGCAGGGACGACATCATCACCTTCACCAAGAACGCGGAGGCCGCCGTCTACGTGGCCCTGTCCACCGGTGACTCCTTCGCCCCCGCCCGCAAGGTCCTCACCGGCTTCTCGCCCGGCGCCGAACTGCCGCGTGTGGGCGACTTCGACGGTGACGGCAAGGACGACGTCGCCAGCTTCACCGCCGACGCGGCGGCCGACGTCCGCGTCGCCCTGTCCGACGGCAGTTCCTTCGTCGCCGCCCGTGTGTGGCACGGCGCCATCTCGGGCCCGGGCGCCTACCCGTATGTCGGCGACTTCGACGGCGACGGCAAGGACGACGTCGTCTCGTTCGACCACACGCCGGAGGCGGACGTGCACGTCGCCCTCTCGTCCGGCACCGCCTTCGGCGGCCGGACGAAGTGGAACGACTTCTTCGGCCTCCCCGGCGAAATCTCTCTCTGACCCCGGTGGTTTCCCGGGGCGCGCACCGCGATGAGGTGCTCGCCCCGGGCAGCCACGCGCCCGGACACGCACATCGGCGACACCGGGCCGCCCATCAACCACCGCGGGAGAACGGAAGAACGACGGAGAAGTGCGAAGACGACATGTCTGCCTGGGCGTGATCGGCGCCTTACTGACCACGAGCGCCACCCTGCTCCCGGCGTCGGCGGCCTCGGCTGCCGGCCCCCGCCCCGACTTCCGGGCACCCTGGCCCTGCGATGAGGTCCGGGACTAGCCGGCGACTCGGTGTTGTGGAACGACCACTTCGCACCGGGCGGCGAGACCCCGCTGACGGGTGACTTCACGGGCGACGGCAAGGACGACGCCGTCTCCTTCACTCATGGGACCGGAGCGGACGTGTACGTCGGCGCCTCGGACGGCGGTTCCTTCGCCGCGGACCGGAAGTGGAGCGACCACTTCTCACCGGGCCGCGAAGTGCCCGCGGTCGGCGACCTCAACGGTGACGGCAAGGACGACATCATCACCTTCACCCGCGAGGACACGGCGGACGTCTACGTCGCACTCTCCGACGGCACGTCGTTCGGCACGGGCCAGAAGTGGCACGACGACTTCGCGCCCTGGGCGCAGTTCCCGGCGGTCGGTGATGTGAACGGTGACGGCAGGGACGACATCATCGCCTTCACCCAGGACGCCTCCAACGACGTGTACGTGGCCCTGAACGAGGGCGACAGGTTCGGCACGCCGCGCAAGGTGCACGACCACTTCGCCCCGGAGGGCGAGAGGCCACGCGTCGGTGATGTGAACGGTGACGGGAAGGACGACATCGTGACCTTCACGGGGGGCGAGGCGAAGGCCGTCTACGTGGCGCTCTCCGACGGTGCGGTCTTCGGCGAAGGCCGGAAGTGGGCGGACTTCCTTGCCCTGGACGGCGAGTTCCCGTACATGGGCGACTACAACGGTGACGGCAAGGACGACATCGTGACCTTCACCCACAGCGACCTGGCCGACGTGTACGTCAACGTGTCCAACGGCACGGACGGCTTCGTGAACGGCGCCAAGTGGCACGATTTCTTCGGCCTTGCCGGCGAGACGAGCCTCTGATTCCGTAGCCCTCCGACGCCGTAGCTGCAACCTCCCGACCGGCCCGGCCGACCGCTGGTCCCCCCACCCCCCGGTACGGGACCACGGCCGACCGGGCCCTCCTCTTGCCGTCCGACAGCCCGTCCGACAGCCCGTCCGACAGCCTGATCGGCGAGGGGCCTCGTGCCCGCCATGAGGGCGTGCGGGGGTGGTCGCCATCTCCGCGGTGTCCGGTTTCCCGGCGGGGCTTGTGCACGGTGGTGGAAGACCCGTTGCGCGTCCACCCCTAGCCTCGCCGGAGGGAAAGTCTGTTAACCTGCCCGCTTCCCGGATGCTCACCGACCGAGGTGTCTTGTACGTGTACAGCACTCCGTTCTCCCCCTCAGAAGCCAGGTCCGCGCGGGCCCGTATGGGCCTGACCACGGCCCAGGTGGCGCACTCCATGGCGGTGTGCGGCGCCCCGGTCCATCCCGGGCTCGTCGCCGCGTGGGAGCAGGGCACCCATGTGCCGTCGGAGCAGCAGCTCTTCTCGCTGGCCGATGTCCTGTGGTGCGACGTGACCACACTGATGGGGCTCGAGCCGCGCACGCTCGCCGAGCACCGGCTGGCCCGCCGGATCAGCGTGGAGAGGCTGGCGTACCGGCTCGGCATGGATCAGGGCGAGTACCGCGCTGCTGAGTCCGCGCAGGAGTGGCACGGCGACTCGCGGCAGACCAGAGCGCTCGTGGACGCGTTGGGACTGTCGCTGCGCCAGCTCATCGGCATCATGGGCCGGGCCGAGGAACTCGGAGAACATCTGCGTTCGGCCATCGACGGGCGCTGGAAGTCCCACGTCGAACCGGTGGCCGGGATCGTCAGCGTCGACATGACCGGCGTGGAGGATGCGCTGCGGACGATGCACACGGAGTTCACCGCGTTCTCGGAGCGGTACATGGGCCACCTGGTCGCCCGCAACGACGACGCCCGGCTGAAGGAGGTGGCGGCAGAACGCGCCGCGTATCTGCGCCGACTCGTGGACCGCTTCTGGGAGTTGATCGGCGACGTCGGCGAAGCACCGCCACGCACCTGGTGAGGGGCCGGGCGACAGGCCCGGCCCCATCCGGTTCAGCTGCCGGCCTTTTCGACCTCGTCCCAGTCGATCTCCATGGTCGTACGGCTCGTGAAGACGTTGAAGAGCAGGTTCAGTGTGATGGCCGTGAGGCCGCCCAGTGTGATTCCGCTGTCGAGCACGGCCCGTACGTCGTCCGGCATCCGGTCGAAGAAGGGCTCGACCGTCGTCGGCAGCAGTGCCGCGCCGAGACTGACCGCCAGGATCAACGCGTTGCGCGTCTCGCGCAGATCGACCTTGCCCAGGATCTGAATGCCGACGGTGGCGACCAGGCCGAACATCGAGAGCGCCGCGCCGCCGAGCACCGGAGCCGGGACGGCGGCCACCAGGCTGCCCACCTTGGGCAGCAGCCCCAGGACGACCATGAAGACGCCGGCCGCCACCACCACGTACCGGCTCACGACCCGGGACATCCGGACCAGGCCGATGTTCTCGGCGAACGCCACGTACGGGAACGAGTTGAGGATGCCGCCCAGCACCGTGGCCGCGCCGTCGGCGCGCAGGGCCCGCGCGACCGTGTCGCTGTCGACCTTCTTGCCGGTGATCTCCCCGATGGCGTACACGTCGCCCGTGGTCTCCACCATGGTGATCAGCATGACGACGAGCATGGCCACGATCGGCAGCAGCTCGAACTTCGGCATGCCGAAGTGGAAAGGGGTGCTGACCCCGAACCAGTCGGCCTCCGCGGCCGCCCCGAAGTCGGCGTCACCGAGGAGCCAGGCGACGCCGGTGCCGACGACGAGCCCGAGCAGCACGGCCAGGCTGCTGAGGAACGGCTTGCCGACCCGGACGACGCCCAGGATGAACACCAGCGTGCCCAGGGCGTACGCCATGTTCTTCGGGTCCCCGTACTCCGGGGTGCCGATCAGGTGCGCGCCGCCGGCCGCGTCCTGCAGGGCGACCGGGATGAGGGTGAGGCCGATGACGGTGAGGATCGTTCCGATGACGATCGGTGGGAAGTACTTGACCAGCTTGCTGAAGAAGGGCGCGCAGAGGAAGGTCGCGATACCCGCAGTGATCACCGCGCCGTAGACGACGAGGAGCCCCGCGGTGCCGCCGCCCGCGCCCAGGCCGATGGCGATCATGGGTGAGACGGCGGTGAACGTGACGCCCTGGACGAGCGGCAACCGGGCGCCCACCCGCCAGACGCCGAGGGCTTGGATGATCGAGGCGATACCGCAGGTCAGCAGGTCCGCGTTGATGAGGTGGACCAGCTCTTCCGGCGTGAGGCCGAGGGAGTTCCCGAGGAGGACCGGGACGATCACCGCTGCCGCGTAGAACGCGAGGATGTGCTGGAAGCCGTAGAGGGCGAGTTGGGGAAGCGGGAGCCACTGGTCGACAGGGTGCTGCCGTCCCTGGCGGGAACGGGGTCGGGAGGGGGACGGGGGGTGGGGCTGGGATATGGATGCCATCTCTGCCTTGCCTTCGCGAGGTAGGTGAGTGAGACAGGGCCGCGGCCACGAGTCCGGGGTATGCGGACGAGGCCGGGCCGGCCCGGGAGCGGACGTCGACGGGTGTGTCCGGCAACGTCGCCCTGTTCTTCGGATTGCATCCTGGATTGGCAGGGAATCCTTCGATCGACGAAACAGATCGCCTTGTGTGCTTGCAATCCGCAGGGGGAGCCGATCGGAAGCGCTCACCATAGCCAACGGCGCTGTTTCCTCGCGAGTAACCGGCCGTTGGGAGAAATGTGCCGCGTCGGGCCCGGGGCGGATGACGTCGCAGGCGACCGCGGCGGGGGTGGGCGATGACCGACTGGATACGCTGGCCTGCCGTGATCAACCGTAAGGCGCCACGATGAGCCAGTACTTCGACATGGGCGACGAGACCCTGTGGAACCCGTCCAACGGAGCTTCCCGCATGTTCCGGCGCCAAGTGGCCGTCTTCGAAGGCGAGTTGGCACTCCCGTCGGGCATCGGGCCCATGGAGAACGACGAGTGCCAGATCGACCCGATCGCCTTCGAGACCTTCGTCGACGCCCTGCTGGCGCAGCACCGGCGCACGAGCCACGCCATCGTGCTGGCACTCTCCGAAGGCTTCACCGCCACAGTGCTCGTACTTGCGGAGCGCGCCGGAATCAGGCCGGACTGGGCCAAGCTCGGAGCCACCCCGGACGGCCCGCTCGAAGACGTGCAGGTCAACGCCCTTAGGGGGATGTCAGCCCCGGCCGAAGGCGCAGCCTGGTCGGTGGGACTGCGCGAGAAGGCACGGGAGCTTGGTCGGCGCATGCCCCGCTGACCCGAGAAGGCCGGACGGACCGGATTCAGGCTCCTACGACCCCGTCGACACCCTCACGGAGAAAGTCCGCGTGCCCGTTGTGGCGGGCGTACTCCAGGAGCACGTGGATCAGCACCATGCGGAGCGATACGTCCTTGCCCCACCGCGGCTGGTATCCGGCCAGGTCGAGTGACTCGGCGTCCTGCTCGATGCGGCGTGAGTTCTCGACCTCGGCGTCCCACGCCGCGAATGCCTCGGCTCTTGTCGACTCGCTCGCGTCGTACGCGGCCTGGAAGTCGATGCGGTCGGACCAGACCATCGGCGCATCGTTGTCGTCGAACACTCGGCGGAACCATGCGCGCTCCACTTCGGCCATGTGCCGCACCAGGCCGAGCAGGGAGAGCGTCGAGGGCGGCATCGACCGCTGCCGCAACTCCTCGTCGGTGAGCCCGTGACACTTCATGGCGAGCGTTGCGCGGTGGTAGTCGAGGAAGGCTCGCAGCATCTCGCGTTCGCTGCCGAAGTGGGGCGGACTTGTGCGGCTGTCAGGAGTCATCGTCGTGCTCCTCTTCGATCAAGGGACGCGGAAGGTCGCCATGCTAGACGCGATCACGATCGATGGGCCACAGGCGTCGCGTGAGGGGGCCGGTCTGCACTGGAGCCGACGACACTCCGTCGGCGGGGTGGCCCCGTGGGGGGTGTGGCCGGGGCCACCCGCTCGTGCGTTGCCGTTGCGGTTACTTGATGCCGAGGAGCTGCTCCAGCGGGTCGATCGCGAAGTAGACGAGGAAGAGCGCCGCGGTGCCCCACAGCAGCCAGTGGACCTCGCGGGCCTTGCCCAGGCACGCCTTGATGACCACGTAGGCGATGAAACCGGCGCCGATGCCGTTGGTGATGGAGTAGGTGAACGGCATGACGGCGATGGTCAGGAAGGCGGGGACGGCGACGTCGTAGCGGTCCCAGTCGATGTGCTTGACCTGCGTCATCATCAGGAATCCCACCGCCACGAGGGCGGGGGAGGCGGCCTGGAGCGGCACGATGGTCAGGACGGGGGTGAGGAAGAGGGCGAGAGCGAACAGGCCACCGGTGACGAGGTTGGCGAAGCCGGTGCGTGCGCCTTCGCCGACACCGGCGGCGGATTCGATGTAGGTGGTGGCGGACGAGGCGGAGGAAGCACCGCCGGCGACCGCGGCCGCGCCGTCGATGAGCAGGACGCGACCCAGGCCGGGGACCTGGCCACGCTCGTCGAGGAGTCCGGCTTCGGCGGTGACACCGACGATGGTGCCCATGGTGTCGAAGAAGTCGGACAGGATGAGGGTGAAGACGAGCAGGACGACGGTCAGCACACTGACCTGACCGAACGAACCGAACAGGTCGAAGTTGCCCAGGAGCCCGAAGTCGGGTGCGGCGACAGGGTTGTCGGGCAGCGAGGGTGCGGTGAGGCCCCAGTTCTTGACGTCGGCGGTCTCGTTGACGACGACGGCAAGGAGGGTCATCAGGACGA
The DNA here is from genome assembly GCF_043080095.1 of Streptomyces sp. NPDC015127. Classification (NCBI taxonomy): domain Bacteria; kingdom Bacillati; phylum Actinomycetota; class Actinomycetes; order Kitasatosporales; family Streptomycetaceae; genus Streptomyces; species Streptomyces sp. NPDC015127. The sequence continues at coordinate 94,781 of NZ_JBIBVE010000015.1, forward strand.
TGCTGATGAGGATGGCGCCCTTCACCTTGCGGGCCAGGAGGACGATCGTCACCAGCACGCCGAGGCAGAAGACGAGCATGGGCCAGCCGGTGAGGGTACCGGTGCCGAGCTGGACGGGCACAGTGGTGTTCGCGGCATCCGGGATACGCGTGACGAATCCGGCGTCCACGAAGCCGATGAAGGCGATGAACAGGCCGATGCCGACACTGATGGCCTGCTTGAGGGGTTGTGGGATGGCGTGCATGACGGCCTCGCGCAGGCCGGTCATCACGAGGATGCAGATCAGCAGCCCCTCGAGCACGATGAGGCCCATCGCGTCGTCCCAGCTCATCAGCGGGGCGACCTGGAAGGCGACGACGGCGTTGAGACCCAGGCCCGCGGCGAGGGCGAGCGGCAGGTTGCCGCCCACACCCATGATGACGGTCATCACGGCGGCCACCAGGGCCGTGGCGGTGACGAGTTGGGCGGCGTCCAACTGCTCGCCGAACTTGTCCTCGGTGCTGCCGAGGATGATCGGGTTGAGCACGAGGATGTACGCCATGGTGAAGAACGTGGCGAACCCGCCGCGTATCTCCCGGCCGTAGGTCGAGCCTCGTTCGCTGATGCGGAAGAACCGGTCGAGCGGTCCTTGGTTTCTGGTGGCCGCGGCGTCGGCCGGGCCGGTCGTGCTGGTCTGCATGACTGCGTCTCCTGGACGTGCAGGTGCGAGGGGGAAAGGGTGCCGTCGGCAGCATGCGGCAGTCGCTTGTACGAACACACATGCGGCACCTGGAAGCGGATCATACGCGGCAGGGGCGTGATCTCAATTACGTTGCGGTATCTGGGCATTTACCATCCGCACCGGCCCTGTCGGTTCCTACAGAATCCCCCGCGACCTATCCCGCCAAAACGGGATGCGGGCGACAGCGGCGATGGAGTTCACCCCGGGTGACTGCCTACTCTCGGTCCGTGCATCCACCGCTCCCCTTCAACGCGCGCGCCGCCCGCACCCTGCGCGAGAAACTCGGGATGGGCCCCGGCCACGTCGCTTACGGCATGCGCGCCTCCTACGGCATGACTCACATCACCCCGGAACACATCGCCGCATGGGAACGCGGCACCGCCCTGCCCACCGCCAACGAACTCACCGCCCTGGCCGGTGCCCTGTGGTGCGCTCCCCGCGACCTCATGGGCGCCCCCCGCACCTTGCGGGAACACCGTCTCGCCCGCGGACTCGCCGCCGAGGACGTCGCCCGCGCGACCGGCATTCCCCTCGACGCCTACCACCACATGGAAGAAACCGGCCGATGGGCGGGCGACAAACGGCAGTCCGCCGAACTCGGCACGCTTCTCAACCTCCCTCCACGCGACTTCGTCGCCATCACCGGCCTCGAGGACGAACTCGCCCGCCTTCTCACCGAAGCCGTCTCCACCCGCTGGCAGGCCCACATCCGCGACATCGCCCACCTCGTCTCGATGGAACGCCGCGACCTGAAGGACCCCCTGCGCGGCATGCACCAGGAGTACCAGACGCTCTTGGCCGCCACCCTCAGCCGAGCCGGCGGCACCATCGCCTCCGGCGAGAACGGGCGACGGTACATCGACGACATCGTCAACACCTTCTGGGCCCGACTCCCGCAAAACTGACGGTGCCCGGCCGCGGTGCGGTGGCCAGGCCCGGGTGGGTACGACAACCGGCAGCCCCGGGGCGAACGCCCCGGGGCTGTGCGTGTCAGGTGCTCCGGGCCTCAGCGCCACGGATCGAGGGCGTGCTTGCCACGGGTGTGGCCCGCCGCGAGTTCCTGAAGCAGTGCCGGCCCCTCGGCCCAAGGGGTGGACGTGGGGGGTGCCGGGCGGGTACACGCCTTGCGCGATGAGTGTGTCGAGCTCGACGAGCAGCGATCGGTAGAGGGACGGGGCCGCGGCCGCCATCGAGGCGATGTGCAGGCCCTTCACTTGGACCGGGTGGGTGAATATCAGGTCGTGAGTGGTCAGACCGGCCTCGCCGGAAGCGGCACCGAACACGACGACTCGTCCGGTGAAGGGTTTGGCGACCGACAGGCTGACCTCGAACGTAGCGCGTCCCACGGATTCCAGGACCAGGTCGACACCGCCGGTCAGACGATCAGGCCCTCGTCCTCGTAGTACCGCAAGGACCTCACACTCACACCGCTGCCCGTGGCCCCGTCGTCCCGGCCTCAGCGCGGCAGCGCCCAGCGGCCGCCCTTCGCCGCCGCGACCAGTTCGCGTACCGTCGCCAGCTTCACCCGCGGCCGGCCGGCGCGGCGGCCGCGCGTCAGCTCGGCGCGTTCGATCGCGGCCAGGCCGCGGGCGTCGACGACCTGGCGGTTGCGGCGGCGGGCGAGGCGGTGGAACGCCTTCGGCGGGGCCGTCGGCGTGGGCAGTGAGCCCTCGATGGCGTCGGCGAGCAGCGTGCCGACCGTCTCGGCTGCGCAGGTGCGGTTGGCGCCGATGCCGCCCGAAGGCCCGCGCTTGATCCAGCCCACCACGTACGTGCCCGGCCGGCCGGTCACCCGGCCCCCCTCGTGCGGGACGGTACCGGTGGCCTCGTCGAAGGGCAGCCCCGGGACGGGCACACCGCGGTAGCCGACCGCCCGCAGCAGCATGCCGGCCGGAATCTCCTGCTCGGCCGACTCACCGGAGACGCGCACGGAACGGACCTTCTGGTCACCGCGTACGTCCACCGGCGAGGAATGGAACCGGAACACAATGCGCCGCCCCCGCGCGGGCGGGAGCGACCAGTCGACCTTCTCGCGGGTGACATCCCGCAGCACCACGGCCTTGTCCTTCGGCCCGGCCGCGTCGATCGCCGCACCCGTGCGCGGATCGTGGTCGTCGACGACCAGCTCCACGCCGTCCAGATGCCGGAGAGCGAGCAGTTCGGACCGCGTGCACGCCGCGTCCTCGGGACCGCGGCGCCCGAGCAGCACCACCTCGCGCACCGTGCCTGACCGCAGGGCCGCCAGGGCGTGGTCGGCGATGTCGGTGGCCGCCAGCGCGTCCGGGTCCGCGACCAGCATGCGGGCGACGTCGAGGGCGACGTTGCCGTTGCCGACCACGACCACGCGCTCGCCGGACAGGTCGATCGCGTCGGGCCCCACCTCCGGGTGGGCGTTGTACCAGGCGACGAACGCCGTCGCGGAAATGCTGCCGGGCAGGTCCTCGCCCGGGATCCCGAGCCGGCGGTCGGCGGAGGCGCCCACGGCGTAGACGACCGCGTCGTGGTGCGCCGCGAGCTCCTCCGCGGTGATGTCCCGGCCGACCTCGAGACCCAGGTGCATCCGCACCCGGGGGTGCCTGTGGAACCGCCCGAAGGCGTCACCGACCTTCTTGGTCGCGGGGTGGTCCGGCGCCACCCCGTACCGGACGAGGCCGCCGGCCACCGGCAGCCGGTCGACCAGCGTCACCTCGGCGTTCGTGTGCAGCAGCAGGTCCTCGGCGGCGTACATGCCGGCCGGTCCGGTGCCGACGACGGCGACCCGGATCGGCGCGAAGTCGGACGGCAGTCTGCGCGCGAACGCCGGCTCGCCCCAGGAGTGGAAGTTGGGGCCGTCGCCGACCGGTTGGGGCTCCTCGTCCTCGAAGTACGCCGCGTTGATGCGGGCGTACTCCTGCTGCGCAGGGGACAGCCTGTCCACCGGGAAGACGGCGTCCACCGGACAGGCGTCGGCGCAGGCGCCGCAGTCGATGCACGACTTCGGGTCGATGTAGAGCATCTCCGTGCTGCCGAAGGCGCGTTCCTCCGGCGTCGGGTGAATGCAGTTGACCGGGCACACGGCCACGCAGGTGGCGTCGCTGCAACAGGTCTGGGTGATGGCGAAGGTCATGTCGTCAGCTCAGTTCGGCTCAGTTCGGCTCAGCTGGGTGCGGCTGGGTGCGGCGGATGCGGATCCGCCGGACGCTCGGTCAGATCAGGTTCGCGCGCTTGTAGAACAGCAGGGCCGGCTTGGTCAGGAGCCGGGCCGAGGCCAGGAACTCCATGAGGCCCGCACAGCTCGAGCGCATCAGGGACTTGTGGTGCTCGTTGGCCCTCGCCTCGCTGACGGCGCGCTTCCTGTCGAGTCCGGCGTTCGGGTAGACGTCCTTGTTCACCATGCTGGTGACGATGACGTAGGACGCGACCGCGATGACGAACGCGTGGATCTGGCGGCGCAGCCAGCCCGCGTTCTCGAGGTGCTTGCGGGTCTCGTCGCGGGCGAACTTCATGTGCCGCGACTCCTCCACGACGTGGATGTTGTTGATGGTGCGCACGAACGGCACGACCCGCTCGTCGCGCATCCAGTCGCGCTGCATGACGTCGAGGACCTCCTCGGCGACCAGGATCGCGGCGTACGCCGCCTCGCCGAACGCAACGGTCTTGAAGGCCCTGCCCAGTTCGACCGCGATCCGGTGCGGCCGGTACGCCGGTGCGCCGAGCTTCTTCGCGCCCCGGGCGAACATGATCGAGTGCCGGCACTCGTCGGCGATCTCGGTGAGCGCCCACTGGAAGCCGGCCTGGGTCGGGTCCTTGGCGTAGATGTCGCGGAGCACCATCTGCTGAAGGATCATCTCGAACCAGATGCCGGTGCTGGCCACCGACGCAGCCTCCTGCCGCGTCAGCTCCTTGCGCTGCGCATCGGTCAGTTCGCGCCAGTACGCCGTGCCGTAGAGCGTGCTCCACTCCGGGCTCGCCCCGTGGAAGTCCTTGTCCAGCGGCGTCTCCCAGTCCACTTCGGTGACCGGGTCGTACGACAGTGTCGCTGCCGAGTCGAGCAGGCGCCGGGCGACGTCGTGGTCGTGGGCCCCGACCTGGGCCCCGTCCTGGATCTCCGGCCGAACGGTGCTGCTTGCCATGCTGCGGCTCCTCGATTCGAGTGGGCGATGTTCCTTGTGCGTTGGGGGAGTGCGGGCATGCGGGGGCTCGGGCGACGAGAACGATGCGTGGGCCGCCGCTTGTTAGACGGACCGTATAGTAAGGGGACCGCCCGGGCCTACCCCCGAGTAGAAAATCGGAGCAACGCGCTCCTGGAGCCGAGTCGGAAGGGGAGTCGGGGTCCTGTGGTGGGGGCGCGCGACGCCACCTGGCGCGGCGGTCTCCGTGCTGGGCGCAGGGCCGGGGGACCGTACCGCCGCACCGGGCCGTACGGTTCATCCGCTCCGGTCAGAGCGTCTCGCTCAGCGAGTCCGCCAGCCTCCGCCGGGCCGTTCGTGTCGCGGGTACCGAGGCTGCCGCCACCGCGCCGAGCACCGCCGCGGCGACCAGAGCCGACAGCACGGGCAGCGGCGGAAGCTGCGCGATGCCCGCGCCCATTCCGCCGACGGCGCCCTGGGCGTCCACCAGCCGCCGGCCCGCCACGGCGCCCAGCACCGTCCCGAGCACGGCGGAGAGCAGCGCGGTCAGACCGGCCGCCGTCACGATCACCGCACCGATCTGCCGGGGCGTCAGGCCGATGGCCTTGAGGGCGAGCAGATCGCGGCCCCGATCGCGTACTCCCGTACCGATGAGGGTCAGCAGCTCGATCAGGCCGATCAGCGCGAGCACCACGATCAGGGCGGGGATCACCGCGCGCGCCGGTTCCAGGCGGTCCGCCGGGTTGGGCGTCTCCCGGATCTCCAGCGCGCCGCCGCCCGCCTCGGCGAGCTCCGCGCTCACCGCGCGCGGGTCGGCGCCCTCGCGCAGCACCAGGGCGTGGAACCCGGGCCGCAGGCCGGGGTCGCGCTCGCGCAGGGTGTCGAGGGTCGTCGAGATGATCCGGCCGCCGGACTCCGGCTCGATGCTGCGGCCGACGATGTGGAGGATCTGCGGCCGGCCCTCGACCGTCATCCGCACCCAGTCGCCCACCCGCACGCCGAGCAGGTCCAGCAGCCCCTGGCCGGCGACCGCCTCGTCGGGGCCGTCGGGGGCCCGGCCCTCCACCACCGCGGACGGGTACGGCTCCTGCGCGGTGCCGAGACCGCGCAGGGTGATCGTGCCCGTCTGACCCGGCACCAGGGCGGCCGTCTCCACACCGGGATGGACCGCGGTGACGTCGTCGACGCCGGCGAGGACCCGCTCCAGCTCCGCGTCGCCCGGACCGCCCGGCTGCTCGGCCCGTACGGTCAGGGCCGCCGGCAGTCCCACCCGGCCGGGGTCGCTGCGGAACTGGTCCAGCGTCGACCAGGCCACGAGCGCCACGGTGATCAGCACCAGCGGCAGCGCGAGCCGGAGCACCGCCGCCACCGCGCCGCCCCGGCGCGAGAACGCGGCGCGCGTGCCGAGCACCAGCGCGGGCGGCACCCGCAGGCCGAGCGCCCGTCTGCCGAGCGCGGTCATCGGCGCGGCGGTCGGCAGGGCCGCGCGGGCCACCGGGACCGGGGGCACGCGTCCGGCCCGCCAGGCCGCGAGGCCGGTCGCGACCGCGATGAGCAGGACGGCACCGCACGGCACGCCGATCATGAGGGCCGTGTGTCCGGGCAGGTCCTGCCACAGGGCCACCGCGTCGCCGATCCGCCCGGGTATCCGGGACCCCAGCAGGGCGATCGCCACGGTGCCGAGCGCGACGCCCAGCAGCGCGAAGGCCAGGTGCTGCACGAGGAACCCGCGGACCACCTGACCGGGCGTGAACCCGACGGCCTTGAGCACCGCGATGTCCCGGAGCTGACCGCGCACCCGCGCGGCGATCGCCCCCGACGCCGCCAGCGCGGCGGCCAGCAGCGCGCCCGTCCCGAAGACGGCGAACAGCTGGCCCAGCAGCCGGTCGTCCCCGCCCGCCTCGGCCCGCGCCTGCTGCCACTTGGTGACCTGGGTGACCCGGTCGGCTCCCAGGAGCGTCACCGCACGCTGGACGAGGAAGTCGGTGTCGTCCGGGTCGTCCAGCCGCAGGCCCACGGTCTGCCCACCGCTGCCGGGGGCGACCCGGTCGAGCGTGCCGGGCAGCACCCAGCCGATGCCCGGCTCGCCGCCCGGCCGGTACCGCGGCTCCGCGGCCTCCGCGACGCCGGTGACCCGCAGCGTGCTCGTCGATCCGTCCCGCCCGGCGACCCGCAGCGTGTCGCCCGGCTCCGCCCACAGGGCCCGGGCCACCGACGTCTCCAGCACGACCGCGCCCGCGCCTGTGTCGTCCGGCGGCGCGAGCCAGCTGCCCGACGTGACCAGCGGCCGGCCGGTCTGCGGAGGCCGGGTGCCCGTCGCGCGCAGTTCGAGGCCCGCCCGTGCGCCCCGCGACTCGACCGAGGTGGTCGCGGTCCGGTACGGGCCCGAAAGCGCGGTGACGCCGTCGAGCCGGGAGAGGCCGGCGGTGTCGGCGCCGGCGCGCGTGTGCAGCCAGATGTGCGCACCCTGGGACTGGTTGAAGACCCGCTGCCAGGGATTGGCGGCGTACCCGAACAAGGCGCCGGCCAGCAGCAGCGACGCGATGATCCCGGCACTGGCGAGGACGACGAACAGGGCTTCGCCGCGGTGTGCCCGGAAGTCGGCGTGCGCCCAGCGCAGTGTGGCGCGCACCGTCAGTCCCTCAGTTCGAGCACGCCGGACACTCCGCCGCCCGGGGCGCGGCGCCCGGCGCCGAGCACCGCGTCGTCGGCGATGCGCCCGTCGAAGAAGCTGATGACGCGGTCGGCGGCGCTCGCCATCCGGGCGTCGTGGGTGACCATCAGGATCGTCTGTCCGCGCTGGTGGAAGCGGGAGAGCAGGCGCAGCACCTCGCGGGTGCCCTTGCTGTCGAGGCTGCCGGCCGGCTCGTCGGCCAGGAGCAGCGCGGGGTGGTTGACGAGTGCCCTGGCGAGCGCGACGCGCTGCTGCTCACCGCCGGACAGTTCACCGGGCATGGACCGCTCCCGGCCTTCGAGCCCGAGTTCGGCGAGGAGTTCGGCGCGGGAGGCGCGCGCGGAGCGGGGCGATGCCCCGGCGAGCAGCGCGGGCAGTTCCACGTTGTCGGCGACTGTGAGGTTGGAGACCAGGTTGAAGAACTGGAAGACGATGCCGATGCTGCGGCGCCGCAGCACCGCCCAGCGGGCCTCCCGATAGGCGTCGACCTGTTCGCCGCCGATCCACAGCCGCCCGCTGTCCGGCCGCTGCAGTCCGCCGATCAGGTGCAGCAGCGTCGACTTTCCGGCGCCCGAGGGCCCGGTGACCGCGACGAACTCGCCCGCCCGCACGGTCAGGTCCACGCCGCGCACCGCGTGCACGGCCGCGCCTTCGCCGTGGTGGGTCTTGGTCAGCCCCTCGGCGCGCACGATGGGCGCGCCTTCCGGTCCGGGAGCCGGGGAGTCGGAGGCCTCGCCGGCCCCGGCGGCGCCGGGACCGGTCGCTCCGGGCAGGCCGCGGCTGTCGCCGGACGGCGCGTGGTCGCTCATTCCAGCTCCTCCTGACAACGTTCCAGCCAGTCCAGGTCGGCCTGCAGATGCAGCATCGCGCCCTCGATCAGCAGCTGGGAGATCCTGTTGTCCCGGTCCTCGGACGCGGCCAGCTTCGACAGCTCCCGCATGGTGTTGAGGTACTGCCGCCGCTGCTTGTTGATCAGGGCGATCGGGTCGGCGAGCCCCGACTCCGGCGCGAGCGCGAGCTTCATGAAGAACTCGTCCCGCACCCGCGGCTCGTCGGTGGTCTCGTCGAACCAGGCCAGCACGGCCTCGCGCCCGGCATCGGTGAGCCGGTACGTCCGCTTGTTGGGCCGGCCCGACTGCTCGACGTCCTCGCCGTCGATCAGGCCGGCCTTCTCCAGCCGACCGAGGGTGACATAGATCTGGCCGACGTTCGGCTGAGGGTACGCGGCGCCCAGAAGCTTCTCAAGGTCCTGCTTGAGTTCGTAGCCGTGGGCGGGGCCACGGGTGAGGAGTGCCAGGAGCGGCAGCCGCACGCGCTCCCCCTCTCTCCCGCTGCGTAGTCTGCTGTTGGCCGGGCAGTGGGCCGGCCGGACCGGCCGGCCGCCCTGTCTGCCTGGACGTCTAGTATCGCCCATGCCTAACGGGTATATATAGGCCACGATGGTCGGCGGCGCAGCCGGATCGTGCACCGGGAGGAACCTATGCGGTGGATGCGTGCCGCGGGTAGGGGTCTCCTTGCCGCGGCGGTGGTCCTGGCGGGATACGCCGGGTTCGACGCGCGCGCCGGGGGTGCGGAGTCCGGTGGCCGGGGCCCGATGACCCTCGTGACGGCCGGCGACCTGACCGGCTACCTCCCGCCGCTGCTCGACGAGTGGAACGAGGACCATCCCGGCGAGCGCGTGACGCTGGTCGAGCTGCCGGACTCGGCGGACGAGACCCGCGCGCAGATGATCAGCGAACTGCGCTCGGGAAGCGACCGGTTCGACGTGCTGAACATCGACGTGGCATGGACGTCGGAGTTCGCCGCCGCCGGATGGATCTCGCCGCTGGAGCGCGACCGCTTCCCCCTGGACACCTTCCTGCGCCCCGTGGTGGACACCGCGACCTTCGACGGACGGCTGTACGCCGTCCCGTACGTGACCAATGCCGGACTGCTCTACTACCGGAAGGACGTCCTGGACCGTGCGGGCGTGAAGCCGCCGCGGACCTGGGCCGAACTGGCCCGCCAGGCCCGTACTCTCGCACCGCGCCACGGCCTCGACGGATACGCGGGCCAGTTCCTGCCGTACGAGGGGCTGACGGTCAATGTCACGGAGGCGGTGCACTCGGCGGGCGGCTCGATCCTGCGGGACGACGGTGACCGGGTCACCGTGGACTCGGACGCGGCACGCGCCGCCTTCGCCTTCCTCGCGGACGGGGTGCGCGAGGGCTGGATCCCCCGCGAGGCCCTGCGCTACAAGGAGGAGGAGTCCCGCCGGGCGTTCCAGGACGGCCGGCTGCTCTTCCTGCGCAACTGGCCCTATGTGTACGCCGACGCGGGCGCCGAGGGCTCCAAGGTGGCCGGCCGGTTCGGGGCGGTGCCCCTGCCCGGCGCCGACGGCCCCGGCACGAGCGTGCTCGGCGGCTCCAACCTGGCGGTCAGCAGCCGTGCGCGCCACCCGGAGTCGGCCGCCGACCTGATCGCGTACCTCACCAGTGAGCGTGTCCAGCGGCAGGTGCTGACCGAGGGTTCGCTGCCGCCCGTGCGGGCCGCGCTGTACGAGGATCCGGCGCTGATCGCCGCGCATCCGTATCTGCCGACACTGCGCCGGAGTGTGCTGTCGGCCGTGCCGCGCCCCAAGTCCCCGCGGTACGACCAGGTGAGCCTCGCCGTGCAGGCAGTGGCGCAGGACGTCATGGCCCTGCGCCAGACGCCCGAGCAGGCGGTGGCACGGCTGGCGCGCGAGCTCAGCGCCATCTCCCGCACCGACTGAGTCCATCGCCACGTCCCTCCCGGAGCAGCCTCTACTTACATGTTAAGTAGGGGCTGCCTGCTCTTGAAGACCGCATAGGCGGACAAAATACCCCAGCTTTCCATGGTTTACGGAAGCATCGTTGACACCTCGACGTCACTGCTACTTAACATGCATGCATAACAGCGCACCCGATCCGGGGCGCTCTCGCATTCAGCAGAAACAGGTCGACGCGAGATGCTCAGCACGCTTCCGGCCGGCATCGGCCACCCCTCCCGCAGCTCCGCCGCCCCCGACCCGTGGTGGCGCGACGCGGTGATCTACCAGGTGTACGTCCGCAGCTTCCTCGACAGCACGGGGGACGGGATCGGCGACCTGGCCGGCGTCCGCGCCGGGCTCCCCTACCTGCGGAAACTCGGCGTCGACGGCATCTGGCTCAGCCCCTTCTACCCGTCGCCGCAGCACGACCACGGCTACGACGTCGCCGACTACTGCGACGTCGACCCCGTCTACGGAGACCTCGCCGAGTTCGACCGGCTCGTGGCCGACGCCCGCAGGCTCGGGCTCAAGCTGCTGCTCGACATCGTCCCCAACCACTGCTCCAGCGAGCACCCCTGGTTCCGCGAGGCACTCGCATCGGCCCCCGGCAGCCCCGCCCGCTCCCGGTTCCATTTCGCCCCCGGCCGCGGCGCGGACGGCGCCGAACCGCCCAACAACTGGCGTGCCATGTTCGGCGGCCCCGCCTGGAGCCGGACCACGGACCCCGACGGCACGCCCGGGGAGTGGTACCTGCACCTGTTCACCCCCGAGCAGCCCGACCTCAACTGGCGCGACCCGGCCGTCGGCGACGAGTTCGAGCGGGTGCTGCGCTTCTGGCTCGACCGCGGTGTCGACGGCTTCCGGATCGACGTGGCGGCCGGTCTCTACAAGGACGCCGCTCTGCCTGACTCCGACGACCCGGGGGCCGACGAGCGCTCCCGCGACTCGGTCAACCCGCTCGCCTGGAACCAGCCCGAGGTCCACGACGTGTGGCGCCGCTGGCGCGCGGTGTGCGAGGAGTATGCGGCCAGGGACGGACACGAGCGGCTGCTCGTCGGCGAGGTCTCCGTACCGACCGCACGCGAGCACGCCCTGTACGTCCGGCCCGACGAACTGCACCAGGCGTTCTTCTTCGACCTGCTCAGCGCCCCCTGGGACGCCGACGCCTTCCGCTCGACGATCGACGAGGCCATACGCGACATCGCCGGCACCGGCTCCACCGTCACCTGGGTGCTCAACAACCACGACCAGGTCCGCACGGTGACCCGGTACGCGGGCGAACCCGGAGTCGAGGGCAGCGGACTCGGCGCCGCCCGCGCCCGCGCCGCGGCCCTGCTGATGCTGGCCCTGCCCGGCGCCGCGTACGTCTACCAGGGGGAGGAGCTCGGCCTGCCCGAGGTCCTCGACCTGCCGGACGAGGTCCTCACCGACCCGATCTTCCACCGCACCGGCAGCCGCAAGCACATCCGCGACGGCTGCCGCGTCCCGCTGCCCTGGTCCGGCCACGCTTCCCCGTTCGGCTTCAGCCAGGGCGAGGCCGGGGCCCGGCCGTGGCTGCCGCAGCCAGAGTGGTTCGCGGAGCACGCCACGGACCGGGCCCTCGCCGACACCCGCTCCTTCTGGCACCTGTACCGCGAGGGCCTGCAACTGCGGCACAGCCTCCCGCAGTTGGGCGAGGGCACGCTCCGCTGGCTGGACGCGCCCCCGCACGTGCTGGCCATGGTCCGCGGCGACGGACTGGTCTGCGCGGTCAACTTCGGCACCGAGCCCGTCCCCGCCCCCGCGAGCGGCACCCCCCTCCTCTCCAGCGGCCCCTGCCCCGACGGCGTGCTCCCCGGAGCGACCGCCGCGTGGTGGACCGCCGACCCCACCTCCTGACCGTCCCCACCTCTCGGAAGGACCCTCACCATGCGACGACCCTCGAAGACGACCCGGCGGACGGCAGCGACGGTCTCGGCGGCCCTCGCCGTCGCCCTGACCGCCACCGCCTGCGGCGGCACGACCGGCCCCGCCGGCGGCGGCGAACTCAGCGGCCAGACCGTGACCGTGGCCGGTGTCTGGACCGGCAGCGAGCAGAAGAACTTCAAGAAGGTCCTCGACGCCTTCACCGAGAAGACCGGCGCCAAGACCGTCTTCGTGCCCTCCGGCGACAACGTCTCCACCTTCGTCGGCAGCAAGATCGAGGGCGGCAACGCCCCCGACGTGGTGATGGTCCCGCAGGTCGGCGTACTGAAGCAGTTCGCCGCCGAGGGCTGGCTCAAGCCGCTGTCGGACAAGACGGCGAAGTCGGCCACCACCGGGCTCGCCCCCGTCTGGAAGAACTACGGCACGGTCGACGGCACCTACTACGGCCTGTACTTCAAGGCAGCTCACAAGTCGACCGTCTGGTACAGCCCCGAGGCGTTCACCCAGGCCGGCGTCACGGAGCCCAGCTCGTGGACGGGTCTGCTGGAGGCCGGCCGCACCCTCTCCGACTCCGGCCGCCCCGCCTTCTCCATAGCCGGTGAGGACGGCTGGACGCTCACCGACTGGTTCGAGAACGTCTACCTCTCCCAGGCCGGCCCCGAGAAGTACGACCAGCTCGCCCAGCACAAGATCAAGTGGACCGACGAGAGCGTGGTGAAGGCGCTCACCACCCTGGCCGAGGTGTTCAAGGACAAGCAACTCGTCGCGGGCGGCGCCCAGGGCGCGCTGCGCACCGACTTCCCCGCCTCCGTCGAGCAGGTCTTCGGCCCCGAGCCGAAGGCGGGCATGGTCTACGAAGGCGACTTCGTCGCGGGCGTGGCCAAGGACGAGTTCGGCAGGAAGCCGGGCGAGGACGCCAAGTTCTTCCCCTTCCCGGGCGTGGGTGCCGGGGACCCGCCGGTGGTCAGCGGCGGTGACGCGGCCGTCGTCCTCAAGGACGGCAAGAACGCCGAGGCCGGAATGCGGCTGCTGGAGTTCCTGGCCACGCCCGAGGCCGCGGAGGTCTGGGCCGGCGCGGGTGGCTTCCTGTCGCCGAACAAGGACGTCAGCCTCGACGCGTACGGCGACGAGGTGAGCCGGGAGACCGCCGAATCGCTGATCGGCGCGGGCAACTCGGTCCGCTTCGACATGTCCGACCAGGCGCCCGCCGCCTTCGGCGGCACCAAGGGCGCGGGGGAGTGGAAGCTGCTCCAGGACTTCCTGCGCGACCCGTCCGACCCGAAGGCCACCGCGGCGAAGCTGGAAGCCGCGGCAGCCAAGGCCTACCGGAACTGAGGCCGCTGTCATGGCTGACACACTCACGTCCCGCGCCGCGGCGGATCCGCGGCGCCGGGCCCAGCGCAGAAAGCGCCGCCTCGCGGTCGTCTTCGTCCTGCCCGCACTGCTGCTCCTCGGCGCGCTCGTCGTCTACCCCGTCGTCTTCTCCATCGGCCGCAGCCTGTTCGACGCGAGCGGGGACCGGTTCGTGGGAGCGGCGAACTACACCGAGATGTTCAGCGACCCGGCAACGCTCAGGGCCATCCGCAACAGCACCATCTGGGTCGTCGTCGCCCCCGTCCTGCTGACCGGGCTCGGGCTGATGCTCGCCGTGCTCACCGAGAAGGTGCGCTGGGCCACCGCGTTCAAGCTGGTGCTCTTCCTGCCCATGGCCGTCTCCTTCCTCGCCGCGGGCATCATCTTCCGGCTCGCCTACGAGCAGGACCCGGACCGTGGCGTGCTCAACGCCGTCGTCGTCGGTGTGCACGACACCTTCGAGGACCCGGCGGCGTATCCGACGGCCAGGGCCCGCGAGAACCAGGGCCTGACCGGCGGCGCGGGCGGCCCGTACACCACCGAGGAGGCGGTGCACCCGGGGCGGACGGTGACCATGGGCTTCGTGGGCGTCGCCCCCGACGCCATGCCCACCTGGGCGAAGCCCGCGGCCGTCAAGGAGCCGGGACCCGACGCGATCGGCGGCGTCGTCTACCTCGACTTCGCCCCGGGCGGCGGCGGTACACAGGGAAAGGTCGACCCGGCCGAGAAGGGCCTGCCCGGCATGACCGTCGAGGCCGTACGCGGCGGGACGACCGTGGCCGGCACGACCACGGCCGCCGACGGCTCGTTCCGCTTCGCCGGCCTGGACGACGGCTCGTACACCGTCCGGCTGCCCGCGACGAACTTCGCCGCCCCCTACGAGGGCGTGAACTGGCTCGGCCCCGCCCTCGTGACCCCCGCGATCATCGGCGCCTACCTGTGGGTGTGGACAGGCTTCGCGATGGTGCTGATCGGGGCCGGGCTCGCCGCCATCCCGCGCGATGCCCTGGAGGCGGCCCGGATGGACGGCGCCACCGAGGGCCAGATCTTCCGCAAGATCACCGTTCCGCTGCTCGCACCCGTGCTCACCGTCGTCTTCGTGACCCTGGTGATCAATGTGATGAAGGTCTTCGACCTCGTCTGGATCATCGCGCCCGGACCGGTCCAGGAAGAGGCCAATGTGCTGGCCACCCGCATGTGGCTGGTGTCGTTCGGCGGCGGCAACGACCAGGGGCTCGGCAGCGCGCTCAGCGTCCTGCTCCTGCTGCTCGTCGTCCCCGCGATGATCTTCAACGTCCGGCGGTTCAGGAGGAGCGGAGCATGAGCGGCCACAGCACCATCGAGCGCCCGCCGGTCGCCGAGCCACCCGCCCGCACGGCCGCCGTACCCGCACCGGGCCGCCCCCGGCGAAAGAACCGCCTGGCCAGGTGGCTGAACAGCGGGATCGTCCAGGCCCTGCTGATCGTCGTGGCCCTGGTCTGGATCACGCCCCTCGCCGGGCTGTTCCTCTCCTCCCTGCGCTCGGAGCGGGACAACGCGTCCGACGGCTGGTGGACGGCGCTCACCGACCCCTCCCAGCTGTCCCTGGACAACTACACGGCGCTCCTGGAGGACTCCGGCATCACCGCCGCCTTCTGGAACACCGTTCTGATCTCCGTGCCCACCACGCTCCTGGTCGTCGGCATCGCCGCACTCGCCGGGTACGCCTTCGCGTGGCTCGACTTCCCCGGCCGGGACGCGATCTTCCTGGTGGTCGTCGGGCTCCTGGTGGTCCCCGTGCAGATCGGTCTGCTGCCGGTGGCCAAGCTGTTCGGCGCCGTCGGACTGTTCGGCACGATCGCGGGCGTCGTCCTGTTCCACGTCGCCTACGGACTCCCGTTCGCGATCTTCCTGTTGCGCAACTACTTCGCCGAGATACCGCGCGAGATGCTGGAGGCCGCCCGGATGGACGGCGGCAGCGAGTGGCGCATCTTCTCCCGCCTCGTCCTGCCGCTCGGCCGGCCGGCCCTCGCGAGCCTCGCGATCTTCCAGTTCCTGTGGGTGTGGAACGACATGCTCGTGGCGCTGCTCTTCGCGGACAGCGGATCCCAGCCGCTGACCGTCGCCCTGCAGTCCCAGATGCGGCAGTTCGGCAGCAACATCGGGGTGCTGGCCCCCGGCGCGTTCCTCTCGCTGGTCGTCCCGCTGGTGGTCTTCTTCGCCTTCCAGCGGCATTTCGTGCAGGGAGTGATGGCCGGATCGGTCAAGTAGGACCGAGGGGGCTGCCCGGCGGATCAGCGCCGGACAGCCCCCTTCGCGACGTCGTCCGGCCGCCCGGGCGGACGGCGTCGGTCCGCTGTGCGGACGCGCCGGTCGCGCCCGCGCAGGGGCCGCACCTGCGGTGAGGCGGCGTCGGCGACCGGCCGCACGCCGAATCAGGGCCCCTGTCGATCAGGGGCCGATCACGAGATATCTTGATGTCGAGCAATGTTGCAGACGTGGAGAGCGGAGCACCCGGTGACTGACTCGACCATCATCTATACGCACACTGACGAGGCGCCCGCCCTGGCGACGTACTCGTTCCTGCCCGTGGTCCAGGCGTACGCCTCGACGGCCGGTGTCACCGTGGAGACCCGTGACATCTCGCTCGCGGGACGGATCATCTCCCAGTTCCCCGAGTACCTCGAAGAGGGGCAGCGCATCGACGACGCCCTCGCCGAGCTCGGCGAGCTGGCCAAGACGCCCGGTGCGAACATCATCAAGCTGCCGAACATCTCGGCCTCGATCCCGCAGCTGAAGGCCGCCGTCGCCGAGCTCAAGGAGCAGGGCTACGCGCTGCCGGACTACCCGGACGACCCGAAGACCGACGAGGAGCGCGACATCCGCGCCCGCTACGACAAGGTCAAGGGCAGCGCCGTCAACCCGGTCCTGCGCGAGGGCAACTCCGACCGCCGCGCCCCCGCCTCGGTCAAGAATTACGCCAAGGCGCACCCGCACCGCATGGGCGCGTGGACCTCCGACTCGAAGACGAACGTCGCGACCATGGGCGTCGACGACTTCCGCTCGACCGAGAAGTCCGCGGTCGTCGCCGAGGACGGCGCCCTGCGCATCGAGCTCAAGGGTGACGACGGCTCCACCACCGTGCTGCGCGAGTCCGTCCCCGTCCTCGCGGACGAGGTCGTCGACGCGTCCGTCATGCGCGTCGCCGCCCTGCGCGAGTTCCTCACCGCCCAGGTCGCCCGGGCCAAGGCGGAGGGCGTGCTGTTCTCGGTGCACCTGAAGGCCACGATGATGAAGGTCTCCGACCCGATCATCTTCGGCCACGTCGTACGCGCCTTCTTCCCGAAGACCTTCGCCCAGTACGGCGAGGTGCTCGCCAAGGCCGGCCTCACCCCGAACGACGGCCTCGGCGGCATCTTCAAGGGCCTCGAGGGCCTGCCCGAGGGCGCCGAGATCAAGGCGTCCTTCGACGCCGAGCTCGCCGAGGGCCCGGCCCTCGCGATGGTCGACTCCGACCGCGGCATCACCAACCTGCACGTCCCGAGCGACGTCATCGTCGACGCCTCCATGCCGGCGATGATCCGCACCTCCGGCCACATGTGGGGCCCGGACGGCCAGGAGGCCGACACCCTCGCGGTCCTGCCGGACTCCAGCTACTCCGGTGTCTACCAGGCCGTGATCGAGGACTGCCGCGCCCACGGCGCCTTCGACCCGGCCACGATGGGCTCGGTGCCCAACGTCGGTCTGATGGCGCAGAAGGCCGAGGAGTACGGCAGCCACGACAAGACCTTCGAGATCCCGGTCACCGGCACGGTCCGCGTCGTCGACGCCGCCGGCAACGTGGTGCTGGAACAGGCCGTCGGCGCCGGCGACATCTTCCGCATGTGCCAGACCAAGGACGCCCCGATCAAGGACTGGGTCAAGCTCGCCGTCACCCGCGCCCGCGCGACCGGCGACCCGGCCGTGTTCTGGCTCGACGCGGGCCGCGCCCACGACGCCCAGCTCATCGCCAAGGTCAAGCAGTACCTGACGGAGCACGACATCGAGGGCCTGGACATCCGCATCCTCTCCCCGGTCGAGGCGACCGCGTTCTCCCTGGAGCGCATCCGCCGCGGCGAGAACACCATCTCGGTCACCGGCAACGTGCTGCGCGACTACCTGACCGACCTGTTCCCGATCCTGGAGCTGGGCACCAGCGCCAAGATGCTCTCGGTCGTCCCGCTGATGAACGGCGGCGGTCTGTTCGAGACGGGCGCCGGCGGCTCAGCCCCCAAGCACGTCCAGCAGCTCGTCAAGGAGAACTACCTGCGCTGGGACAGCCTGGGCGAGTTCCTGGCGCTGGCGGTCAGCTTCGAGCACCTCGCGACGACCACGGGCAACGCCCGCGCCAAGGTCCTCGCCGACACGCTCGACCGCGCCACCGGCACCTTCCTCAACGAGGACAAGTCGCCCAGCCGCAAGCTGGGTGGCATCGACAACCGCGGCAGCCACTTCTACCTGTCCCTGTACTGGGCCCAGGAGCTGGCCAAGCAGACCGACGACGCGCAGCTCGCCGAGGCGTTCGGCCCCCTGGCGAAGACGCTGGCCGAGCAGGAGCGGACCATCGTCGACGAGCTGATCGCCGTCCAGGGCTCCCCGGCCGACATCGGCGGCTACTACCAGCCGGACGTCACCAAGGCCGCGGCCGTGATGCGTCCCTCGGCGACCTTCAACCAGGCGATCGCCACCCTCGGCTGACGCCGACACACCCCGATCCGCCCCGGCCGGCACCGCGCCCGGCCGGGGCGGACCCGTGTTCCGGTGCGGGCCGCCGCCACGCACGCCTACTGCCGCAGGGGAACCGGCACGGCGTACGCCCCCACGACGAAGGAGCGGCCCCCGATGGCCGGGTGGCCGCCCCTGCGTGAGGACGTGTCAGTAGCGTTCGACGAGCGGCGTACCGCCGTACTTGGAGCCGGACCGACCCAGCGTCGCGGCGTACGCCTTCTCGTGGTCGCCGCTCGCGTCGTGCGCCTCGATCGAGTCCGACACCGCGTCTCGCAGCGCCTCGTCGTCCTTGTTCATGCCGATGCCGTACGGCTCCTCGGTGAACGGGTTGCCGACGACCTTCAGCTTGTCCGGCGTCTGCGCCGCGTATCCCAGCAGGATGGCGTCGTCCGTGGTCACCGCGTCGACGTCACCGTCCAGCAGCCGCTGGACGCACTCGCCGTACTTGTTCGTCTCCACCGTCTGCGTGTTGTACTCGGGCTTGCGGATCTCGCGCAGGGCGGTCGCGCCCTTGACGGAGCAGACGGTCTTGCCCTGCAGGGAGTACGGGCCGCCGATGGTGCGGTCGTCCTTGCGGACCAGCAGGTCGGCGCCGGCCATGAAGTACGGGCCCGCGAAGCCGACCTTCTTCTTGCGTTCCTCGTTGATGGTGTACGTGCCGACGTACAGGTCCACCTCGCCGTTGGCGATGGCCGCTTCACGGCTGCGGGTGTCGATCGTCTTGAACTGGATCAGCCGGGGCGCGAAGCCCAGGTCCGCGGCGACCATCTTGGCGATCTCGATGTCGAAGCCGGACCGCTGGCCGTTCTCGTCCTGGTAGCCGAGGAAGGGCTGGTCGTTCTTGACCCCGATCACCAGCTTGCCGGCCTTCTGCGCCCGCTCCAGGGTCGGGGAGTCGAACGAGACATCCGTCGCGACCTTGTAGGTGGGGAGCTTGGGCTCCTCCAGGGAGCTCGTGCCACTGGACGGTTCGTCACCGGCCGAACTCGGCTCGCCGCTGCAGGAGGTTGCGGTGAGAGCGACCGCGATCACGGTGATCGCCGCGAACGTGGCCGACTTGCGGGGCTTCATGGTGCGACATCCTCTGTTTCAACGATCCGGGGGAGCCGACGACGCCCACGGGACCGCGGCGTGTTGCTCCCGCACCGAGGCCGTGGTCCCCTGCCCCACGGTTCCCGATTGTGAGGACCCTAAGGAAGGAGACGGCGGTTCGTCACCCCATCTGAGCTGAACTTGAGGATCACGGTCCGGATACGGAGGGGTGAAATCGGGGCGAAGCATGCCGGGTTTGCTGGTTCCGCGCGGCCGGCTGCCCGCGCCGCGCGCGTAATGGCTCCGTCGACAACGCTTCCTGAGCACCGCCGTGAGCTCCCCTCGCCGCCGGTGTGCCGCAACTCCTCTCCGTGGTCGCCGCGCCGGCTCGCCGTCGCTCCGAACTCATCCCGGCCCGCTACGGCTTGCCCGGCGAGCAGGCTGCGGGGGTTCCGGCACGCCGCTCACGCCGTCGCCGTCTCCGGCCCGGCCCCCCGGGGGGGGCGACCCGCGCGTCAACACCCCGCAGCTCGGCATCGCGCGGAAAGCGCTGGTCGGAAGGTGAGGCAGGGCGGCGATTCCCCCAGTTGTGGTGTGGCGTGTTGCGGCGACGACCGCCGGGCCCCTAAATGAGGCAAATCCCAAAAAAACCCGTGATCGGATGGCTCATGGTGCTCACCCACACGCTCGACCGTGGCGTACTGGTCGTCACGCTCCACGGCGACGTCATGATCAGTGACCGTGCCACGGTGTCGCAGCAGCTCACAGAGGTCGTCCGGTCCTATCTGCCGCGGGCCGTGGTGATCGAGCTCCGGACGTCCGTGGTGAGCGCGGCGGCGCTCAGCGCGGTGCTGCGGGCGCACCGGCAGTGCGGCCAGGCGGGCGTGACGCTGTCGGTGGTGGCGACGGTGGCGTCGGCCCGGCGACTGCTGAAGGCCGGTACGGACGGCTCCGGCCTGGCCGTCTTCGGCCGCCGGGAGGACGCCGTCACATCCGCCACGACGCCCACGACCCCCACGACGCCTCCGCACACCCCGGCCCC
The DNA here is from genome assembly GCF_043080095.1 of Streptomyces sp. NPDC015127. Classification (NCBI taxonomy): domain Bacteria; kingdom Bacillati; phylum Actinomycetota; class Actinomycetes; order Kitasatosporales; family Streptomycetaceae; genus Streptomyces; species Streptomyces sp. NPDC015127. Next base: position 115,133 of record NZ_JBIBVE010000015.1, read on the forward strand.
GGCCCCGGCCTGACCGCCGGAACCGGCGCGCGTCGCCCAGGCGTCTCGGACCGCGCCGCCCGGCCCACGGCCGTGGAGGCACGGCGTGCGGCTGCCGGCACTGCCCGGACCGGCGGTGCTCACACCACCGGAGCGCCGGGCAGCGGCGGGAGGAGCTGTTCCGTCCACACCGTCTTGCCCTCCCGCGCATGCCGTGTCCCCCAGCGCTCCGTCAGCTGGGCGACGAGCAGCAGTCCGCGGCCGCCCTCGTCGGTGGAGCGGGCGCGCCGCAGGTGCGGGGAGGTGCTGCTCGGGTCGGTGACCTCGCAGATCAGCCGGTGATGGTGGATCAGCCGCAGGGTCACCGGACCCCCGGCGTAGCGGTACGCGTTGGTCACCAGCTCGCTGACGATCAGCTCCGTCGTGAACGCCAGCTCGTCCAGGCCCCACGCCGTCAGCTGCTCGGCCGTCAGCCGGCGTGCCTTCGAGGGGGCCGTGGCCTCCGCGGTCAGCTCCCACGTGGCGACGAGTTCCGGCGCCAGTGTGCTCGTACGCGCGAGCAGGAGCGCCACGTCGTCGCTCGGCCGCGCGGGCAGCAGCGCGTCGACGACCTCCTGGGCGATGTCGTCCAACGACCGCCCGCCGGACCCGCCGAGTACGGTGCACAGCCGGGCGATCCCGTCCTCCATGTCGTGCTGCTCGCCCTCGACGAGGCCGTTGGTGTAGAGAGCGATCGCGCTGCCCTCCGGCAGCGTCAGTTCCGCGGTCTCGAACGGCAGCCCGCCGAGACCCAGTGGCGGCCCGGCGGGCAGGTCAGGGACGCTCACGACACCGTCCGGAGTCACCACCGCGGGCGGCGGATGCCCGGCCCGCGCGATGCAGCACTGCTGGGCCACCGGGTCGTACACCGCGTACAGACACGTCGCACCCACCACCTGCTCCCCGGGCGTTCCCTCGTCGGCCGGCTCCTGCTCGCCGGCGAGACGGGTGACGAGGTCGTCGAGGTGGGAGAGGACCTCGTCCGGTTCGAGGTCCAGGTCGGCGAGGGTGTGCACCGCCGTGCGCAGCCGGCCCATGGTCGCGGCCGCATTGATGCCGTGGCCCACCACATCGCCGATGACCAGGCCGACCCGCGCGCCGGACAGCGGGATCACGTCGAACCAGTCGCCGCCGACTCCTGCCGCGCCACCGGCCGGCAGGTAGCGATGGGCGACGACGACCGCGGGATGTGCCGGCAATTCCCGCGGCATCAGCCTCCTTTGCAGCGCCAGCGCCGTCCTGCGCTGCTGCGTGAACCGGCGCGCGTTGTCGATGGACACGGCGGCCCGCGCGGCCAGTTCACCGGCGAGCGTGAGATCGTCCGCCTCGAACGGCTCGGGCAGCCGGGAGCGCCACAGGCTCATGCACCCGAGGACGAGGCCCCGCGCGGTGAGGGGCACCACCATCAGGGAATGCACTCCGCGGTGTTCCGCCGCCTCGGGGTAATCCAGACCCGCGAGCGCCTGCGCCACGTCGATGGAGGGTTCGAGGATCGGACGCCGTCCGGACAGACACCGCCCCTGAGGTGTGTGCGGAGGGAACGTGTTGAGCGAGCCCACGGGGAACATCACCCGTTCGGACTCCGGTGCGACGCTGTGCAGCGCCGTCCTGCGCACGGCTCCGCCGCTGCTGCCCGGAGCCGGCTCCTCGCCGCGGCTGACCTGTTCCAGCAGGTCGACCGATACGCAGTCGGCCAGCCCCGGCACGGCCGCCTCCGCGAGCTCGGACGCGGTGGTCCCCACGTCCAGCGTCGTGCCGATCCCGGCGCCCGCGGCGCTGAGCAGCGCCAGCCTGCGCCGGGCCCGGTGCCGGTCGGTGACGTCCTCGACGAGCTGGGTCACGCCGAGCACCCGGCCCGCGGAGTCCTCCATCCGAAATGCCGAGACGTCGACGAACCGTTCCCTGGCGGGCGCGGCGAGCAGCCGGCAGGACTGCTCCGTGAAGATCAGCGGCTCCCCTGTCTCCAGCACCTCCCGCAGCCGGTTCTCGACCGTGTCCGCGTCGACCCGGACCAGGAAGTCCCCGACCCGGAACCCGCGTGCCTGCTCGGCCTCGACGCCACCGACTCGGGCGATTGCCCGGTTGACGCGCAGGATGCTCAGATCGCTGTCGTGGACCGCGAGACCGATCGGGGACCTGCGGAACAGGCCGTCCATCACAGAGCGGTCGATCTCCCACTGGAGGACCTCGTCCGCCGGGGCGCCGACCAGGAACCACTCCTTGTCGCCGCCGTCCCGCATCACGAGCCGGGCACGGACGCCGAGACCCAGCGTGCGCCCTTCCTTGACGCGGACGGGCACCACTCCGAACCAGCCGCGGTCGCGCACGGCCGCGGCCACGGCCCCCAGGACGACGTCCTCGTCCCGCGGGTCCACCAGCAGCTCGGTGGCCTCCCGGCCCAGGGTCTCACGGGCCGAGTATCCGAGCAGCGCCTCGGCGCGGTCGCTCCAGCCGGTGACCCGGCCGTGCCGGTCCAGCACCACGGAGGCGGCGCGACCCAGCGAGAACGGGTCCTCCGGGCTCTCACTGATCAACGTCACGGATCCGGTCATCGCTTCCATCCTCCGCCGGGACCCCGGGCCGCGCACTCGGTGGCCTCCCCGGCAGGCGCGAGGGCGGGCAGCGATGAATTCCGGACGGCCGGGAGGTCTGAACCGGCAGAGACCCGTACGACCCACACGGTCAGGAGAACGACATGCCCCGGATCACGCCCAACCTCTGGTTCGACACGCAGGGCAAGGAGGCCGCCGAGTTCTACGTCTCGGTCTTCCCCAACTCCAAGATCACCAACGTCAGCTACTACGGCGAGGCGGGCCCGCGCGCGGCCGGGACCGTGCTGACCGTGGACTTCGTGCTCGACGGCCAGCCCTGCACCGCGATCAACGGCGGCCCCGAGTTCACCTTCAACGAGGCGGTGTCCTTCCTGATCGACTGCGCCGACCAGGAGGAGGTCGACTACTACTGGAGCAAGCTGTCCGAGGGCGGCCAGGAGGGCCCGTGCGGATGGCTCAAGGACAAATACGGCCTGTCGTGGCAGGTCGTCCCGGCCGTGCTGGAGGAGCTGCTGAATGATCCCGACACGGAGCGCTCCCAGCGCGCGATGAAGGCCATGCTCCAGATGGGCAAGCTGGACGTGGCGGCACTGCGCGCGGCGGCCGACGGGGCCTGAGCGTTGCGGTGGCGGCCGAGGGGCTGTCCGGCGGATCTTGGCCGGGGCCAATATCCGCCGGACAGCCCCCAGGCGCGTGCCGTTCGTCCAACGCCCTTTGCCACAATGGGCATTGACCACGATGCGCGACGGCGCCGCCGACCCGGGGGGACCATGACCACCACAGCCGCACAGGTACCCGGTCCGGCGGGACTGCCGCTGCTCGGGTCGATGCTCGACCTCAAGCGCGACTCCCTCGGCACCTTCCTCGCGGCCCGGCGCGAGCACGGAGACGTCGTCCGCCTCACCGCCGGGCCGCCCGGACTGCGGGCCGAGCTGTACGCCGTGTTCTCCGCCGAAGGCGCGCAGCAGGTGCTCGCCACCGAAGCGGCCAACTTCCGCAAGGACAACGCCTTCTACCAGGAGGTCCGCGAGTCCTTCGGCAACGGTCTGCTGACCAGCCAGGACGCCGACTACCTGCGCCAGCGCCGGCTGGTGCAGCCGCTGTTCACCCGGCGCCGCGTCGACGGCTACGCCGAGGCCGTCACCGCCGAGACGGCGACGATGCTCGCCGCGTGGCGCGCCGCCCCGGACCGGACCGTGGACGTCGTCACCGAAATGACGGGCCTGACCCTGCGCGCGGTCGCCCGCATCCTGTTCGGCGCGGACGTGGAATCCGCAGTCGCCGTCGTCGAGCGCTGTTTCCCGGTCATCGGCGACTACGTCCTGCGCCGGGGCTACTCGCCCGTCAACATCCCGCGCGACTGGCCCACTCCGGGCAACCGCCGCGCCGCTGCCGCGACCGACGAGCTCTACGCGGTGTGCGACCGCATCATCGACAAGCGGCGGGCGGACGCGGACGCGGCGGCAGGCGACGACCTGCTCACCCTGCTCGCCACGGCGCAGAGCGAGGAGGACGGCAGCTTCGACGCCGCCGAGATCCGCGACCAGGTGCTGATCTTCCTGCTCGCGGGCCACGAGACGACGGCGACCTCGCTCGGCTTCGCGCTGCATCTGCTGGCACGCCACCCGGAGCACCAGGAGCGGGCCAGGGCGGAGGCGGCGAGCGTCCTGGCCGGTCGCGTGCCCGGGGCGGCGGACCTGGACTCCCTGCCGTACCTGACCAAGGTCCTCAAGGAGACCATGCGGCTCTACCCGGCCGGTCCGGTCGTCGGCCGCCGTGCCGTCGCCGCCACCGAGATCGGCGGCCACACCGTCCCGGCGGGCGCCGACGTGATCGTGGCCCCCTGGGTGACGCACCGCCACCCGCGGTACTGGCAGGACCCGGAGCGCTTCGACCCCGAACGCTTCACGCCGGAGCGGGAGAAGGAACGGCCGCGCTACGCCTGGTTCCCGTTCGGCGGCGGCCCCCGGGCCTGCATCGGCCAGCACTTCTCCATGCTGGAGTCCGTGCTCGCGCTCGCGATGATCCTCGAGGAGTACGAGCTGACGGCGACCGACGAGACGGTGCCCGTCGACACGGGCATCACCCTGCGCGCCGCCGGTCCGGCACGCTGCGTCCTGCGCCCGGTCTCCTGACGGCAACGGCGGGCGAGGGACCCGCCGGAGCCCGAAATCGGGTGGACCGCGCCCCGTCCGTGCGGGATACGGTCCCGGCATGTCCCCATCAGCCGAAAGCCCGGATCCCTCCACCGTGTCCGCGGACGACGTCGACCGTGCCGTGCGGCTCTGCCTCGACCTCCTCGGCTCCGCGCCGCCCGGCGCCCCGTGGGACGCGCAGGCGGGGACCATCGAGTGGTCCTGCTGGGAGACGGTCGAGCACCTCGCCGACGACCTGTTCGCCTACGCCGTCCAACTCGGCCCGCGCAAGCCCTCCTTGGACCGCGTCGTGCCGTTCGTCTACGACAGCCGCAGGCCCGGCGGCCCCCGCAACACCGTGCACGCCGACCGCGCGGCCGGGCCCGCCGGGCTGCTGGAGGTCCTGGAGGCGTGCGGGGCGCTGCTCGTCGCCATGGTGCGCACGGCACCGCACGGCCTCCGCTCGCACCACGTGTTCGGCAGCTCCGACGCCGAGGGCTTCGCCGCCATGGGCGTCGTCGAGACCCTCGTCCACACCCACGACGTGGCGTGCGGCCTCGGACTGCGCTGGACCCCGCCGGATCGACTGTGCGCGCAAGTGCTCGCGCGGCTGTTCCCGGACGTGCCGGACGGTACGCCGCCCTGGCCCACACTGCTGTGGGCCACCGGGCGGGGCGACCTGCCCGGCCTGGCGCGCCGCACCGCATGGCGCTGGTACGGCGAACCGAGGTCCTGAGACATCCTGGGGGGTGAGCCCTCCCCGACGAGGGCAGGGGGCGACGGGCCGCAAGGAGGACCGTGGACCTGGAGAGCATCCTCGACGAGCTGTACGAACTGCGGCCGCAGGACTTCACCGCCGCGCGCAACGCACGCGCGGCCGAGGCCCGCAAGACCGGCGCCCCCGACCTCGCCGAGCGGATCAAGGCCCTGCGGCGGCCCACCGTCTCCGCGTGGGCGGGCAATCTCCTCGTGCGCCGCGCGCCGGAACGCGTCCAGCCGCTGCTCGGCCTCGGCGAGGGCCTGCGCACCGCCCACCGGGGCCTCGAGGGCGACCGGCTGCGCGAGCTGAGCCGGCAGCAGCACGTCCTGGTCGCCGCCCTCGCCCGGGAGGCACGCGACCTGGCGGCGGCCGAGGGGCAGCAGGTGGGGGAGGCCGCCCTGCGCGAGATCGAGGGCACCCTTCACGCCGTACTGGCCGACCCGGCGGCGGCCGAGGAGTGGGCGGCCGGGCACCTCGACCGGCCGCTGACCCCGCCCGTCGGATTCGCGGCGGCGGTGGCGGACCCGGGGGTCGTGACGAGCCGCGCCCCTGCGCCACGCCCCGGCGGGAAGCCGCAGCCCGCCGGCCCCGGACCCGGCCGGGTGAAGAGCGAGGAGCGGGACCGGGAGCAGCACACGGCTGCACGCGACAAGGCTCGCCGGGACGAAGCTCGGCGGGCCGAGGAGGAGAAAGCCCGCCACGAGGAGCAGGACCGGGCCCGCCGGGAGGCCGAAGAGGCCGAAAGGGACGCACGCGAGCGCGAGGCCGAGCACGCCCGGGCAGCCGAGGAGAGCGCGCGCGCCGAGGCACGGGCCGAGGAGGCCGCCGAACGGGTCGAGGCGCTCGCGGACGAGCTGAAAGAGGCCAAGTCGGATCTGCGTGCCGCCGAGACGGAGGCCCGCGAGGCACGCGAGCGGGCGCGGGTGGCCAACGGCGCGGCCGCGTCGGCGCGCCACCGGGCCCGCCGGGCGGCGCAGCGCGCGGAGCGCCTGACGTCGGGCAGGCGGTGACCCGCGGCCCGTGCGGATGGCGCCCAGCGCGCGCCCAGCTCCGGCGGTCGGCGCTGCGGACGACGCCAGGCCCGGCGACCCGCGCCGCCGACGCTGTGCGGCCCGGGTCCGCCCCCGGCCGGCTCGGTGTCCGCCTCAGCGCTCGCGCGTACGGCGCGGGCCCGGGCCGCCGGCGCCTTCCTGCAGGCCGGGTCGGGCGTCGTCCGCACCCGGCTCAGGGTCGTTCGCCTGCTCGATGCGTGTGTGCTGCTGCCGGGACCGCAGGTAGCCCCACAGCTCGTGCTTCATCTCGTCGTCCATGCGCCGGCTCACACGGTTGCTGCCACGCTCCATCGAGAGAGCACCTCCTTCCATGCGTTCGTACTCTGCCGGGCCCGTACCCAAGGGCGGCAGACCCACACGAAACTCCTTGCTGTTTCTGCCGGCCGCGTGCCCACGGCCGCGCCCGAGCGAAAAGCACTACGGCTTGCACGCCGGATCGCCGATCATGCGGGGTATGTCACCCATCTTCGACGAACTGATCGCCGAGGCCGAGTCGGCGCCGGTGGCCGGCTGGGACTTCTCCTGGCTGGACGGGCGGGCCACGGAGCAGCGGCCCTCCTGGGGCTACCAGCGGCTTCTGGGCGAGCGCCTGGCCTCCGCGTCCGCCGCGCTCGACATCCAGACCGGGGGCGGCGAGGTCCTGGCCGGGGTGCCGGTGCTCCCGCCGACGATGGCCGCCACGGAGTCCTGGCCGCCGAACATCGCCCGGGCGACCGCCCTGCTGCATCCGCGCGGCGCGGTCGTCGTCGCGGATCCCGACGAGCCGCCGCTGCCCTTCGCGGACGCCGCCTTCGACCTCGTCACGAGCCGCCATCCCGTCACCGTGTGGTGGTCGGAGATCGCCAGGGTCCTCGCCCCGGGCGGGACGTATCTCGCCCAGCACGTCGGGCCGGCGAGCGTGTTCGAACTGACCGAGTTCTTCCTCGGACCGCAGCCCGAGGCGCGCACGGCCCGGCACCCCGACGCGGAGTGCGCCGAGGCGCGCGCGGCGGGGCTGGAGATCGTCGATGTGCGGCTCGAACGGCTGCGGATGGAGTTCTTCGACATCGGGGCCGTCGTCTACTTCCTGCGGAAGGTGATCTGGATCGTCCCCGGCTTCGACGTCGGCCGCCACCGCGACCGGCTGCGCGAGCTGCACGCCCGCATCGAGTCCGAGGGCCCCTTCGTCGCCCACTCGTCCCGCTCGCTGATCGAGGCCCGCAAGCCGACGGCATGACGGGGGCACGCGTTCGCCCGGGCAGCGGGGCTGCCCGGGCGAAGCGGACGGACAGGTCGACGGTCGGTCAGGTGCTGCTCGCCGCTCCCGCCGCCCTGGTGCGGTGGACCAGCGCCGAGCCGGCCATGAGCGCCGCGGCCGCCGCGCTGAGCACGGCCGCGGCTCTCGCCCAGGTGAACGACGCGCCGAGGCTGCTGTTCAGCAGGTCGACCGTGCCCACGCTGGCCAGAGCGTGGAGCGCGATGACGCCCACGGCCAGGCCCGCCGCCGCGGCCCACACGATCAGCGTGTCCCGCATCGCGAGCCATACGGCGCACACCAGGCAGAGCACCATGACCGCCACGGACAGCGTCTCCGCGTAGCCGCCGGACCGCAGTCCGGCGAGGTCGGTCGGCAGGTGGATCATCCCGCAGGCGAAGAGCACGACCGCCGCGGGCCAGCGCAGCGCCGAGCGCAGGGCGGGGGAGACGGTGTGACTCCTGGGCCCCGCCGCCAGCGCGCCGTCCAGCGCGGATATCGGCCACTGTGCGGACGCCGACGGTTCCCTCTGCTGCTTCTGCTCCTTCGGCCGCTTCGGCCGTTTCAACTGCTCGGCCTGCGCGGCGAGGGCGGCCGGGGGCACGTTCCCGCCGTCGGCGTGCTCGTCCACGCCCTGCGCGGACCTCAGCTCGGACGCGTCACCGCCCGCCGAGCGCCAGTCGCTGCTGTCGGCGCCCAGGATGCTGACGAGCTGCACCACGTCCTCGATCGGCCGGCCCACGGCCGCGGCACGCAGGGTGGTGTCGGCCTGGTGGAGGTCGCACCCGGACTCGTTGAGAAGGGCGACGAGCTGCCGCACCTCGTCCAGCGGACGCGAGACGGCGGCGGCGCGCAGGGCGACGTCCCCGGGGCTGGACACCTCACCGGTCCGCTTGAGCCGGGCCACCAGCGCGGCCACTTCCTCCACAGGACGTTCCGTGGCGGCGGTCCACAGCAGGGTGTGGATCGGCTCGTCGCCGGACTCGGCCTCCGACGCGGCCTTCAGGTCCGCAGCGGGCTCGCGCTCCTCGACGTCCGGTTGACGAGGCTCCGGTTGGTGACCTTCCGGTTCGTGACGCTCCGGTTCGTGACGCTCCGGTTCGGGTTCATGATTTTCCGCCGCGCGAAGCCGCGCTTCCAAGGTCAGCACCTCAGGAGGCTCAGGCTCACGCAGCTCGGATTCACGCTGTTCCGGCTCAAGATGCTCTGGCTCACGCTGTTCCGGCTCACGCAGCTCAGGCTCACGCTGTTCCGGCTCGAAGCGCGTCGGCTGCCGCAGCTCCGGCTGGTACCGCCCCGGCTCGTACGGCTCGGGCTCATAGAGCTCCGGCTGGTAGCGCTCCGGCCGGTACGGCTCCCGCTCGTACCGCCCCGGCTCGTAGCGCTCCGGCTCGTACGGCTCCCGCTCGTACCGCTCCGGTGCGTCGGTCCGACGCCCGTCGACCTCGGTGAACCGGCGGGGATCGGGCGCGTCGTGCGGGACGGCGGGCTGCTCCGCCGGCACCGTGGCGGCGGCCTGCGGGGCAGGTGGCACGACGGGGGGAACCGTCGGCCGGGGCGGGATGTACGGGGTGCTGGGAGCCGGGTGCGTGGGGACGACGAACTCCGGGTCCGGCGCCGGCGCGGGCCTGGCGGGCTGCTCTATGCCGTGGTCGGCCGGTTCTGGGGTGAAGGGGTCGGGGGTCATGGCGCGGGCTCCGTTCGTGGAACATCCGGTAGGCGTCCACCGTGTCTGTCTCGTGCTGCCTCGTGCTCGTGAGTGGGCGCGCACTTGGTTACATCTAGTGCGCAGTTCCGCGCACTGCGCCATCCGGGATCGGCCCCCGATGGGCCGTCGGGGCGAACGGGACCGTGGACGGCGGGCACCGAGGCAGCGAAGAGGGGCGGGGACACGGTCCCCGCCCCTTGTGGAGCACAACGCGACAAGCGGGCCGCCCGGCCCGCCCCGATCAGCTCCCGCCGCTCCCGTACGGCCGCGTGATGACCTCCATGCCGTGCCCCGCCGGGTCGTGGAAGTACATGCCGCGCCCGCCGTCGTTGCGGTTGATCTCGCCCGGCTGCTTGCCGTGCGGATCGGCGAAATAGGTGACGTCCGCTTCCTCGACGCGCTGGAAGATCCCGTCGAACTCGTCCTCCGAGACCAGGAACGCGTAGTGCTGCAACGGGACTTCGTGGCCGACGGTCGCGAAGTCGAGGGTGACGCCGTTGCCGAGGGCGAGGGGGACGAACGGGCCCCACTCCTGCCCGACTTCGAGCCCGAGGACATGGGCGAGGAACTCGGCCGACTCGCGGTTGTTCCGGGCGAGCACGATGGTGTGGTTGAACTCTACTGACACTGTGGATTGCCTCCGTCGGGCAAACTCACGGGCACCTCCATGCCTCACCCGGTCGGTGACCGACACGCGATGCCGTGCAGGCGAGCGTAGGACGGCTCCCGACTGATTGTCACGCCGTTTCTCCGCCGCGCGGGCAGCTCATGTTGCCTGATGACAGCCGGAGTTGGCGGCCCGGAAGGCGGCATAGGCCGGACGTCGGCGTCGGCCGGTCCGCGGGTTCGCCGCGCGGCAGCGGGCCCGGTGGAGTTCAATGAGAGGCGCGGGGCCGAGCGCACAGCCGTCGCCGGACACGGATGGGACGGGACTTCGGCCGGCGCCGGGCCCGGACCGGCTCCGGGCGGGAACCGACGGATCACGGGAGCGCCTCCTGGGAGTGATCGACGAGTGAGCACCAGCGGCCATGTCCCCGGCAGCGGACCGGACCGCCCGGACGACCGCGCGCTCCTCGTGCTCGACGACGCCGGCACGGTGCTCGCCTGCACCGGAGCCGCCGCCGAGCTGCTCGCAGCCCCCGCCGTCGAGATCAACGGACATGACATCGGCTCACTCCTCGCCGAACCGGGCGACTGGCCGCGGCTGCGGGGGCCCGCACCCGACGACCGCCCCCGCTCCCTGCGCGCCTCGCTGCGCGGGCCCGGCGGTCCGGTGCCCGTACAGCTCGACCTGCTGCCGATCGACGGCATGCTTCCCGCGCGGTTCCTGTTGCGGGTGATGGCAGCGGACCACGCCGACCGGCGGGAGGAGAACGAGGCCCTCGTCGGCGCGCTGTTCTCGCAGTCGGGCATCGGGCTCGCCATCCATGACACGGAACTGCGCCTTCGGCGCATCAATCCGCTGCCGGGGGACGTGCGCCCCGCGTCGGCGCGGCTCGGTCCCTCAGGCGGCGCGCTCGGGCGGCGGATCGGGGAGCTGCTGGTGCCGGAGGACGCGGCGGCCGTCGAGGCCAGGCTCCGCCGCGTCGCCGCCACGGGCGAGCCGCTCATCGACTTCGTCACCTCGGCGCGTCTCGCCAGGGCCCCCGACCGTGACCGCATCATCTCGCTGTCCGCGCTCAGGCTGGCAGGCGCCAAGGGCGCCGTGCGCGGCGTGGCGGTGACGTTCACCGACGTGACAGAGCACGAACGCTCCCGGAAGCGCGCGGCCCTCGTCGGCACGGCCGCCTCCGCGCTCGGCCGGTCGCTGGAGGTCTCGCGCAACGCGCAGGTGCTGGCGGACCTCCTGGTCCCGGCGTTCGCCGACCTGGCCGCCGTGGACCTCACAGAGGCGGTACTCGTGGGCGAGGAACCGGGCGCCTTCGCGACGGGGGCGCCGCTGCGCCGGGTCTCCGCCGTCGCCGCGGACGGGGAGTGGCCCGAAGAGCTGTACCCGTGCGGCTCCGTCATCCGCGTACGGGGCTACGAGAGCGACCGGCTGCGGCTCGGGTCGGCGGTCATCGTCCCCGACCTGGAGGAACTGCGGCCCAGGATCGCCGACGACCCCGACCGGGTGCGTCTGGTGCTCACCGACCGCGCCTCCTCGTACATGGTGGTGCCCCTGCAGGCCCGCGGGCACGTCCTCGGCGCGGTCTCGGTGTGGCGGAGCGGCGAGCGGGTTCCGTTCGACGCGCAGGACGCCGCCGTCGCGGAGGACATCGGCTCCCGCGCCGCGCTCGCCCTCGACAACGCCCGCCGGTACACCCGCGAACGCCGCACCGCCGAGGCCCTGCAGCGCAGTCTGCTGCCGCGCCCGCTGCTGAAGGTGACCGCCGCGGAGACGGCGGGGATCTATGTGCCCGGCAGGACGCTCGCGGGTACCGGCGGCAGTTGGTTCGACGTGATCACGCTCTCCTCGTCACGGGTCGCCTTCGTGGTCGGCAACGTGCGGGGGCACGGTCTCAACGCGGCCGCCGCCATGGGCAGTCTGCGGACCGCCGTGCGCACGCTCTGCGATCTCGACCCGCCGCCGGACGAGCTGCTGACCCACCTCGACGACCTCGTGGTGCGCCTCGCCGAGGACGAGCAGCCGGGCGACGCGGAAGGCACGGTACGCGGGGCCAGCTGCCTGTACGCGGTCTACGACCCGGTCAGCGCCCGGTGCACGATGGCCAGCGCCGGGCACGCGCCGCCCGTGCTGGTGCGGGCATCCGGTGGCGCCGCGCCGGTCGGGCTGCCGGCCGGGCCCGCCCTCGGCAGGGAGGGCGCGCCGTTCGAGCCGGTGGAGCTGGAGCTGCGGCCGGGCGACCTGCTGGCGTTCACCGCCGGATCGCTGTCCGTGGAGGCGGGCGATGCGGGGCATGTGGCCCGGTACCTGGGCGAGGAGACCGTCGGCGGCGGGTCCCGTCCGGTGCCCGAGATCGGGCGGGAGATGCTCGTCCCCTTCCTGGCCGAACCTCCCGACGACGACGCCGCGCTGCTGCTGGCCCGGGTGGCCGTCACCCCCGAAGACGCCGTCGCCACCTGGGAGTTCCCGGCAGACGTCAAGATCGTGGCGGACGCGCGGGCCGAGGTCGCCCGTTGGCTGACCCGGTGGGGGCTCGACGACCTGGTGTTCACCACCGAACTGATCGTCAGCGAGCTGCTCACCAACGCCATCCGGTACGCCGGCGGGCCGGTCGGCCTGCGGCTCATCAGGGACCAGCGGCTCGTGTGCGAGGTGTCCGACCCCAGCCAGACCCAGCCGCACCTGCGCCGGGCGCGCCTGACGGACGAGGGCGGCCGCGGACTGTTCCTGATCGCCCAGCTCACCCACCGGTGGGGGAGCAGGTACACCGCGTCCGGCAAGACGCTCTGGACCGAGCAGCTGCTGCCGCAGCACCTGCGCCCGTGAGCGCTGCCGGTACGGTGCGGGCGACGGCAGGGACGCCGATAGTAGCCATGTACAGTGCCCTGCCATGAGCAAGGCATTCCCGGGCCCGACGCCCGGTTTCCTGGTGTGGCGGCTGTCGATGAAGTGGCGCGTCGCCGTCGACCGCGCACTCGCCCCGGTGGGCCTGACCCACGCCCAGTACTCGCTGATGGGGACGCTGCACGGCCTCGACCGGTCCGGCGTGCGCCCGAGCCAGCGCGAGCTCGCCGACCACACGGGACTCGAAGCGCTCTACGTGTCCAAACTCGCCCGTGCCCTGGAGGCCGACGGGCTGATCGAGCGGGTCCGGGACGCCGCCGACAGCCGCGCCGTACGCCTGTCCCTCACCGATCGCGGACGGGAGGTCACCGGCCGCGCCGTCGTGGTCGTCCAGGGGCTGATCGGCCGGCTCCTCGCCCCGCTCGGCGGCCCGGACAGCGAGCGCACGGACGCGTTCGTCCGCGACCTGACCGCGCTGCTCGACGCCCCGCTGGACCCGCCCGGCGGCTCGTAGTCCGTCGCACCGGGGCCCGTGTGCGTCCTGGGCACCCGGCGTCACGCCGGGGCGGCCGCACGAGCGGTGATCATCCGGTGCATGCGATCCGCCGCGGCCCGGCCGAAGGACGCGCTGTTGATGTCCGCGTCGACGTCGATCACCGTGACCGCGCTGCCCCGCAGCCCGTCGCGCAGCGCGCCGAACAGCGCCGCGTCCGCCGCCGGGTCGTGGTACGGGCCACCCGGGCCGCCCAGCGTCGACAGGCCGCGCAGCGGGACGCACACCTCGGCCGGGCCCGTGGCCGCCCGCAGCTTCGCCGCGATCCGCCGGCCCAGTTCGGCGCACTCCTCCGCCGTCGTGCGCACCACGGTGATCGAGGGGTTGTGCACCAGCACGTGCCGGTCGCGCATCGCGGCCGGAAGCGTGTCCGGCGGGCCGAACTTCACCATGTCCAGTGCCCCCAGGCTCACCACCTGTGGGACACCGTGGCGCCCGGCCGCGGTGAGCCGGTCCGGTCCGGCGGTCAGGATGCCGCCGGCCAGGTCGTCCGCCAGCTCGCTCAAGGTCAGGTCGAGCACGCCGGCGAAGAGCCCCTGCCCGGCCAGCGACTCCAGTGTCCGTCCGCCCGCCCCGCTGACGTGGAACACCAGGACCTCGTAGCCCAGCTCCGTCAGCCGCGCCCGGGCCGCGTCGACGCCGGCCGTCGTCACGCCGGCCATGCTCGTCGCCACCAGCGGCCGCTCGCCCGCGGCCAGATCGGCGGGGCGCAGCGCCCGGCGCCCGGCCGCGAAGCCCGTCGCCATGCCCGCCGCCGCGTCGGCCGCGTTGGCGAGGACCGGGGCGGAGACCGTGTTGATCCCGGCGATGTCGACGACGCTGTACATCATCGTGATGTCCGTGGACCCCACGTACGGCGACACATCGCCCGCCGCCATCGAGGAGACCATCAACTTCGGTATGCCCAGCGGGAGCCCGCGCATGGCGCGGGTCGCGATGGAGGTGCCGCCGCTGCCGCCGATCGCGAGGACGCAGTGCAGACGGCCCGCCTCGTGCAGCCGCGCGACGACCTCCGCCGCGCCGCGGGCCATCGCCGTCACGGCCGTGCCCCGGTCCCCCTGCGCGCGCAGCGCCGCCAGCTCCGTCCCGGCGGCCCGCGCCACCTCCTCGCGCGGGACGTCCGCGGCGAAGTGCGGCTCCCCGATCACTCCCGTGTCGACCACCAGCACATCGACCCCGGCACCGAGCAGCCGCTCGTGCAGCCAGGCGTACTCCACTCCCTTGGTGTCCAAGGTCCCCACCAGCACAACTGTCGCCATGGCACGTACTGTTCGCCACAACGGGCCCGGGGACAAGAGCGCCGCGACGGGTGGGTGGCGCGGGGTGGCGGGCCCCGCCGGGGGGCGATGTGCGCCGCCGTTCGGGCCGCACGGGAATGGATCGACGCGTCGGTGCGCTGATGTACCCGCACAAGATCGGGGTGAGATGCGATCCTCGAAACGGACGCACTCGAAGCCGTTCGCTCAAGGAGGCCTGACCCCCATGTCAGAGAACAGCGGCTGGGCGAATCCGCTGCGGGACCCGCTCGACCGGCGGCTGCCCCGTATCGCCGGGCCCTCCGGACTCGTGATCTTCGGAGTCACCGGGGACCTGTCCCGCAAGAAGCTGATGCCCGCCGTCTACGACCTCGCCAACCGGGGGCTGCTGCCGCCGGGCTTCTCGCTCATCGGCTTCGCCCGCCGGGACTGGGCCGACCAGGACTTCGCGCAGGAGGTCCACGACGCCGTCAGAGAGTACGCGCGCACCCCGTTCCGCGAGGAGGTGTGGCAGCAGCTGGCCGAGGGCATGCGGTTCGTCCAGGGAGACTTCGACGACGACGCCGCCTTCGAGCAGCTGCGGGCGACGGTCGAGGACCTGGACAAGGCGCAGGGCACGGGCGGCAACTTCGCCTTCTACCTGTCGGTGCCGCCCAAGTTCTTCCCCAAGGTCGTCCAGCAGCTCAAGGACCACGGCCTGTCCGGCGCGCCCCGCGGCTCCTGGCGGCGTGCCGTCATCGAGAAGCCCTTCGGCCACGACCTCGCCAGTGCGCGGGAGCTCAACAGCATCGTGCACGAGGTGTTCGCCCCGGACGAGGTCTTCCGGATCGACCACTACCTGGGCAAGGAGACCGTCCAGAACATCCTGGCGCTGCGGTTCGCCAACACCCTCTTCGAGCCCGTCTGGAACCGGTCCTTCGTCGACCATGTGCAGATCACGATGGCCGAGGACATCGGCATCGGCGGCCGGGCCGGCTACTACGACGGCATCGGCGCCGCCCGTGACGTCATCCAGAACCACCTCCTCCAGCTGCTCGCGCTGACCGCGATGGAGGAGCCCGTCTCCTTCGACGCCGCGTCCCTGGTCACCGAGAAACTGAAGGTCTTCAAGGCCGTCAAGGTGCCCGAGGACCTGGGCCGGCACACCGTGCGCGCCCAGTACACGGCGGGCTGGCAGGGCGGCGCGAAGGTCGCCGGCTACCTCCAGGAGGAGGGCATCGCGCCCCGGTCGAGGACCGACACGTACGCCGCGATCAAGCTGGAGATCGACAACCGCCGCTGGGCGGGCGTCCCGTTCTATCTGCGCACCGGCAAGCGGCTCGGCCGCCGTGTCACCGAGATCGCGGTCGTCTTCCAGCGCGCCCCGCACTCCCCGTTCGACTCCACGGCGACGGAGGAACTGGGCCAGAACGCCCTGGTCATCCGCGTCCAGCCGGACGAGGGGGTGACCATGCGCTTCGGCTCGAAGGTGCCCGGCACCTCGATGGAACTGCGCGATGTGACCATGGACTTCGCCTACGGCGAGTCGTTCACCGAGTCCAGCCCGGAGGCGTACGAGCGGCTGATCCTCGACGTGCTGCTCGGTGACGCCAACCTCTTCCCGCGCACCGAGGAGGTGGAGGAGTCCTGGAAGATCCTCGACCCGATCGAGAGCTTCTGGGACACGAACGGCTCCCCGGCCCAGTACCCGGCGGGCACCTGGGGCCCCGAGGAAGCGGACGAGATGCTCGCACGAGACGGACGGAGCTGGCGCAGGCCATGAAGATCGACCTCACGGACACCACGTCCAGCAAGATCAACAAGGCGCTGGTCCAGGCCCGGCGGGCCATCGGCACCCCGGCCGTCGGCATGGTGCTCACCCTCGTCATCGTCACCGACGAGGAGAACGCCTACGACTCCATCAAGGCCGCCGGGGACGCCTCGCGCGAGCACCCCTCGCGCACCCTCGTCGTCATCAAGCGCCACGCCCGCTCCCCGCGCGACCGCCACGACACGCGGCTCGACGCCGAGGTCCGCGTCGGCACCGACGCGGGTGCGGGGGAGACGGTCCTGCTCCGGCTCCACGGCGAACTGGCCGACCGCGCCGACTCCGTCGTCCTGCCCCTGCTGCTCCCCGACGCCCCCGTCGTGGTCTGGTGGCCGGTCGACGCACCGCCGGTCCCCGCCAAGGATCCGCTCGGCGCGCTCGCCCAGCGCCGTATCACCGACGCGTACGCGGTCGAGGAGCCGCTGCGCGAACTGGCCGCCCGCGCCTCCGGTTACGAGCCCGGGGACACCGACCTGGCCTGGACGCGGCTCACCCCGTGGCGCTCGATGCTCGCGGCGGCGCTCGACCAGGCGCGGACGGAGGTCATCGGGGCCGTGGTGGAATCCGAGGCGGAGAACCCGAGTGCGGAACTGCTCGCCCGCTGGTTCGCGGACCGTCTCGCCGTGCCGGTCGAACAGGTCGTCACCGCGGGTCCGGTCGTCACCGCCGTCCGCCTGCGCACCGCCGACGGCGAGATCCACATCGACCGGCCCGAGGGGCCCGTGGCAAGGCTCTCCATCCCCGGCCAGCCGAACCGCGTACTTGCCCTGAAAGTGCGCACCACGGCCGAGCTGATTGCGGAGGAACTGCGCAGGCTCGACCCCGACGAAGCCTACGCGGCAGCACTTCACGCCCAAATCACCCCACCTGAGCCCATGGCCGCCACAGGCGGCTGATTTCCTTCCTTTCCGGCGCGCAGGGCCACTCGGCCCGGCTTGTCCAGAATTTCCTTTCGTCCGAACGCTCCGCAATGGAGCGGTGACGCAATTCATTGTTCGAGGGGTGTGGCGCTCGTGCCGCACCCCTCGGCGCGTGAACGCCCCGTGACGCCCCGTCAAGCGACCTTCGCCTGTCGTGAATCTGCACACCGAATACGCAGGCGGCACACTGTCTCCTCATCGCCGCCCCCGTGCTGACCAGCGATTATCTGAATCTGAGGGGGAATGTCCCCTTCGTCGGCGGGGTACGGGGCGCGCGCATCGGGCCCGCGCAGGGCGATCGTGTGAAGAAGGTGGCACCAATTCATGTAGGGGCGTGCACGCGGCGGTAATACGAGGACCTCTCGCGAGGCGATCCGGCCTTCCGTCCGTCTCCCGCGATTGGCCGCTCAACACGCTTACGTGCTTTGATCCTTCGCACCGCGGGATTCAATTGGGTTCTCGGATCCGGGAATCTCCCCACCCCGCTGGCGGCCGGCAACGCGCTCTTTCCGCGCAACCGGGCGCTGTCATTTCGAAATATCCATCCGAAGGGAAGCTTCTTATGAACTTCGTCCCCACCCAGGAGATCTCCGACAGCGAGCTGGACAACGTGGCCGGCGGTCTGCACAGCGCCACGGTGAGCAACGCCACCGCCGCTCTTGACACGATCGTCCCGGTCTCCGGCACCATCGCCACCGTGACCGGCGTCGTCGAGGGTGCCACCGGCATCAACGCCGCCGCGATCACCGGCCCGGTCAACGGCCTCGTCGCCGGTCTGTAAGACCTCCGCGGCTCGCCGGCCCGCTCTGCCGGCAGCGCCGAGCCGTGTGCCCCGGACCGATCCCGGCTCCGGGGCGCACGGCCGTGCGCAGTTTCCGACCGGGTACATTCGGGGACCCGTACCGTTCAGGCAGTTGAGGGAAGAGTGTCGTGCAGTTCCGCCAACAGGCCCTTTCCAAGCTGCAGTCGCCGGAGGAGATCGACCTTCCGGTGCGCTTCGCCCGGCCGCAGGGCCTGCTCGTCCTGGCCGTGACCGTCGTCGTCATGATCGCCGCCGCCGTGTGGGCCGTCACCGGGACCGTGACCTCCACCGTCTCAGCACCCGGCATCCTCACCCACGGCCAGGGCAGTTACGTCCTGCAGAGCCCGGTCTCCGGGCAGATCACCGAGGTGCTGGCCAAGGAGGGCGAACGCGTCGAGGCCGACGCGCCCCTGCTGGAGGTCCGCACCGCCCAGGGCACCGCCGTCGTCCGCACCATCGCGGCCGGACGGCTCACCACCCTCGTCGCCGCCATCGGCTCCGTCGTCACCACCGGCAGCGACGTCGCCGCCGTGGAACGGATCGACAGGCCCGGCGACCCGCTGATGGCCGTGCTGTACGTCCCCGCGGAGAGCGGCTCGGCCGTGCCCGTCGGCGCCCGCGTCGACCTCACCGTGCAGTCCGTGGCCGCACAGAAGTACGGCGTGCTGCGGGGCCGGGTCAAGGCCGTCGGCCGCACGGCCCAGACCCGTCAGCGCATCACCGCCTTCCTCGGCAGCAGCCAGCTCGGCGAGCAGTTCTCCAAGGACGGCCAGCCCGTGTCCGTGCTGGTCGAGCTGAAGAAGTCCCCCGGCACCGAGTCCGGCTACGACTGGTCCTCCTCGCAGGGCCCTCCGTACGCCCTCGAGTCCATGACCCTTGCCGGCGGCTCCGTCCATCTGGCCGCCCAGCATCCGATCGATTGGCTGCTGCCGTGACCGCACACCGTGACACCGTCCCCGCACAGCGGCAGCTGCCGCCCGCGGGCCGCCGCAGACACCGCCCGGAGCCGGCCCCCAGCGGCCGGCGCGGCGCGCGCCGGGCCGCCCCGCCGCCGCGCCGGCAGCGGAAGCCCAAGCCCGTCCGCACCCCGACCGTCCTCCAGATGGAGGCCGTCGAGTGCGGTGCCGCCGCGCTCGCCATGGTGCTCGCCCACTACGGCCGCCATGTGCCGCTGGAGGAACTCCGCATCGCCTGCGGCGTCTCCCGCGACGGCTCGCGCGCCAGCAACATCCTCAAGGCCGCCCGCAGTTACGGTCTCGCCGCCAAGGGCATGCAGATGGAGGCCACCGCCCTCGCCGAGGTGCAGCCGCCCGCCATCCTGTTCTGGGAGTTCAACCACTACGTCGTCTACGACGGCATGGGCCGCCGTCTCGGCCGCCGCGGCGTGCACATCAACGACCCCGACAAGGGACGCCGCTTCGTTCCGGCGGAGGACTTCGACACCAGCTTCACCGGCGTCGCCCTGGTCTTCGAGCCCGACCGCACCTTCACCAAGGGCGGCCGCCGGCCCGGGATCATGAAGGCCGTGCCCGCCCGGCTGCGCGGCACGACCGGCACCCTGCTCGCCGCACTGCTCGCCAGCCTCCTGCTCGTCGCCGTCGGCGCGGCGGTGCCCGCGCTCAGCCGCACGTACATCGACATGTTCCTGATCGGCGGGCAGACCTCCCTGCTGGGGCCCCTGTTCGCCTCGCTGGCGACCCTCGTGGCGCTCACCGCCGTCCTGACCGGCCTGCAACAGGCGAACCTGCTGCGCGGCCGCATCATCTCGTCCACCCTGGGCAGTGCCCGCTTCCTCAGACACCTGCTGCGGCTGCCGGTCACCTTCTTCGCCCAGCGCAGCCCGGCCGACCTGGTCCAACGGCTCCAGTCGAACGACGCGGTGGCCGAGACCCTGGCCCGCGACCTGGCCGCCGCCGCCGTCGACGGCGTCGTGGTCGTCCTGTACGCCGTCCTGCTGTGGACGTACGATCCCCAGCTCACGGTCGTCGGCGTGCTCATCGCGCTCCTCAACGTGGTCGCCATGCGGATCGTCATCCGGCTGCGGGCCACCCACACGCAGAAGCTGCGCGCCGACAGCGCACGGCTCACCAACACCTCGTACACCGGTCTCCAGCTGATCGAGACCATGAAGGCGACCGGCGGCGAGGACGGCTACTTCCGCCGCTGGGCGGGGCAGCACGCCACCACGCTGGAGGTGCAGCAGCGCCTCGGGGTGCCGAGCGCCGTGCTCTCCGTCGTCGCGCCCACCCTCGCCACCCTCAACAGCGCGCTGATCCTGTGGATCGGCGGACTGCGGGCCGTCGAGGGCCACATCTCCATCGGCCTGCTGGTCGCCTTCCAGGCGCTCGTCGCCCGCTTCACCGCGCCCATCACCCGGCTCAACGGTGTGGCCGGACGCATCCAGGACTTCGCCGCGGACGTCGCCCGGCTCAAGGACGTCGAGAACTTCCCCGTCGACCCGCTGTACTCCCGTGACGAGCCCGACCCGAGCACCCGCAGGCTCAAGGGCCACGTCACGCTGGAGAACATCACCTTCGGCTACAGCCCGCTCGACGCGCCCCTGCTCAGCGGCTTCTCCCTCGCCGTGGGACCCGGCCGTCAGGTCGCCCTCGTCGGAGGATCGGGCAGCGGCAAGTCCACCGTCTCACGCCTGATCTCGGGTCTGTACACCCCGTGGGAGGGCACGATCCGCATCGACGGCGAACGCCTGGAGGACATCTCCCGCAGCGCCGTCGCCGCCTCCGTCGCCTTCGTCGACCAGGACATCTTCCTGTTCGAGGGGACCGTGCGGGACAACATCGCCCTGTGGGACCCCTCCATACCCGACGAGGCCGTGGTCGCCGCGCTGGAGGACGCCGCCGTGCTCGACGTCGTCCGGCGCAGGCCCGAGGGCATCCACAGCCGCGTCGAACAGGACGGCCGCAACTTCTCCGGCGGACAGCGCCAGCGCCTGGAGATCGCCCGCGCCCTGGTGCGCCGCCCGAGCATCCTCGTGCTCGACGAGGTCACGAGCGCCCTCGACGCCGAGACCGAGCGCGTCATCATCGACAACATCCGCCGCCGCGGCTGCGCCTGCGTGGTGATCGCCCACCGGCTGAGCACCGTGCGCGACAGCGACGAGATCGTGGTGCTCGACCACGGCACGGTCGTCGAACGCGGCCGCCACGAGGATCTCGTCGCCGCTCAGGGCGCGTACGCCGAGCTGGTCAAGGAGCACTGACGTGTCAGCCATGCACCCGGACGCCGGGCCGACGGCCGCCACGGGCACGCCGGAGTCGACCGACGCGGTGATCCAGGCATTCGGGGGCCTCGGCGCGCCCGTCGACTGCACCGGTCTGCGCAGCCTCCACCTCGAAGGGCCGCAGGTGCTGTGGCTGGTGGTCGGCGGCTTCCTCGACCTGTTCGCGGTGGACGCCGCCGAGCAGGGCCACTGGCACTTCCTCGGCCGGCTCGAACCCGGCACGCTGCTGCTCGGCCCGGTGGAGGGCCCGCGCCACACCCTCGTCGGCCGCCCCTCCCAGGAGTGCGGGCTTCGCCGCATCGCCCTGCGCGAGTTGTACCAGGACCCCTACGGACAGGACCCGTACGCGACCCAGAGCCTGTACGTGCCCGATCCGTACGCCGCCACCCAGGACCCGTACGGCAACGGTGCCTGGAACCAGCTGGAGCACGCCTTCGCCCTCGGCGTGGGGCGAAGCCTCGGCGTCCTGTTCGAGGCCCCGCTCGACGGCCGCCCCGCCGACGCGGGCGTGACCGACGAGGACATCCTGTGGATGCCCGTCGATCCCGGCAGCGTCCGCTACGGCGCCTCCTACAGCGCGGAGGCGGCGGCCGACCTGCTCGTCGAAGGCGCGATGTGGCAGCGCATGGTCAACCAGCAGTACCGGCTGCTGTCCGCCGTCGACCAGTGGATCGAACAGCTGGAGCGCGCCCACGAGGACCGCGCGGCGGCCGGGATCAAGGCGGGCGAGGACGTCCGTGCACGGGCCGACGAGGCGCTGATCGCCTCCATCGGCAAGCGCGGCGGCACGCGCCGCACGGCCGGCGCGGACGGCGACGACGCCGTGTTCGCCGTGTGCCGTCGGGTCGCCGAGGCCGCCGGGATCACCCTCACCGAGCCGCCGAGAGGCGCCGCCGACGAGGAACGGGTCAGCCCGGTCGAACGCGTGGCGATCGCCTCCCGCCTCCGTACCCGGCCCGTACGCCTCGCCGGGAGCTGGTGGCGCACCGACAGCGGCCCGCTCGTGGGCCACCGCGCCGCGTCCGGCGCACCGGTCGCCCTGCTCTGGCGCCGGGGACGCTACGAGGCCGTCAACCCGCTCACCGGCACCCGCACCCGCATCGGCAAGGACAACGCCGACGACTTCGAACCGCGCGGCGTCATGTTCTACCGGCCGCTGCCCGAACGGCCCGCGAGCCTGTGGCGCCTGATGCGGTTCAGCCTTCGCGGAACGCGCATGGACGTGCGCAACCTGCTGCTCGCCGGTCTGGTCACGGTCGGCCTCGGCGCCCTGGTGCCCGTCGCCACCGGAAAGGTGCTCGGCACCTACGTACCGAGAGCCGAGACGGGCCTGATCGTGCAGATGGCGCTCGCGGTGATCACGGCCGGCGTGGTGTCAGCGGCGTTCATGCTGCTCCAGAACCTCACCATCCTGCGGATGGAGGGCCGGATCGAGAGCGCGCTCCAACCTGCCGTGTGGGACAGGCTCCTCAGGCTGCCGACCCGGTTCTTCACCGAGCGCTCCACCGGCGAACTCGCGAGCGCGGCGATGGGCATCAGCTCGATCCGCCGTGTCCTGTCGGGCATCGGCCCGGTCGCCGTGCAGTCGGGCACCGTCGGCGCGATGAACGTGGCCCTGCTGCTGTGGTACAGCGTGCCCCTCGCACTCGCGGCCATCGGCATGCTGCTGGTGATCGGTCTCTTCTTCCTCGGGATGGGGCTGTGGCAGGTGCGCTGGCAGCGGCGGCTGGTGGAGCTCGGCAACAAGCTCAACAACCAGGCGTTCCAGACCCTGCGCGGGCTGCCCAAGCTGCGGGTGGCCGCGGCCGAGAGCTTCGCGTACGCGGCCTGGGCCCGGGAGTTCGCCCGTTCCCGCGAACTCCAGCAGCGCGTCGGCCGGATCCGGAACCTCACGACCGTGCTGGACGCGGTCTACCTGCCGCTGTGCTCGCTCATCATGTTCATGCTGCTGGCCGGTCCGGCCCGCGGCAGCATGTCGGCCGGCGACTTCCTCACCTTCAACGCCGCCGTGACGATGCTGCTGACCTCGGTCACTCAGCTGACGGGCGTGCTGGTCTCGGCGGTCGCGGTACTGCCCATGTTCGAGCAGGTGCGCCCGATCCTGGACGAGACACCGGAGGTGCGGGGCGCGAGCGCCCAGCCCGGCACGCTGTCCGGCGCGGTCGAGGCGCGCAAGCTGTCCTTCCGCTACACCGACGACGGCCCCGCGGTCCTCGACGACGTGTCGCTCCAGGTGCGGCCCGGCGAGTTCGTCGCGATCGTCGGCCCCAGCGGCTGCGGAAAGTCCACCCTGCTGAGGCTCCTGATCGGCTTCGACCGGCCGGATGCGGGATCCGTGCTCTACGACGGCCAGGACCTCGCCGCGCTCGACCGCGCCGCGGTGCGCCGGCAGTGCGGAGTCGTCCTGCAGAACGCCCAGCCGCTGACCGGATCGATCCTGGACTGCATCTCGGGCGCCGAGACGTTCTCCCAGGAGGAGGTGTGGGCGGCCGCCGAAATGGCGGGACTGGCCGAGGACATCAAGCGGATGCCCATGGGACTGCACACCATGATCGCCAACGGCGGCGCGATCTCCGGCGGGCAGCGCCAGCGGCTGATGATCGCCCAGGCGCTGGTGCGCCGCCCGAGCATCCTCTTCTTCGACGAGGCGACGAGCGCGCTGGACAACGAGACCCAGCGGACGGTGATGGACAGCACCCGCAAGCTGAGCGCCACGCGCCTGGTGATCGCCCACCGGCTCACCACGGTCATGGACGCCGACCGCGTGCTCGTCATGTCCGACGGCCGGATCGTGGAGGAGGGCCGCCCCGCGGACCTGCTCGCGAACCCGAACGGGCGGCTGTACGAGCTGGTGCGGCGTCAGATGGCGTGACAATGGCGGCGAGCCGGCCCCCGGGGACCGGCCAGTGCCTGCGGCGCTGTGGCGGATGTGCGTGCGGGGGACCGGCCCGTTCCTGCGGCGGTGCCGTGGCGGGTGCGTGGCCCGGGGGACCGGCCCTGCCCGCGACGGCTACGACACGCGCTGGGCGGGAGTGCGCCTGCGCGGCGCCGTGCCGGTGCCCTCGGCGAGCAGCGCGTCGGTGATGAGCCTGACGCCGCGCGCCAGGCGGCCCAACTGGTCCAGCTCGACGGCGTACATCCGGATGGTGTTCTCGATGACCGCCTCCGCGACGCCCAGCGTCGGCAGTTCGGCACGGGCGGTCTGCAGCGCCGTGCGCACGGCGCGCGCCTCGTGCTGCAACTGGAACTGCGCGTGCCGCGCGAGCAGCACGGGATGGCGGGTGAGCGGCGAGTATCCCGCGTAGCGGGCCGGCAGCAGGTCCCTGAGCCACCGGGCGGCCGTGCGCTCCCAGTCGCGCGTGCCGGGGGCCTTGACCTGACAGGGCCAGTCCGGTCCGAGCGTGGTGAGGGTCTGGGACATCGTCGTCGCTTCCGGGTCATGCCGATCGGCTCTGATCGAGAGGCTTGTGGCGGTCCCGGCCCAGGGGTTGACCGGGACCGCCAGGGGCATCCGCGGTACGGCGGGTGCCCGGATTGAACATCAGAGTCCGGCGCGAGGAGGGAGCACCGGGCTCAGGATGTTCGGTTCACGGGGCAGGAGGTCGTGCTCGTGGTTGCCGACGACCCGGCTGCCACGAGCAGTAAATATATATACCGTCGAGTAAGCAAGGGTATGAAAAATTTCATGCATACCCGGCCGTGAAAATGTCCGGGAAACAGGCAGGTCACACGGAAAGTCGTCGGCCGCGGCCGTCAGTCCTCGATGAAGAAGTCGTGCTGCTCGGCAACCTGCTCGTACCCCTCGAGACGGGACTGCGTACGCTCCGGATCCGCGTCCGCCATCGCCTGGAGCACGGCGGCCGACAGCACGCCCGGCGCCGAGTACGAGTCGAAGACGAGCCGTGAACCGGTCCCCGCCGTCAGCGACACATCGGCCTCGTCCACGAGCGGGCCGAGCGTCAGGTCCGTGATCAGCGCGACGCGCAGTCCCGTGCTGCGCGCGGCCCGCAGCGCCGCGAGCGTCTCGTTGGCGTGCCGCGGCATCGCGTACGCCAGCACCCACGTCCCGCCCGCCTCGCGCGACTGGAGCAGCGCGTCGTAGGCGACGCTGCCGCCACGTGTCACCAGCCGCACATCGGGATGGATGCGGCGCGCCGCGTACGCGAAGTACTCGGCGAGCGACACCGAGATCCGCAGGCCCAGCACGGTCAGCGGCATCGAGCGGGCCAGCTCGCGGCCGACGTCCAGGACCCGGTCGGTGTCGGCGAACACCCGGCGCAGGCTCTCCAGATTCGCGATCTCGGCGTCGACGGCCGCCTGGAGCTCGTTGTGGCGGATCTGCTTCCGCGTCTCCTGGGCGCCCGCCACCGCGCTCAGCGCGATCGGCTGCAGTGCCTCCCGCAGCGCCGGGAAGCCGCTGTAGCCGAGGGACGTCGCGAACCGGGTCACCGACGGCTGGCTGACGCCCACCCGCTCGGCGAGGTCCGTGATCGACAGGAACGCCGCCTCGGTCAGGTGGTCGATCATGTACTGGGCGATACGGCGCTGCCCCGGCGACAGCCGGTGGCTTCCGAACAGGGCCCGGACCCTGTCCGCGGGCGCGGCCTCGGGCACCGGCGACTGCCGGCCGGGGGTGATCGCCGCCGCCTGCGCCCGTGCCTGCTGCCCTGATGGCACCGTGTGCCTCCTTGTTGTCCGGATCGGGCTCAAATCTAGCTCAACCGCCCAGAGCCGATGCCGGCCTCGCGACCCGGCCCGCGGCCGGGCCGCTGCGGAGGCCACGGAGATGCGGAGCACGGCCGCCGGGGAGCATCCTGGCTAGGTGACCTGGTACGGCGCGGGCCGCCGCCACCCGTCCGCCCGGGCCGGAGCGGGACCCGCGGCGGCGGATGAGGGCGGCCCGGCGCCGGAGGACCTGCCCATGGTGCTGGCCCAGGCGGAAGTGAGCGGCATCGAGTCCGTCGGCGGCTTCGCCGGCGGACTGTACATGCGCTCCCGTACACCCGAGCTGCTGCGTCTCGCCGTGATCGCCGGACTGCCCTCGAAGCTCTTCGGCCAGTGGCGCAACATGCATGTGAACCGGCCCTTCCCGCACTCCGACGTCTACCGTTCCGGGCAGCCCGTCTACCTCCACGACGCGGAGGAGGCCATGCGCCGCTACCCGCAGCTCATGGCCGGCCTGCCCTTCCCCTTCGCCTCGCTGTACGTGCCGATCACCCATGAACGGGAGACGTTCGGGGTGCTCGCGGTGCTGCGCCCCGCCACCCCCGGCCTCCCGGTCGACGAGGCCGACCGCCGCCGCCTCCATGAGGTGGGGGCGAACCTCGCCACCACGCTCGCCGCCATGGCGGCCGACGGGCCGCCCATCGTGTGGGACGACGAGCCGATGTCGGTCACCCTGCCCTCCGTGACCTCGCCCCCGGTACGGATCGGCTCGTTCGACTGGAACCTCGGGGAGGGCACGGTCACCGGCGACGAGGGCTGGTGCGCCATCCTCGGCACCACTCCCGACGAACTGCCCGTCACCGTCGAGGCGCTGGCCGCCCGGATCGAGCCCGAGGACGCGTACGGGCTGTGGGCCCTGGCCCGTCAGGCGGCCGCGTCCGACCGGCCGGTGAGCCGCCGGATGCGATTGCAGGGGGCCGACGGCCGGCCGCATCTGCTGGAACTCACCGGCCGTCGCGGACGCCGGCCGGGCGGCCCGCCGGGCACCCACCTGACCGGATTCCTCATCGACCTCGGCGCCGGACCCGTCGTGGCCGAGTCCGCGGACCGGCTCCCGCACGGCGTGTGCAACATCGACCGCCTCGGCCGCATCACCTACCTCAACCACCGGGCCGAGACGCTGCTCGGCCGGCCGCGGACCGAACTCATCGGCCGCGTCCTGTGGGAGGCCGTGCCCTGGTTCGGACAGGGCGCCTACGAGGACCACTACCGGGCCGCCCTGCTGTCCACCGATCCCGTGCACTTCCTCGTGGGCCGGGGCGCGGACTGGCTCTCGGTCTCCCTGTTCCCCGGGGTCGACGGGGTGACCGTCACGCTCAGCCCCGGCGAACGTCCCGCCTACGCCCCGGAATCCCTCGTCGCCCCCGGCACCGGCCTCGGATCACCGGCCGACCGGGCCGTCGCCCTCTACCGGCCGGTCGCACTCGCCATCGCGCTCACCGAGGCGGTGACGGCACGTCAGGTCTCGGCCGTCGTCACCGAGGAACTGCTCCCGGCCTTCGGCGGCCGGCAGCTCGCCATCTACCTGCTGAGCAGCCGTCACCTCAATCTCGCCTGGGAGACCGGTTTCCCCCGCGGCTTCCTCAACCGGTTCGACGGCGTGGGCCTCGACGCCAAGCTCCCCGGTGTCGAGACGCTGACCTCCGGGCGGCCGCTCTTCTTCGAGTCCATGCAGCACCTGGCCGACGCCTATCCGGGCATCCCTCTCGACGCCCACGTCGGTGCCCGCGCCTTCCTGCCGCTGATCGCCTCCGGCCGGCCCGTGGGCTCCTGCATCCTCGGCTTCGACCAGCCCCGCGGCTTCAGCCCGGAGGAGCGCACGGTCCTCACCGCCCTCGCCGGCCTCATCGCCCAGGCCCTCCAACGCGCCCGGCGCTACGACTCCGAGGCCGCACTCGCCCGCGGGCTCCAGGACGCGCTGCTGCCGCACCGGCTGCCCGTGGTGGACCAGCTCGACACCGTTGCCCGCTACCTCCCCGGCACCCAGGGCATGGAGGTCGGCGGCGACTGGTACGACGTCGTCGAGACGGGCCAGGGGCTCGCCCTCGTCATCGGCGACGTCCAGGGACACGGCGTCTCGGCCGCCGCCACCATGGGCCAGCTCCGCAGCGCCGTACGGGCCCTGGCCGTCAGCGGACACAGCCCCGAGGAAGTGATGAGCGGCACCAACCGGCTGCTCATGGACCTCGACCCCGGCCAGTTCGCCAGCTGCTGCTACATCGTCCTCGACCCCGCCACGGGCAGCGCCCGGGCCGTCCGCGCCGGCCACCTCCAGCCCCTGCTGCGGCACCCCGACGGCCGCACGGACGTGCTCGACCTGCCCGGGGGCATCGTGCTCGGCGTCGACGAGGACGCCGTGTACCCCGTCGAGGAACTCACCCTGGCACCCGGCGCGGTCCTCGCCCTGTTCACGGACGGGCTGGTCGAACAGCCCGGCCTCGACATCGACCAGGGCATCGAACGCCTGCGCCAGACCCTCTCGGACGTGGGCTCGTCCCCGCTCGCCGACACCGCGGACCGACTCATCAACGAGGCACGCCGGAACCCCGACCGGCCCGACGACATCGCCCTCCTCCTCTCCGCGCGCTGGTCCGAACCGTCGGGGACACGGCCTGCCCGGGGCGCCAGGTGACACCCGGGGACAAGCGGCCCCGGCCCGCGGTCGAGGACCCGGACTTTCCCGCCCGTACGGCTCCGCACTGCGCCGATCTCGACGACCTGGACGCGCAGGTCGCACGGTGCCGGGCCTGCCCGCGGCTCGTCGCCTGGCGGGAGGGCGTCGCCGACGAGCGGCGCGCCGCGTTCCGGGACTGGGAGTACTGGGCGCGGCCCGTCCCCGGATTCGGGCCCGACGACGCCGTCCTGGCCGTCGTCGGACTCGCCCCGGCCGCCCACGGCGGCAACCGCACCGGCCGGATGTTCACCGGCGACGACTCCGGGGACGTCCTGTTCGCCGCGCTGCACACCGCCGGACTCGCCTCGCAGCCCACCTCCACCCACCGCGGTGACGGGCTTCGCCTGCGCGGCGTGCGCGTCACCGCCCCCGTCCACTGCGCGCCGCCGCAGAACCGGCCCACACCCGGGGAACGGGACACCTGCCGTCCATGGCTGGCGGCGGAACTCGGGCTGCTGACCGGGCTGCGCGGCGTCGTCGTCCTCGGTGCCTTCGGCTGGCAGGCGCTGCTCCCCGTCCTCGCCGCCGCCGGGTACCGGGTGCCGCGCCCGCGCCCCCTGTTCGGCCACGGCGCCCATGTGAGGCTGCCGGCCGGGGACGGGCCCGGCGAGCTCCACCTCTTCGGCTGCTACCACCCGAGCAGGCGCAACGTGTTCACCGGGCGCGTCACCCTGCCCATGCTCGTCGACGTGTTCCGTCGCGCAGCCCGCGTCACCGGCCTGGACCCGGCACCGTCGCGCTCCGGTGCAGATGGGCCAGGACCTTGTCCGGAGTGAGCGGCGGCTCCCGCAGCCGCACGCCCAGCGCATGGTGGACCGCGTTGCCGATCGCCGCCGCCGTGCCGACGATGCCGATCTCTCCGATGCCCTTGCTCCCCATGGGGTTGAGGTGGGGGTCGTCCTCCTCGATCCAGTCCGCCTGGACCACGGGCACGTCGGCGCTCACCGGCACGTGGTACAGGGCCAGGTCGCACTCGGCGAAGTCGCCGAAGCCGGGGTCCATGGTGCTGCCCTCCGTCAGCGCCATGCCCAGCCCCATCGTCATGCCGCCGATGAACTGCGAACGGGCCGTACGGGGGTTGAGGATGCGCCCGGCGGCATAGATGCCGAGCAACCGCCGTACCCGTACCTCGCCGGTCACCGCGTCGACCTGCGCCTCCGCGAAGACCGCGCCGAACGCGTGCCGCGCGTACGGCGGTTCCTCGGCCGTCTCCGCCTTGGTGTCGGCCGCGACCGTCAGCCCCTCGTCGGGCAGGCCGCCCGGCAGTGAGACGAGCCGTTCCCCGAGCGCCGTGGCCGCCTTGTGCACCGCCCATCCCCACGACGCCGTACCCGCCGAGCCGCCCGCGAGCATGGCCGCGGGCAGGTCGCTGCTGCCGATGTCGATCCGTACCGCGTCGAGCGGCGCATCCAGCGCGTCGGCCGCGATCTGGGCCAGCACGGTCCGGGCACCGGTGCCGATATCGGTCGCGTTGACGGCGATCCGGTACGTGCCGTCGGCGGCCGCGTGCGCGGTGGCGCGCGAGGGAGCGATGTAGACGGGGTAGGTGCTGGAGGCGACGCCCGTGCCCAGCAGCAGATCGCCCTCCCGCCGCACGCCGGGCCGTGGATCGCGGTCCTGCCACCCGAAGCGGCGCGCCCCCTCGCGCAGGCAGGCGACGAGACCGCGGCTGCTGAAGGGACGGCCGCTCTCGGGCTCCGTGTCCGGCTCGTTGCGGATCCGCAGCTCCACCGGATCGATCCCGGCCGCCGAGGCGAGTTCGTCCATCGCCGACTCCAGCGCGTACATCCCGGACGCCTCTCCGGGGGCCCGCATCCACGACGGGGTGGGCACGTCGAGGGCCGCGACCCGGTGCACCGTACGGCTGTTGGGGGAGGTGTACATGACGCGGGCGGGCACCGCGGCCTGCTCCACGAACTCCCGTACGCGCGACGTGTGCGTGACCACGTCGTGGTCCAGCGAGGTGATCACCCCGTCGGCCCCGGCCCCGATCCGCACCCGGTGCAGCGTGGGCGCCCGATGCCCGACGACCGCCGCCATTTGCCGCCTCGGCAGGGCGAGCGTCACCGGCCGCCCCGTGTGCCGGGCGGCCATCGCGGCCAGCACCACCTGGGGGCGCGGTGTCCCTTTGGAGCCGAAGCCGCCGCCCACGTGCTCGGAGATCACCGTGATGTCGTGCCGGTCCATCCCGAACATCCCCGCCAGCACATCGCGCACCACCCCGGCGCCCTGGCTGGAGTCGTGCACCGTCAGCCTGCCTTCGCTCCACTCGGCGGTCGAGGCGTGCGGCTCCATCGGGTGGTTGTGCAGCGCGGTGAGCGCGTACGTGGCATCCACGCGCACCTCGGCCGCCGCGAACGCGCCGTCGGCGTCGCCGCGTTCGCTCGCGCCGGCATAGCCGCCGTTGGCCTCCTTCGGGACGTACAGGTCCGGACGGTCGCGCGTGAGCCGTACGTCGTGGTCCTCGGCCGCGTACGTGATCCGGACGGCGGCCGCTCCGGCGCGGGCGTTCTCCAGCGTGTCCGCCACGACGAGGGCGACGTACCAGCCGCGGTGCGGGACGCGTGCGTCCTGGAGGACGGAGAGCGTCGGGTCGTCGGAGGGCGTCAGCCGGGGCGCGTTCTCGTGCGTGAGGACGGCGAGGACCCCGGGCAGCGCCCGTGCCCGGTCGCTGTCGATCGCCGTGATGCGTCCGCACGGGATGCCCGCCGCGACGGGCCATGCGTACGCCCGGCCCGGAGGATTGGCCTCCGCCGCGTAGCGCGCCCGCCCGGTGACCTTGTCCCGTGCCTCCCTGCGGACGGCGTCCGCGCCCAGGGCGCGCCCGGACCCGTTCATGACTCCTCCTCCGACGGCACGAGACGTGACAACAGGTCGACGGCCAGGTCGCCCGCGAGCCGCACCTTGAAGGCGTTGTCGCGCAGCGGCTCGGCGGCGTCCAGCTCCGCCTCCACCGCGTGCTCGAAGGCTGCCGCCGAGGCCGGCGCGCCGAGCAGCCGTTCCTCGGCCGTCCAGGCCCGCCACGGCCGGTGCGCGAGGCCGCCGAAGGCGAGCGCCGCATGCCGGATCCGGCCGTCCTCCACGGCGAGCACCGCCGCCACGGAGACCAGCGCGAAGGCATACGAGGCACGGTCGCGCACCTTGCGGTACGCGGAGCGGGCACCGTGCGGCGGGGGCGGCAGCTCCACCCCGGTGATCAGCTCGCCGTCCTCGATCTCGGTGTCCCGCTCGGGACGGTCGCCCGGCAGCCGGTGGAAGTCCGTGACGGGGACGGTGCGTTCGCCGCCCGTACCGCGCAGCCGGACCGAGGCGTCGAACACCGCCAGGGCGACCGCCATGTCGGAGGGATGCGTGGCGACGCAGTGCGCGGAGTGCCCGAGGACGGCGAGATCGCGGTGCACCCCCTCCCGCGCCGGGCACCCGGTCCCCGGCACCCGCTTGTTGCAGGGCTTGGAGACGTCCTGGAAGTACGTGCACCTGGTGCGCTGCAGCAGGTTGCCGCCGGTCGTCGCCGCGTTGCGCAGCTGCCCCGAGGCGCCGGCGAGCAGCGCCTGCGACAGGGCGGGATAGCGGGAGCGCACGGCGCGGTGGGCGGCGAGATCGCTGTTGCGGACGGTCGCGCCGATCAGCAGACCCCCGTCCGGTGTGTCGTCGACGGTGTCCAGCGGCAGCCGCCGGACGTCCACCAGCACGTCGGGCGCCGTGACGCCGAGTTTCATCAGGTCGACGAGATTGGTGCCGCCGGCGAGGTACTGGGCCCCGGGACGCGCGGCGTACGCCTCGACGGCCTCCTCGGGGCTCGTGGCGCGCACATAGCCGAACGGTTTCACGGCCTCACGTCCTCGACGACGTCCTCGATCGCGGCCACGATGTTCGTGTACGCACCGCAGCGGCACACGTTGCCGCTCATCCGCTCGCGGATCTCCTCGCGCGTGAGCACGACGGCGCCGCCGGCGTGGTCGGCCGCCGTCACCTGGGAAGGGTGACCGGCCGCGGCCTCGGACAGCATGCCGGCGGCGGAGCAGATCTGGCCCGGCGTGCAGTACCCGCACTGCAGGGCGTCGCGTGCCACGAACGCCTCCTGGAGCGGATGCAGCCGCTCACCGCCGGCCAGCCCCTCGGCCGTGGTGATCCGCGCCCCGTCCCAGGCCACGGCGGGCAGCAGACACGGGAGCATCCGCCGGCCGTCGACCAGCACCGTGCACGCCCCGCACTGGCCGTGGTCGCAGCCCTTCTTCGGCCCGATCACGTCCAGCTGCTCCCGCAGGGCGTCGAGCAGGGTCGTGCGATGGTCGAGGGCGATCGTGTACGCGACGCCGTTGACATGGAGGGTGAGGACGGAGCTCTGGGTGTCCGCACCGGCGGCCGCGGCCACGCTCCCCTGTGGGCTGCTTCGATCCACGCCTGGCGCCTTTCCGTGTCCCGTTCACCGAACCGAGCGCCGCCGACGGCGGCTCTTCCAGCGTGTGGCGGATCGCGCCGTCCCGCTCGTCGAACGCGCCGGGGGGTGCCCCCGCCCGGGTCAGGTCTCCTCCGTGCCCGGCGTCTCCGGGCCGTCGACGTCACGCTGTTCGAGGGGGCGTACGGCCGGTCCCTGGAGCACCGATCCGTCGACGCCGAAGCGGGAGCCGTGGCACGGGCACTCCCAGGTGCGTTCCACGGAGTTGAACGACACCAGACAGCCCAGGTGCGTGCAGCGTGCCGAAACGGCGTGGCACGCGCCCGCGTCGTCGCGGTACACGGCGCTGCGCCGTCCGTGGAGGCGTACGACCGCTCCGGTGCCGGGCGGGATGTCGTCCACCGAGTCCACATGCGTCGTGCGCAGCCGGTCGCCGACGAAGTGCTGGGCGACCTCGGCCTGCTGGGAGAGCATGGTCGGTGCCTCGCGCAGGGCGCTCCACAGCCTGCGGGGGTCGTACAGCCGTGTCCAGGGGGGAGTGAGGGCGCAGATCAGATCGGTGATCAGCCGTCCGGCCATGACGCCGCTGCTCATGCCCCATCCGCCGAAGCCGGTCGCCACGAAGGTGTGGCGGGCGCCCGGATGGAAGGCGCCGACCAGCGGGACCGAGTCGCTGGGATCGTTGTCCTGCGCGGCCCAGCGGTAACGCGTCTCGGTCACCGGGAAATGGGCGTGCATCCAGTCGTCCAGACGGCGCAGTCGCTCGCCCGTGTCGGCGGTGCCGGGCGTGAAGCTCTCCCCGGTCACGATGAGCAGCCGGCCGCCGTCGGCGAGCGGCGCGGTGCGTACGGACCGCTTGGTCCCCTCATCGCAGATGTACATCCCACCCGGATCGCGGTCGGCGGGGAGGGGACCCGCGACGACCAGTTCCCGGCGCGGTGACATCCGGGCGAACAGCAGCGCCCGGTCGAACACGGGGAAGTGGGTCGCGACCACGACGTCGCGTGCCGTGACCGTGAAGCCGCTCTCCGTCGTGACCTGGCACGGGGTTCCCTCCCGCAGCCCGGTCACCCGCGTGCGCTCATGGATGGTACTGCCGTACGCCGTGAGATCGGCGGCCAGCGCGAGCAGGTACTTGCGCGGGTGGAACTGGGCCTGGCCGTCGATCCGCACGGCGCCGGCCAGCGTGAACGGCAGATCCGTCACCTCGACGTACGAGGCGTCCAGACCGGCCTCCCGGGCGGCCTCGGCCTCGGCCCGCAGCGCCGGGCGCTGCGCGTTGTCGCGGGAGTAGGCGTACGCGGGGACGCGCTCCAGCTCGCACTCGACGTGCAGTTCCGCGCAGATCTCCGCCACGCGCTCGACCGCCGCCTGCTGCGAGCGCGCGTACAGTGCGGCGCCCTCGCGTCCGCGCGTGCGGCGCAGCCGGTCGTAGCGCAGCCCGTGCTGGGAGGTCAGCTTCGCGGTCGTGAAGCCGGTGACCCCGGCGGCGATGCGGTCCGCCTCCAGGACGGCGACCGAGCGCCCGGCCCGGGTCAGCTCCCAGGCGGTGCTGAGCCCCGCGATCCCGCCGCCGACCACGACAGCGTCCACCGTCGTGTTCCTTGCCAGCGGTGGGTACGCGGTGGTGCCGGTCGTGCGCAGCCAGTGCGATTCGGTGGTGCGCGGCGGGGAGGTCGGCGGCGGGGTGGTGCGTGCGTCGTTCGGCATGCCGGGCGAGTGCCCCGTCCCGGGCGGCCGATACGTCTGTACAGCCTTTCGTCCCGCCCGCGGGACTGACGCGCCGCGTTCCGGGTACCCGCCTTCCACGGGAAACGACCATGCGGCGCGCCGCTGGGGCTCGCCGGTACCGAGGGACCAAGGAGGTGTCAGTCGTGGACCCCCACGTCGACACCGAACCGATGAGCAGCGACATTCCCGAGCACGAACGGGTGCGCACCTGCCGGCCCGCCGTCGTCCGACAGGACGGCGAAGCGAAGGGCGGCGACAGCGGCACCGAGATGACCATCGTCCGGGGCGAGGACTGACCCCCGGGAAACCGCGTGACTGCGTATGGGAGGCGCGGGCCATGGACGGACCGGGACTGTCGCACAGGGAGCGCGCGATACTCGCCGGAATCGAACGGGACCTGCGAGCCGACGAGGGACTCGACCGCCGCCTGCGGACGATGCGCCCCGGACCGCCGCTCACAGAAGCCCCGAGCCTGCTCCGCGGGCATTTCCTCGGTACCGGCACCTGCCTCGCAGGCGCCGTGACGGCGGTGCTGCTGGTGATGGCCGCATCGTCCTCGTCGCCCGGCCTGATCTGGGCGTTCGCCGGATCATGGGTGCTGACGCTGACCGGGCTGGGCCTGCTGGTATGCCGCTGGTCGCAGCGGTTCGCCGCCGGGCACCACGGCACGGACCGTCCGGCGGACGAGGGAAAGGGCGATGACGGAATGGGCGGAGCCCGCTGATCAGCCCTCGACGCCCGTCGATCAGCCCTCGACGCCCGTCGCGTCGTGGGACGACCCCACCGGCTTCGACTCCGGTGAACCCCGCTGGCGGAGATAGACGGACAGGATCACCATCGACGCCACCGCCAGCAGCTCCGACTGCCAGTTCTGCAGCGTGCGGTCCCAGAAGTCCGCCGACAGGACGTACTGTCCCCAGCTCATCGGCGCCTGCAGCCCGCGCAGCTGCTCCTCGTTGTAGGCGACCAGGCCCGTGATCGACTGGGCGGCCCACGAACCCAGGAAGATCGTGCCCATGACGAGGCCCAGTGAGCGCGAGTACAGCAGCTGGCGCAGACCACCGGTGAAGGCCGAACGCGGCGAGTCCGGCCGCGCGAAGGCGCCCATCCGCTGCTCCCGGTCCGATTCGGTGCCCGCCTTGTGGAGCTGCTTGGACTCGGGCGATCCCAGTTGCAGCAGCCACACCGTGAGGAAGATGAAGAGGAAGAACTGGAGGTACTCCGACTGCCAGTTCTCCGTCACGTCCACCGCGAACCGCGACGAGGCGATGTACTGCCCGAATCCGATGGGGTGGAGGTGTTCGGCGGTGAGTTCGCTGTTGAACTTGGCGTGTCCCGCGAAGGCCTGGCCCACGAGGGTGATCAGGAACGCGCCGCCGAACACCAGGGTCAGACCGTTCTGCTGAAGGGTCCTGAGGAAGGTGCCGCGCGAGGCGGACGGCCGAGCGGTCACCGGTGCAGCACCCCCAGCGCGGTGAAGTACACGAGTCCCAGCCCCACCACGGCGAGGCAGAGGATGAACAGGATCCGTGTCATCGGCTCATTCCCCCTTGACCTCGCACGTGTAGGGCAGGCCGCCCGTCCGGGGTTCGCAGCCGGCCGCCGTGATCCGCCAGCCGCCGGGGAACGTGGACAGGAAGAGGGTGTCGTGCCGCAGGACCACCATGGCCTCGCGGCCGTAGACGTCGACCCGCTCGACGGCGCCGCCCGCGGGCAGCCCGGCTTCGCTCAGCGCGGTGGGACACGCGGTTTCCGCGGAGTCCTCGAGTTCCTCCAGGGTCCCGGGCGCGAGCAGGGCGCAGGCGCGCTCCGCCGCGCCCGAGCGCAGCGCCTCCTCGAACCGCGCGACCGCACCGGACGCGGAGCTCTCACGCTCGGTGACCGATGCGCACCCGCTCAGCAGCAGCAGTCCCACGACAGCGGCGGCGGGCAGCAGGACCGCACGGTACTGCACCGTCAGCCGCCGTGGCCGCCGCTGCCGAAAGCGCCGCCGCCCTGGTCGGAATCGCGCGGCGGTTCCTTCTCGGGGGCGGGCCGGGACGGCATGTTCCCGTAGCCGTGCAGTTCGTGCGGTGTCAGGCGGCCGGGGGCCTGGTGGCCCTGGGTGGGATCGATCTCGTCGGGCTCGAGACGGCTCTCGTAGTGGGTCTGGTGCGCGGGCGGAACGGGCTGCTCCTCCCGCGTGGGAGGTGTGTCGCGCCGCCTTCGGGCGCCCACCTGCCAGACGATCCACACGAGCAGGATCAGCAGGCCGAGCACCACGAGGCTGAAGACGATGACCGCCGGCGCTCCCTCGCCCGCGGCGAGCACCGTGGCGGCGTCCTGAGCCGTTTGACTGTAAGTAGCCATGGCTATCGGGTACCCATTCTGGCCGTGTTATGAGCCAGTATGGACCCGGACGCCCTAATTGACGCTGCCGCAGGGCGGGACCCCCGCCTCGTGAGGTGGGTGCGGCCGGGCGCGGACGCTCCGCCGGCGGCTTCCGTGCCGGTCAGGGCCGGGGCGGGCGGGCCGGCGCCGTACTCTCCCGCTCGATCAGCTCCGGCAGCGGCACCTGCACCGAGCGGGCCGTACCGCCGTCGAGCAGCGCCCCGAGCTCCTGCGCCGCGATCCGTCCGAAGACGACCGGATCGCGGGAGAGTGCGGTGAGGAAGGGGTGCACCATGCGGCAGAGGACGGAGTCCTCCCACGACACGATCGACACGTCCGCCGGCACGGCCAGGCCCAGGCCCGTGACGGCGGCGGCCCCGGCCGCGGCCATCACGTCGTTGTCGTAGACCAGCGCCGTGGGTGCGGCCTCCGACGCCAGGACGCGCCGGGTGACCGCGGCGCCTTCCGTGTCGGAGTAGTCCGTGGTCACCGACCGCACGCCCGTCAGCCCGCGCCGCTCCGCCTCGTCCCGCAGCGACCGGATGCGCCGGTCGGTGTGGGCCAGCGAGGGCAGGCCCGCGATGTGCACGATGCGGCGGTGGCCGAGGTCGTGCAGGCGGCCCACCACGTGCGCCATGGCGCCGCTGTCGTCGGCCCGCACCTCCGAGAGGTTGGGGTGCCGGTCGGGCAGCCCGCCGATGACCACGCCCGGCAGACCCAACTCGTCGAGGAGGGCGGGGCGGGGGTCGTCCGTACGGGGGTCGACCACCAGGACGCCGTCGACCCGGTGCTCGGCCCACCAGCGGCGGTAGACCGCGCACTCGGCGGTCACGTCGTCCACCATCTGGAAGAGCAGGCCCAGCTGACGCTCCGCCAGGACCTCCTGGATGCCGGAGATCAGCTGGAGGAAGAACGAGTCCACCCCGAGCGTGGTCGCCGGGCGGGCCACCACCAGGCCGACGGTCGCCGCGCCTTCCCCCGACAGGGCGCGCGCGGCGGTGCTCGGCCGCCAGCCGAGCTGCGCGGCGACGCGGCGGACGCGGTCGCGGGTGATCTCCGAGACGCCCGGGCGGTCGTTGAGCGCGAAGGACACGGCGCTCTCCGAGACGCCGGCGCGCTGCGCGATGTCCTTCATCGTCGGCCGCCGGGCGGGAGTGCGCCTCGGCTGCGAAGTGTCCCTGGCGGACGGGGTGTTGGCAGTCACCCGGACCCCTTCCCAAGTCTCCGTGCCTGCGTGGGCAGGCCGGTACAGCGGCATCCTATGGCCTGCGCCGGGCCGGTCGAAACAGTTGCCGATCGATCACTAAAGCGCTTGAGCCCACCCATCCTAAAGCGCATTAGTCGCTCTCGACAAGAAGGCATTTTCACCTCGCTGACCTGGCCTGATGGCAGCAGGGTGGAATTACTTCGGCGAATCTGTTGACTTAATCCCGCGGGTCCGTGCAAGGTCTGCTGGGCGTGCGCAGCCGGCCGCCTTGCGAAGCCGGCCGCCGTGTCCCCCCGTGCGTCTGTGCCGACCAAAGGAGCCGTTCACCGTGCGCATCAACCGCAGGGCCATCGCCGCTGCCGCCGTCATCGCCGTCGTCCTGCCGCTGAGTGCGTGCGGCGGCGGTTCCGGTACGGACGCGGCCGACGCCTCGGGCAAGGTCGAAGGCAAAATCGAAGGCGAGATCACCTTCCAGACCTGGAACCTCCAGGCCAACTTCAAGGACTACTTCAACGGGCTCATCGCCCAGTTCGAGAAGGAGAACCCCGGCACCGACGTCAAGTGGGTCGACCGGCCGGCCGAGGGCTACGCCGACAAGATCAGCGCCGACGCGGCCGGCGGCACCCTGCCCGACGTCGTCAACGTCTCGCCGGACCTCGTCGCCCCGCTCGCCAAGGCGGGCCTCGCGCTCGACCTCGACAAGGCGGCGCCGCAGTACAAGAAGGAGTACCTGCCGGGCGCGTGGCAGGCCCACGAGGTGCCGGGCGTCGAGGGCACGTACGCCTTCCCCTGGTACCTCAACACCGGGCCGCTCTTCTACAACAAGCGCCTCCTCAAGGAGGCCGGGCTCGACCCGGAGAAGCCGCCCACGACCTACGACGAGGTCTTCGACTACGGCCTGACGATGGCCGAGCAGAGCAAGGGCAAGGTCGCCACCCTCGCGAACGTGCCCACCATCGAGGACTTCGGCCGCTACGGCGTCCCCCTGATGAACGCCGAGGGCACCGGCTTCGCGTTCAACGACGCCAAGGGTGTCGAACTGCTCACTCTTTACAAGGAGTTGTTCGACGCGGGCGCCCTGGACCCGCAGGCGCTGACCGCCACCCCCGAGTCGTCGGGCCACAAGTTCCTCACCGAGTCCGTGGCCATGAACCCCGGCAGCGCGCTCGACCTCGCCAAGTTCAAGAAGGAGGCCCCGAGCCTCTACAAGAACATCGGCATCACCGACCAGATCACCAGCACCGGCAAGGCCAACATGTACGTCATGGGCGTGATGGTCAACGCCCAGACGAAGCAGAAGCCGGCCGCGGTCGCCTTCGCGCACTTCGTCACCGACGCGACCCGCCAGATGGAGTTCGCCAAGCAGGTCGCCATCTTCCCGAGCACCGCCGGCTCCCTCGACGACCCGTACTTCACCAAGGAGGACGGCACCGACGAGACGCGGGTGCGGATCGCGGCGGCCAACTCCCTGAAGACCGCGGTCAACTACACGCCCGTGCTGTTCAGCGAGCAGATGAAGACCGAGCTGCGCAACGCGGTCGCCCGCGCCCTGCAGGGCAAGCAGAGCCCCCAGGAAGCGCTTGACAACGCTGTCAAGGCGTGTGACCGGCTGCTGAAGCAGAGCTGATCGGCACCTGCCATGAAGACTTCCACCGCCTCCGAGGCGATCTCGTCCGACCCGGCCGGCTCCGGCCCGGCGCCCGGGAGCCCCGGCTCCCCGGAGCGCCGGCCCGGCGGCGCGGTCCGCCGCCACCTGCCGTCCAGCCCCTGGCTGTTCGCGGCGCCCGGCCTGCTGGTCATCGGCGCGTTCGTCCTGTACCCGTTCCTCAGCACCCTGGTCAACGCGTTCACCGACCGGCGCACGCTCGTCCCCGGCCAGTTCGTGGGTCTCGCCAACTTCCGCGAACTGCTCGACGACGAGATGTTCTGGATCGGCCTGCGCAACAGCACCCTCTACGTCCTCGGTGTCGTGCCCGCGCTGGTGATCCTGCCGCTGCTCCTGGCGATGCTCGTGCAGCGCCACATCCCCGGCATCACCTTCTTCCGCTCCGCCTTCTACACCCCGGTCGTCGCCTCCATCGTCGTGGTCGGCCTCATCTGGGTGTGGATGCTGGACGACCGCGGCCTGGTGAACGCGGCACTGGAGGCGGTGGGCGTCGGCCGTATCGGCTTCCTCAGCGACCAGTGGCTCCTGCTGCTGAGCGCGATGGCCGTCACGGTCTGGAAGGGCCTCGGCTACTACATGATCATTTATCTGGCGGCGCTGGCCAACGTCCCGCGCGAACTGCACGAGGCCGCCGCCGTCGACGGAGCGGGCCCCGTACGCCGCTTCTTCTCCGTCACCGTCCCCGCCGTCCGCTCCACCATGGTCCTCGTCGCGGCGCTCTCCGCCGTCGCCGCCTTCAAGGTCTTCTCCGAGGTCTACCTGATGGCCGGGCCCACCGGCGGCCCCGCGGGCGAGGACACCACCCTGGTCATGCTCGTCCAGCGCGTCGGCACGGGGCTGTCCGGCCGCGTCGGGTACGCCTCCGCCATCTCCGTCGTCGTCTTCGTCGTCACCGTCGCGCTCATGCTCCTCGTGCTGCGCGCCGACCGGAAGGAGGACGCGTGAGCAACCGGGGCATCACCGACGCCGAGGGCAAGCGCATCCCCGCCACCCACCTCGTCCTGCGCTACGTCCTGCTGCTCGCCGTGCTCGCGCTGACCGTCGGGCCGTTCCTGTGGCAGCTGTCCACCTCGCTCAAGGGTCCGCACGAGGACATCTTCAGCTCGCCGCCGCGGTTCCTGCCGAGCGACCCGACGTTCGGCAACTACACGCGCGTCGCCGAGACGATCCCCGTGTGGGACTACGCGTTCAACTCGCTCAAGGTCGCCGTCGCCAACGTCGTCACCAACTGCGTCGGCGCCGCCCTCGCCGGCTACGCGCTCGCCCGCCTGCGCTACCGCGGCCGCAGGGCCGCCACGCTGGCGTTCATCCTCGCCATGCTCGTCCCCGTCGAGGGCATCATCATCGCCCAGTTCACCACCATGCGGGACCTCGGTCTCAACAACACCCTGCTCGGTGTACTGCTGCCCGGATCGATCGCCGCGCTGAACGTCCTGCTGATGCGCAACGCCTTCCTCAACATCCCCCAGGAGGTGGAGGACGCCGCCTTCGTCGACGGCGCCAACGTCTGGCAGCGGTTCGTGCGCATCGCGCTGCCCGCCGTCAGGGGCACCCTCGCCGTGGTCGCGATCTTCGCCTTCATGGGCGCCTGGGACGACTTCCTGTGGCCCCTGATCGTGCTCAGCGACCCGGAGAACTTCACCCTCACCATCGGCCTCAACTACCTGCACGGCACCTTCGCCAACGACGAACGCCTCGTCGCGGCGGGCACGATCATCGCCGTGCTGCCGCTGATCGTCCTCTTCGCCTGCCTCCAGCGGTTCTTCTTCCGGGGCGTCGGCGAGGGCGCCGTCAAGGGCTGACCGACACCACGACGAGACTTGGGACACCGCCTCTCCATGAGCTCCGCCCCCCTGCGCTTCGGCGCCAACTACACGCCCAGCGAGGGCTGGTTCCACCACTGGCTGGACTTCGACATCGACGCCGTGCGCGCCGACCTCGACTCCATCGCCGGCCTCGGCCTCGACCACATCAGGGTCTTCCCGCTCTGGCCGCTGTTCCAGCCCAACCGCACCCTCATCCGCCCCCGCGCCGTCGAACAGCTCGTCCGGCTCGCCGACGCCGCCGCCGAACGCGGCCTCGACGTCAACGTCGACGGACTCCAGGGACACCTGTCCAGCTTCGACTTCCTTCCCGCCTGGACCCAGACCTGGCACCGGCGCAACATCTTCACCGACCCCGACGTCGTCGCCGGACAGGCCGCGTACCTGCGCACCCTCGCCGAAGCGCTCGCCGACCGGCCCAACTTCATCGGCATGACCATCGGCAACGAGATCGCCCAGTTCGCCGCCGGGCCCCACCCCGACCCTGACCGCGTCACCCCCGAACAGGCCGGCGACTGGCTCGAGCGGCTGCTCGCCGCCTGCGAGGAGGGCGCGCCGGGCCGGATGCACCTGCACGCCGAGTACGACGCCTCCTGGTACCAGGACGACCAGCCCTTCACCCCCGCCCACGCGGCCCGCATCGGGCCCGTCACCGCCGTCCACTCCTGGGTCTTCAACGGCACCGCACAGCGCCACGGCCGCACCGGCACCGCCACCGAGCACCACGCCGCCTACCTCATCGAGCTGTCCAAGGCGTGGGCGCTGGACGCCCGCCGGCCCGTGTGGCTCCAGGAGGTCGGCGCACCCGCGCCGCACATCCCGGCCGAGCACACGGCCGCCTTCACCGAGGCGACCGTCGCGGGCGCACTGGACTGCCCCGGCGTGTGGGGCGTGACCTGGTGGTGCTCCCACGACGTCTCGCGCTCGCTCGCCGACTTCCCCGAACTCGAGTACAGCCTCGGCCTGCTGAGCAACGACCGGCAGGTGAAACCGGCCGGGCAGGCCATCGCGCGCATCGCCGCCGCCTGGCGCGGCCGCGAGCACCGCCCCGCCCCCCGTACGACCGCACTCGTCGTCGACGCCGGTGACGAGGACACCGCCCCCACACGCTCGGTGTGTGCACCCGGCGGTCCCGTCTTCGAGGCCTTCGCGCGCCTGACGGCCGACGGGGCACGCCCCACCACCGTCCTCGCGAGCCGCGCCGGAGACCGGGCGCATCTCGCCGCCCGCGGCATCACCGAGGTCGTCACCCCCGAACAGGCCGGCGTCACCGCCGAGCCCGTCTCGCGCACCGCACCGTGAGCCGAGACCGCACCGCAAGCCGCACCGCCCGCTACCGCACCGCACCGTAAGCCGTCCACGACACGATACGGAGCACAGCCATGACCCCCCGCCTGAGCAGACGAGCCGTCCTCGCCGCATCCGCGGCGGCCGCACTCGCCCCGGTCCTCGTCCCGGTCCTCGTCCCCGGCACGGCCGCCGCCGCGAGGAAGAAGGCGCTCGGCGCGCCGTACGCCTCCTACTGGTACCC
The DNA here is from genome assembly GCF_043080095.1 of Streptomyces sp. NPDC015127. Classification (NCBI taxonomy): domain Bacteria; kingdom Bacillati; phylum Actinomycetota; class Actinomycetes; order Kitasatosporales; family Streptomycetaceae; genus Streptomyces; species Streptomyces sp. NPDC015127. The sequence goes on from NZ_JBIBVE010000015.1 coordinate 158,748, forward strand.
GGACTCCCTGCCCTCCGGCAGTCCCGGCGAGGGCATCACCTGGCGCAGCCTGAAGTCCTGGCGCGCCGAGCAGGACAGGGACCTGCCGTTCAACAGGTCCGCCGTCCCGCTCGCGCGCCGGTTCACCCCGACGCCGGTGAACCGCACAGCCCGCGCCCGCCAGGCCCGCATCCAGTCCCTCGTCTCCTTCGCACCCACGGCCTCCAACCCCTCCCAGGGCGCGCCCACCGCCGACTACTACGCCACCGCCCACTGGGGCTACGTCGACGAACTGGTCTTCTGGGGCGGCTCGTCGGGCGAGGGCCTGATCCTCGCGCCCAACGCGCCCGTCGTGGACGCGGCGCACCGCCACGGCGTGCCCGTACTGGGCAACGTGTTCCTGCCGCCCGTCGCCTACGGCGGCCAACTCCGCTGGACCCGCGACCTCGTGCAGAAGGACGCCTTCGGTCGCTACCCGCTGGCCGCGCAGCTCGTGGCAGTGGCCGTGGCGTACGGCTTCGACGGCTGGTTCGTCAACGCCGAGACCGACGGCGGGGACCGTGCGCTCGCCGCCGACATGCGGGGATTCCTGGCGGAGTTGAAGAGCCTCGGCACCGCGAAAGGTCTGCGCGTCACCTGGTACGACTCGATGACGGTGGACGGGTCGGTGAACTGGCAGGACGCGCTGAACGACCGCAACCGGACGTTCTTCGAGGCCGCCGACTCCATGTTCCTCAACTTCAACTGGACGCGCACCGACCTGACCTCCTCCGGGCAGCTGGCCCAGCAGATGGGCCGCAGCCGCTACGAGCTGTGGGCCGGCGTCGACGTGGAGGCCAGTGGCTGGAACAAGTCCGTCGACTGGGACGCCGTCCTCCCCGAGACCGAGGACGACGTCGTCTCGCTGGGCTTCTACCGGCCCGAGTGGACCCTGCGCCACCTGCCGTCCGGCCGCACCCCGGCCCAGTTCCACGCCGCCGACGACCGCTTCTGGAGCGGCCGGTCGCTCGACCCCTCCCGGCCGGACACCTCCGACACCTGGCGCGCCCCCGCGCTCGCCGTCGCCGACCGCTCGACCGTGACCGGCCTGCCGTTCGCCACCACCTTCAACACCGGGCACGGCCTGCGCTGGTACGAGGCGGGCACGGTCGTGTCGGACACGGCATGGAACCACCTCGGCCTCCAGGACCGGATGCCGTCCCGCCAGTGGGTCGTGCGCACCGACGGCGCCAGGCCCTCGGTCGGCTTCGACTTCGCCGACGCCTGGCACGGCGGCAGCAGCCTGAGGGTCGAGGGCGCCCTCGACGCCCCTGCCACGCTCGACCTGTACGCGACCCGGCTGCCACTCGCCGCGGACACCGTCGTCGAGCTGACGCACCGAGCCGACGCCGGCGAGGTCACCGTCGAACTGGCCGTTGCCACGGCCGAACCCGCGGGACCGGGCGAGCCCCAGCCGTACACCTACCTTCCCCTGGGCACCGCCGGAGGCGGATGGACCACCCGGACCGTACGGCTCACGGGCCTGACCGGGACCGTGCACGCGCTCGGCGTACGGCTCACCGGCAGCGGCGGCCCGGTGACCTGGCGCCTCGGCGCCCTCGCGGTGCGCGCCGCCGGGACCGTACCCCGGCCCGCCGCCCCGACGGCCCTGCGCGTCACCGACGCCTCGGCGGCGGGCCTGCGCTTCGCCTGGCAGCCCGCGCCCGGCGCCGTCCGCCACTACACCCTGCACCGCATCCTGCCCGACGGGACGCGGCGCTTCATCGGCGCCACCTGCCAGCGGGCCTTCTACGTCCCCGGCCTGAAGCCCGAACAGGGCGAGCGGGCGGCCCGGTTCGAACTCCGCGCGGTGGGGGAGCTGTACAGCGTGTCCACCGCCGCGACGACCGACCACCCCTGGTAACTCACCACCGACCCCCGGAGCACCCCTCATGCATGACGACCGCACCCTCGTCGAAGGCCGTCTGAAGCGTGTCCTCGACGAACGCATCCGCCCCGCCGTGTACCCCGCATCCGTGCCGCTCGACATCGCGGTGTGGAACGCGCCGGGCGAGCCCGTCCCGGTCGCCGAAGGACTCGCCGCGACGCCCGCGCCGATCGCGGCCGGCGACCGGTGGGGTGCTCCGTGGGGCACCAGCTGGTTCACCGTCACCGGGACCGTGCCCGACGAGTGGGCCGGCCGCACGGTCGAGGCGATCCTCGACCTCGGCTTCGACGAGAACATGCCCGGCTTCCAGTGCGAGGGTCTCGTCTACCGCCCCGACGGCACCCCGGTGAAGGGGCTCAACCCGCGCAACCAGTGGGTCCGCATCGGCGCGCCCGTCGCCGGCGGCGAAGAGGTCAGGCTGCACATCGAGGCCGCGTCCAACCCGGTGATCCTCGACTACCACCCCTTCGTGCCGACGCCGCTCGGCGACAAGGAGACCGCGGGCAGCGAACCGCAGTACCGGCTCGCCCGCATGGACCTCGCCGTCTTCGACGAGACCGTATGGCAGCTCGTGCTCGACCTGGAGGTGCTCGGCGAGCTCATGCACGAGCTGCCCGTCGACAGCGCCCGACGCCACGACATCCTGCGCGCCGTGGGCCGAGCCCTGGACCGCGTCGACCTCCAGGACGTGAACGGCAGCGCCGCCGCCGCCCGCGCCGAGCTCGCCGGCGTCCTCGCCACCCCCGCCCAGCCCTCCGCCCACCGCATCAGCGCCGTCGGCCACGCCCACATCGACTCGGCGTGGCTGTGGCCGCTGCGCGAGACCGTGCGCAAGGTCGCCCGCACGACGTCCAACATGACGGCACTGCTGGAGGACGAGCCGGACTTCGTCTTCGCCATGTCGCAGGCACAGCAGTTCGCCTGGATCAAGGAGCACCGGCCCGAGGTCTACGCCAAGGTCAAGAAGGCGGTCACGGACGGCCGGTTCGTGCCGGCCGGCGGCATGTGGGTCGAGTCCGACACCAACATGCCCGGCTCCGAGGCCATGGCACGGCAGTTCGTGCACGGCAAGCGGTTCTTCCTCGACGAGTTCGGCATCGAGAACGACGAGGCCTGGCTGCCGGACACCTTCGGCTTCGCGGCCGGACTGCCCCAGATCATCAAGGCCGCGGGCTCCAAGTGGCTGCTCACCCAGAAGATCTCCTGGTCCCAGACCAACAAGTTCCCCCACCACACCTTCCTGTGGGAGGGCATCGACGGCACGCGCATCTTCACGCACTTCCCGCCCGTCGACACCTACAACTGCTCGATGAAGGGCAGCGAGATCGCCCACGCGGCGAGGAACTTCAAGGACAAGGGCGTCGCCCGCCACTCGCTCGCGCCGTCCGGCTGGGGCGACGGCGGCGGCGGCACCACCCGCGAGATGGTCGCCAAGGCGGCCAGGCTGCGCGACCTCGAAGGCTCGGCCACCGTGACGTGGGAGACCCCCAAGGAGTTCTTCGCGAAGGCCGAGGCCGAGTACCCCGCTCCGCCCGTGTGGGTGGGCGAGCTCTACCTGGAGCTGCACCGCGCCACCCTGACTAGCCAGGCGAAGACCAAGCAGGGCAACCGGCGCAGCGAGCACCTGCTGCGCGAGGCCGAGCTGTGGGCCGCCACCGCCGCCGTACGGACCGGATTCGCCTACCCCTACGAGCAGTTGGACCGCATCTGGAAGACCGTCCTGCTGCACCAGTTCCACGACATCCTGCCCGGCTCGTCCATCGCCTGGGTGCACCGCGAGGCGGAGAAGACCTACGCGGCCGTCGCCGGTGAACTGAACGGCATCATCGACGCGGCGCAGCGGGCCCTCGCAGGGGACCCGGCCGCCGGCCGCGAACTGGTCTTCAACGCCGCCCCGCACCCACGGCACGGCGTCGCCGCCGGCGGTGCCGCCGTGCCCGCCGAGTCCGGCAGCACTGGGATGACCGGCCGCGCCGGCGGCGGCTTCGTCCTCGTCAACGGGCTCCTGCGGGTCGGCATCGACGCCCGGGGCCTGGTCGTCTCCGTGTACGACATCGCCGCCGAGCGCGAGGCCGTCGCGCCCGGCCGGGCGGCGAACCTCCTCCAGATCCACCCCGACTTCCCGAACATGTGGGACGCCTGGGACGTCGACGCGTTCTACCGGAACACCGTCACCGACCTGACCGACGCCGACGAGGTGTCCCTGGCCGACGCCGGGTCGTCCGCCGCCGTGCGCGTCGTGCGCACCTTCGGAGACTCGAAGGTCACGCAGGTGCTCACCCTCGCTCCGGGGACGAAGCGCCTCGACATCGACACCGAGGTCGACTGGCACGAGACGGAGAAGTTCCTCAAGGCGTCCTTCCCGTTCGACATCCACGCCGAGCGGTACGCCTCCGAGACCCAGTTCGGCCACTTCCACCGGGCCACGCACACCAACACCAGCTGGGAGGCCGCCAAGTTCGAGGCGTGCAACCACCGCTTCGTCCACATGGAGGAGCCGGGCTGGGGCATCGCGCTGGTCAACGACTCGACGTACGGCCACGACGTGACCCGCACCGTCCGCGCCGACGACTCCGGCACCACGACCACCCTGCGGGTCTCCCTGCTGCGGGCGCCCCGCTTCCCCGACCCGGAAACGGACCAGGGTGTGCACCGCTTCCGCCACTCCCTCGTGCCCGGCGCGTCGATCGGCCACGCCGTCCGCGAGGGCTACCGCATCAACCTGCCCGAGCGGCGCGTCACGGGTGACACCGCGGTCGCACCGCTCGTCACCGTCGACAACGACGCCGTGGTCGTCAGCGCCGTGAAGCTCGCCGACGACGGCAGCGGCGACGTGGTGGTGCGGGTCTACGAGTCGGCGGGCGGCCGTGCCAGGGCGCGGGTGGTCCCGGGCTTCACAGCGGCCTCCGTCACGGCGACGGACCTGCTGGAGCGGCCTCTGGCCGATGCGCCGCGGCACGAACTCGAGGACGGAGCGGTCCGGTTGACCCTGCGTCCCTTCGAGCTCGTGACGCTGCGTCTGACGCGCGGCGCCTGACGGCCGCGCGCACGGCCCGCCGCCTCACGCTCCCTGGAGAGCCGTGAGGTGGCGGGCCAGTGTGTCGGCCGACTGGAACGTCGCCCCGAACAGGCCCACGTGCTTCCAGTGCAGCGTCCCGTCGGCGGCCACCAGGAACACCGCACGGCGCAACCCGATCCCCGGTGCCGCGATGCCGAACGCCCGCGCCACCGCCCGGTCGGTGTCGGCGAGCAGCGGCATCCGCAGCCCGTGCCGGCGGGCGAACGCCTCGTGGCTGTCCACGTCCTGCGGGCTGATCGCCCACACCTCGGCGCCGACGTCGGTGAACGTCTCCAGACCGCTGGAGTACGAGCACAGCTGCTTGGTGCACACGGGGGTCTCGTCCCCGGGATAGAAGGCGAGGACCAGCGGCCGCCCGCGCTGCTCGCTCAGGGTGAAGTCGCGACGTGCGAACGTGCCGTCCGCGCCGCCGGTGAGGACCCCGCCAGGGAGGGTGAAGTCGCCGACGGGGGCGCCGATGTCGGGTGAGGATGCCATGGGCAGCATTCTTACCCCCCGGTAACCATCGGCGCCAGAGGCGCGAGCCCCGCTCAGCCGCCCAGTGAACAGCGGCTGACCAGATCGCGCCCGTCGCCCTCGCCCGCCCTCGGCAGCGGCACGGTACGGCTCGGCGCGGGCGCCCTGCCCTCCCCGATCCAGTCCTCCAGGGCGGTGAACGCCGAACGGTGGCACGGCGTCAGCGGACGCAGCCGGTCCGGGAACGCGTCGTACAGCGAGTCCACATGCGTGCCGCCCTCGACGCGGTAGTACCGCATCAGCTTCCCGCGGCCCGCGTCGCGCACCATCCCCGCGTACACGTCGGAGTCCTTCGAGATGGGCAGCAGCACGTCGAGCGTGCCGTGCAGGGTGATCAGCGGCTTGCCGATCCGGCCCGTCAGCGCGATCCGCTCGACCGCGTCGGTCACCTCGCGGGGCCGGTCCCCGTACACGTAGTCGGCGTCGCACGCGGGTGTGCCGGGAGCGCAGAACGGGGTGCCCGCCTCCGTCGCACCGTCGAAGTGCGGATCGAGCTCCTCGCGGTAGATACGCTGGGTCAGGTCCCAGTAGTACCGGTGGTGGAACGGCCACAGGAACTCGGAACCCGCCGGGTACCCGGCGGCCACCATCCGGCGGTGCGCCTCCTCGGCCCCCGCGCCGCCCGCCGCGTACACGGGATAGCTGCGCATTGCCGGGGGCAGGAAGGTGAGCAGGTTCGGACCCTGCGCACGCCACAGATTGCCCTCCCAGTCCACGCCGCCGTCGTACAGCTCCGGATGGTTCTCCAGCTGCCAGCGCACCAGGTAGCCGCCGTTGGACATCCCGGTGGCCAGCGTCCGCGACGGAGGCCGGTGGTAGCGCTGGGCGACGACCGCGCGGGCGGCCCGGGTGAGCTGGGTGACCCTCTCGTTCCACTCGGCGATCGCGTCGCCCGGACGGTCGCCGTCGCGGTGGAACGCCGTGCCGGTGTTGCCCTTGTCCGTCGCGGCGAACGCGTAGCCGCGGGACAGCACCCAGTCCGATATCGCCCGGTCGTTCGCGTACTGCTCGCGCACACCCGGCGAACCGGCCACGACGAGACCGCCGTTCCAGTGGTCGGGCAGCCGGACGACGAACTGCGCGTCGTGGCCCCACCCGTGGTTGGTGTTGCCCGTGGAGTCGTCGGGGAACCAGCCGTCGATCTGGATGCCCGACACCCCGCTCGGCGTGGGCAGCCCCGCCGGGGTGAGGCCGGCCCAGTCCGCCTCGTCGGTGTGACCGGACGCGATCGTGCCCGCCGTCGTCAGCTCACCGAGACACGAGACCTCCTGATGCCCGGCTCCCGGTACGCGCAGGGCGCCGACCCCGGCGCAGTGTCCGCCGCCCGAGTCCTGGGCGGCGGTGGCCGGGACGGCGGTGGACCCGAGCAGCAGCGTGGCCACCGCCGCCGCGCGCACGACCCGGTGGGGCAGCGCGGGCGCGCGGCGGCGCGAGCGGACGGACGCGGTGCCTGGCGGTGGAGCGGACAGCACGAGGGACCTCCTGCGGGGTCGGGGGGACTCAGGGACAGGAGCCGTCGGCGAGGACGAAGTACCCGGCCGGCGACTCCTTGAGCGTGTGGGTGACGAACGTGTTGTTGAGGCCCATGTACTGGCCGGCCCCCTTGGCGTAGGCGTGGCCGCCGGACGTGGTCGCCCGGCCGGCCTGGACGTGCGCGTAGTTGCTGCTCGTCCAGCAGGCCGCGGTCTGCCCGGTGGTCGACGCGGTGACCGCGCCGGAGCGCGCCCCCTCGGCGCCCTGCGCATCCCGTGCGGCCACGCTGTAGGCGTACGTGGAGCCGGGCGCCAGACCGGTGTCGGTGAACGCGGTGCCCGCGGGGGCGGCGACCCGGACGCCGTCGCGATAGAGGGCGTAACCGGCCGCGCCGTCGACCGCGTCCCAGCGCAGCGACACCGAGCGGTCGTCCGCCCCCGTGACCACCAGCCCGGCCGGCGCGGGCAGACCGCCCGGGTCCGGATCTCCGCCGCCCGTCAGGCCGAAGAACTCGCTCACCCACAGGCTGGAGCAGATCGAGTCGATGAAGTGCGGTGTGCCGGTCGCCCCGCACTGCTCTGTGCCGCCGCCCGGGTCCACCGGCGTGCCGTGCCCGATCGCCGGTACCCGGTTCACCTCGACGACGGCCTCGCCGCCGCCCAGGTACTGCTCGCGCCGCGTCCCGTTCGGCCCGATGACGGCGGTCCGGTCCGGGACCTGGCCGAGCCCGTGCACGGCCGTCCACTGGTCCCTGAGCTCACGGGCGTTCATCGGGGCGACCGTGGTGTCGTCGTCCCCGTGCCAGATCGCCACCCGCGGCCACGGCCCGGTGTACGACGGGTACGCGTCGCGCACCCGCTGCGCCCACACCGCGGGCGTCCGGTCGGTACCGGGGCTCATGCAGGTGAACGGCCCCGTGTCCCGCGTGCAGTCGTACGGGATCCCGGCGATGACCGCCCCCGCCTCGAACACGTCCGGGTAGGCGGCGAGCATCACGGCGGTCATCGCACCGCCCGCCGACAGCCCGGTGACGAAGGTGCGGGACGGGTCGGCGCCGTAGGCGCTCTCGGCGTGCGCGACCATCTGCCGGACGGAGGCGGCCTCGCCCTGCCCGCGGCGGTTGTCCGCCGCCTGGAACCAGTTGAAGCAGCTGCTCGCGTTGTTCGCCGCCGTCGTCTGGGGGAGGACCAGCAGGAAGCCGTGGCGGTCGGCGAAGGTCGCGAGCCCCGAGTTGTCGGCGTAGACCTGGGCGCTCTGCGTACACCCGTGCAGGGCCACGACGACCGCGGGGTTCACCGGAAGGGACGCGGGCCGGTGGACGTACATTGCGAGACTGCCCGGGTTGCTGCCGAACGACGTGACGCGTTCCAGGGGCACGGCGGCGTGCGCCGCGGGGACCGACCACAGGCAGCCGAGCAGCACGGCGAGCACCGCGACGAGCCGTGCGGCGGACACCGCGCCCCCGTGCCGAGGACTCCTGCGCAGCGACATCGGAACCTCCCACCGGTCGGTTGATGCAGGTCACCGTAGAAACGGCCGCGCGCGGGAGGAATGGTGAGGCGGCCCATAGCCACGCCCGCCGACAGCGGCTCACGGCCCCTTGCGTGGAGGGCAGTTGTGCTCTACGGACGGGGACCGGGCGGTACGGGAAGCCGGGCGCGGCCTCCGCTCGCTCACCGAGCGGCCGGCACCTCGCCGCGCCGGTGGAGCCGAGAGGCGAGCAGGCCCCCGATGAACCCGGCCACGAGCCCCCAGCCCGCGCCGAGCCCGACCGTCTGCCACAGGTGCGGCCGCAGGAACACCTCGCCCGCGAGGTCGCCGCCGAGGTCCCCGATGCCGAGGAGCGACAGCCCGTAGTGCGCGGACAGGCGTACGAGCAGACAGACACTCAGGACCGTGAGCGCGAGGGCGAAGGCCATGTGCAGGGCGTGCTCGACGGGCCGCATCCGGGCCGGTGAGCGCACCGCCATCAGGACCGAGGCGGCCAGGACGAGCATGGCGGCGACGACGAGCAGCCACCAGGCGCGGCCGTCGCGTTCGGTGAGCGCCCCGAGATCGAGGGCGGAGACGTCCCCCCTGCGCAGCACCTCGTCCAGGAGCCTCGGCATCGGCAGCCCGAACGGGCCCTGCACCGTGCCCTCCCACGAGCCGCCGAGGCCGATGGTGAAGGCGAGCCACATGAGGTTCGGCAGGCCGAGCAGGATCACGGCGAAGGTGTCGGCCGGATGACCACGGGTCGCGGCGACGACCAGACCGGTGACCACGCCGATGGCGAGCGTCGCGAGCAGCAGGGCGACCATCGCGTACGCGGCAGGGCGCACCGCTTCCTGGTAGCGCAGCAGACGGGCGGGCAGCGGCGCGCCGCGGGAGACGAGCAGGGCCAGGGCCAGCACGCCCAGGAGCCACAGCAGTCCGATGACCAGGGTCTGCGGCACCTCGGTGCGGAAGCCGACGCGTGGCGTCGCGTCGAAGAGGTCCTCGATCAGGCCGCCGATGGGGTCCTCGATCGGGATGGTGAAGGTGTGCCGGGCCAGTGCCGCGAGGCCGATGAGGGCGAGGAGCCACGGAACGGCGAGCCGCAGCGCCCAGCCGGCCAGCTCGGGCGCCGAGGCGACGGCCCGGTGGCGCAGGGGCCGCACGAAGCCGGCGCCGACGGTGAGGGCGCCGACGACCGTCACGGACAGCGGCACGGCGGTGACGGCGGCGTCCGTCTCGGCGATCGTCCCGGCCTCGCCTGCGACCTCGATGGAGCCGCCGACGGCCATGACGACGGTGGCCGCGAGGACCTTGACGAAGGCGCCGTCGGGCAGGTCCGCCGCACCGGCCGCCCACAGCCCGAGGGCGGCGGTGACGACCATGGCCACCAGGCCGCCGACCACGACCAGGAGCGCGTGCAGCCAGCCGTGGGCAGCGCGACCCGTGCCGGCCGCCTTCGTCGTTGCTTGCTGACTCACGCTGCCACGCTAAGCAGGGCGGGACGGGTGCGCGCCCCGGGTGGGCCGACCGCGTCGGCCTGCCGGACCGCGTCGAACGGACGTACTGGCCCGAGCAGGTGGGGGCCGGTTCCGCAAGCGGCCCCGCCGCGCGCTACCCCCAGCCGGCGCAGTGGTCCGGCGGAACGGGGCAGGCCGTGGGCGGGCTTGCGCCGAGCGGGCGCCCGCCGCGCGTGTTGCGGGGTGCGCCGGGTCCAGGCACCCTGATGGTGACCCAGAAGCGACAAAGGCTCACTCTTCGTACTCGGGGGTCCATCCTGCGAATGAAGGGCCGTCGCGGTGAGGAGCCACGGTCATGGATGTTCCTGTTGCCTGTCACTACAGAGTCGAAGTGGCGGCATCGTCAGAGCGCATTCCCCAGATCCGGCGCATTCTCGCGGCGCATCTGCGGTACTGGAGTCTTGAGCACCATGTGAAGCCCGTCTGCCGGGCCGTCGACGAACTCGTCGACAACGTCGTGCAGCATGTCAGCGGCGACAAGACCTGTGTGGTCGAGCTGCGCATGACCGGCCGCCGGCTGATCGCGTCCGTCTCGGACCGGGACCGGCGCCTGCCGCCGGTGCGCACCTCGTCCCCGTCGCGGGGAGGACTTGCCCAGGTCGCCAAACTCAGCGACAGCTGGGGCACCTGCGGTACGGACGAGGGCAAGGTCGTCTGGTTCAGCAGGCGGGTCAAGGAGGCCGAGCGCATCCTGACCGGCCCCCGTGCCCCGAGGCGGCCCGTCGTGGAGTTCAGGCCGCTGCCGCTGTCCCTGCCCGCGCACCGGTCGGACGTGCCCGTCCTCGAGGTGGACGCCGTGCGGTGAGCCGCCCCTGTCACTCCGGCCGGCGCGTGCCCGTGCCGGGCATACGCGCACCGGCCCCGGCGCCGGTCCCGCGTATCCGCACGCGGGACCGGCCGCCGGATGGGGTGACGGGGCGTCTCAGGCAGCGCTCCTGTTCGGCCGGGCGGCCGTGTGCAGGTCCGCCACCAGGCGGAAGAATCCGGCCTCGTTGCCCGCCAGTCCGGCCGCGCTCAGTGCCTCGTCCGCCTCCGTCATCGGCGCGGACAGCACCGGCAACGCCATCGGGGCCCGGTGGGGATCGGCGAGCACGGCTCTGGTGGTCTGCAGAAGCCGTACGTACGCCTGCGCGGCGGCGAGCTCGGGATCGTTCATCTCGCGGTTCCCCTCGTGAAGGTGTCGTACCGTCAAGCATCTCGTGAGGCACTGACAACGCCCTCGCGCCCATGCTTCCCGGGACCCGCGAACACGACCGGCGACCCGCCCGGAGGCGGGCCGCCGGCCCGGATGACGTGCTGAACCGCCGTACGGCGGCGGGTATCAGAAGACGCTCACGCCGTACGCGCTCAGCGCCTCGGTGACCGGCTGGAAGAACGTGGTGCCGCCCGAGGAGCAGTTGCCGCTGCCGCCCGAGGTGAGGCCGAGCGCCGTGCTGCCGGAGAACAGCGCGCCGCCGCTGTCGCCGGGCTCGGCGCAGACGTTGGTCTGGATGAGGCCGTAGACGATGTCGCCGTTGCCGTAGTTGACGGTCGCGTTGAGACCGGTCACCGTGCCGCCGCGCAGGCCCGTGGTGGAGCCGCTGCGCTGCACGGACTGGCCGACGTACGCGTTGCCGGCCGACGTGATGTCGCGGTAGCTGCCGTTGTACAGGTACACGCGGCCGTCCGCCGCCGAGGCGTTGGCGTGGCGGATGATGCCGTAGTCGTTGCCCGGGAAGCTGGACCCGGTCCGGGTGCCGAGCAGCGTGGTGTTGGACGAGTTGGTGTACCAGGTGCTGCCGATGTTGGTGCAGTGACCGGCGGTCAGGGCGTAGTAGGTGCTGCCGCTGCGGACGTTGAAGCCGAGCGAGCAGCGTCCACCGCCCGCGTAGATGGCCTGGCCGCCCGCGATGAGCTTGCTGAAGGTGCCGGGCGTGCGCTTGATCTCGAGGGTGTCGGCGGTGTCACCCGCGGCCTTCTTGATGCCGGCGATCTCGGCGGCCGAGACGGTGGAGTCCGCCGTGACGACCACCTTGCCGGTCGCCTGGTCGGTGTACCAGGCGGTGCCGGGCACGTCGGCGTCGAGCACCGCGCCGTGCGCCCGGGCGAGCTCGGTGGTGGTGGCCTTGGCGGCCGGCGAGGATTCGGCCACGGCCGAGGGGGCCGCAAGCGCGGAGACGGCCAGGAGGGCCGACGCGACGGCGATCAGCCGCGCACCTCTCGCCACGCCGCCGAGGGGGGACAAGCGCTTGATGTTCACTGCATCCTCCGGTGGGGGTATCCGGGGTCCGCTGGGTGGGCGGGCCCGTGGGAGCAAGGGCTGCCGGGCGGGCGACGGAAGCGCTTCGACGTCATGTGCCTGTCAACTCTTGTGGAAGGAATCCTGGTCTGCGGCCGGTGCCGGCGGCAAGATCGGCTTTCGGCCGCTCTATGCGCGTCCATCGGGAATGAGGACCCGGCGGTCGACTGCACGCGGAGGCGCGGTGCGCAAGGGGGCGGGGGAGCGGGCGAGTGATCCAGCGTGCTGCAAAGTCCTGCATTCGTTTGCTGATCAGGCGTCAGGTGGCCGGCGGTGGAAAGCGCTTGCGTCCTTGTCGGGGGGCGTCTCGGGTGCGTAAGCGGAATAGGTGATGCCGTTTTGGCTGTTCAGCGCCGGGCCCGGCGGGGGCGCCCGTCCGCACGGTCCACCGGGGCGGGCGGCCCGGCCGCCCGCCTTCGCGGCGCCGCGTTGCAGTGGCGCTCGCACACACCGGGCCGCCTGCCCGCCGCCGCGCGCAGCCCGCGCAGGCCCATGCCGGCCCATGCCGGTCACCGTGCCCAGCGGCCGGCGTCCTCCCGTCGGCCCACCACGCGGCGCCCTTATGCCGCGATCACTCCCGTTCGCCCAGCGCGATCCGGTGTCCGGATCACGACCGTCCGTACGGCGACCCGTGTGCTGGAGTGCCCCGGCCGACCTCACGGCCGGTGCGCCGTAGGGGGCCGAGCGGCCGGCCGGTCAGCCGCGTGCCGGTGACTGTCAGGCGCGGCCGTGGGGCGGCACATGCGCGTCGAGCACTCGGCCGCGGTGCCCGTCGGCCTTGCGCGTGGCGAACGGCCCGCGGGCGCAACGGCCCGCCGCCGCTGCCCTCCGGCGGAGGCTTGTCATCCGCCCGCGGGGATACCCGGCCGTGCTCGGGCCCGTAGCGCAGTGCCCGAGGCATCGAGCACTCGGCCGCGGTGCCCGTCGGCCTTGCGCGTGGCGAACGGCCCGCGGGCGCAACGGCCCGCCGCCGCTGCCCCCCGGCGGAGCCTTGTCATCCGCCCGCGGGGATACCCGGCCGTGCTCGGGCCCGTAGCGCAGTGCCCGAGGCATCGAGCACTCGGCCGCGGTGCCCGTCGGCCTTGCG
>NZ_JBIBVE010000015.1:172177-218559 GCF_043080095.1 Streptomyces sp. NPDC015127
CGCATGGCGAACGGCCCGCGGGCGCAACGGCCCGCCGCCGCTGCCCTCCGGCGGAGCCTTGTCATCCGCCCGCGGGGATACCCGGCCCTGCTCGGGCCCGTACCGCAGTGCCCGAGGCATCGAGCACTCGGCCGCGGTGCCCGACGACCTTGCGCATGGCGAACGGCCCGCGGGCGCAACGGCCCGGCGCCCCGGCGGGGCATGTCGCCCGCCCCGCAGGGGTACCCGGGCCCGCCGACGGCCCGAACCGCAGTGCCCGAGGCATCGGAACCCGCCCCCGGGGTACCCGGCGGCCCCGGCAGGGGATCGCCCGCCGGGCGGGCGCGGCCCGGTCGCACCGCTGCGGTCGGGGAGCGAGGCTTGAGGTGACGGGGAGGGCGCGCCGCGTGGTGCGCCGCCACGGGACAGGAACGGAAGGCGGGAATCACGGTGAACACTGCACAGGAGCACACGGAGTCGGTTGTCGTCACGGTCACCGGCTGCTCCAGCGAGGACGCGGACGCCGTCTTCCGCGCTCTCGGCCGCGCGTACCCCTCGGATCGCGACGAGACCGAGGTGCCCCGGCGCATCTCCGAAGGACACGAGACCGTGTGGACGACCACGTTCGACGTGTCCCACCCCCTCGGCAAGACGGAGCCGGTACGGCTCGCGGCACCCGTGACGGTCGAGATGCAGGGCGGCTACTGGGCGGTGGACCGCATGAAGGAGATGCTCGCGACCAGCTTCGACGTCCAGGAGGAGGGCATGGCGGCCGGTGACCAGGAAAAGGACGTGCAGCTGCGGCTGAGCAGCGGCATCCGTCAGTGACCGGCTCGGCGGAGCAGGCCGGCGACCCACCCAGCACCGGAGTCCAGGAGGACCGTTCATGCCCATCGCCACCGTCAATCCCGCGACCGGGGAGACGCTCCAGACCTTCGATCCCTTCGGTGCCGACGAGATCGAGCGGCGCATCCAGCTCGCGTCCGACGCCTTCGCGAGGCACCGCACGACGTCCTTCGCCGAGCGGGCCGGCCTGCTGAACCGCGCGGCCGACCTGCTGGAAGGGGACCAGCAGGACATCGCCCGGACCATGACCACCGAGATGGGCAAACCGCTGGCCGCCGCCCGCGCCGAGGCGGCCAAGTGCGCCAAGGCGATGCGCTGGTACGCCGCCCGCGCCGAGGGACTCCTCGCCGACGAGCACCCCCCGGAGGCCGACGTGACGGACTCCGGAGCGGCCCGTGCCACGGTGCGCTACCGACCCCTGGGCGTCGTCCTCGCCGTCATGCCGTGGAACTTCCCGCTCTGGCAGGTCGTGCGCTTCGCCGCGCCCGCCCTGATGGCGGGCAACACGGGGCTGCTCAAGCACGCGTCCAACGTGCCGCGGACCGCCCTGTACCTGGAGGACCTGTTCCGCCGGGCCGGTTATCCGGAGGGCTGCTTCCAGACGCTGCTGGTGGGTTCCGACGCCGTCGAGTCGGTCCTGCGCGACCCGCGCGTGGCCGCCGCCACCCTGACCGGCAGCGAACCGGCCGGACGTTCCGTCGCCTCCGTCGCCGGCGACGAGGTCAAGAAGACGGTGCTGGAGCTCGGCGGCAGCGACCCCTACCTCGTCATGCCCTCCGCCGACCTGGACCGCGCCGTCGCCACCGCGGTCACCGCCCGGGTGCAGAACAACGGCCAGTCCTGCATCGCGGCCAAACGCTTCATCGTCCACACCGACATCCACGACGCCTTCCGTGACCGGTTCACCGACGCGATGCGCAGGCTGACCGTCGGCGACCCGATGGACGAGGCCACCGACGTCGGCCCGCTCGCCACCGAGAAGGGCCGCGAGGACCTCGAACAGCTCGTCGACGACGCGCTCGCCCGGGGCGCCACCGCCCAGTGCGGCGCCCGCCGCCCGCCCGGCCGTGACCGCGGCTGGTTCTACGAGCCCACCGTCCTCACCGATGTGACCGACGCGATGCGCATCCACCGGGAGGAGGCGTTCGGACCGGTGGCCACGCTCTACCGCGTCGCGGACGCCGACGAGGCCGTCGCCCTCGCCAACGACTCGCCCTTCGGTCTCAGTTCCAACGCCTGGACCCGCGACGAGGCCGAGATCGAGCGGTTCTCGCGGGACCTCGAGGCCGGCGGAGTCTTCTTCAACGGCATGACCGCCTCCCACCCCGCCCTGCCGTTCGGCGGCGTCAAACGATCCGGCTACGGACGCGAACTGTCCGGGCACGGCATCCGGGAGTTCTGCAACGTCACCACGCTGTGGCACGGCAAGGACAAGGAGGAGTAGGGCATGGTGCGCATCGGGTACACGATGATGACCGAGCAGGCCGGGCCGCGAGAGCTCGTCGGCCACGTGGTCGGGGCCGAGGCGACCGGGTTCGACTTCTCCGTCATCTCCGACCACTACTTCCCCTGGCTCGACTCGCAGGGCCACGCCCCCTACGCCTGGAGCGTCCTCGGTGCCGCCGCCCAGGCCACCTCGACCATCCCGCTGATGACGTACGTGACCTGCCCGACGGCCCGGTACCACCCGGCCGTCGTGGCCCAGAAGGCGGCCACCGTCCAGCTGCTGTCCGAAGGGCGCTTCCGCCTCGGCCTCGGCTCCGGCGAGAACCTCAACGAGCACGTGGTGGGCGGCGGCTGGCCCAGTGCGCACGAACGCCTGGAGAAGCTGGAGGAGGCCACCGACATCATCCGCCGGCTCCTCGACGGCGAGCACGTCAACCACCACGGCCCCCACTTCGACGTCGTCGACGCCAAACTCTGGGATCCGCCCGGACAGCCCGTGCCCATCGGCATCGCCGTCTCCGGCGACAGCTCCTGCGAGGTCGCCGGCAGCTACGCCGACCTGGTGATCGCCACCGAGCCGAAGAAGGAGCTGCTCGACGCCTTCGACCGGTACGGCGGCACGGGCAAACCCCGCGTCGGCCAGCTGCCCGTCTGCTACGACCCCGACCGGGACGCGGCCGTGGCCCGCGCCCACGACCAGTTCCGCTGGGCCCTCGGCGGCTGGCGGGTCAACGCCGAACTGCCCGGCCCGAAGTCCTTCGAGCAGGCCACCGAACTCGTCACCCCCGAGGACGTCGCCGGGCAGATCCCCTGCGGAGACGACGTGGACGCCTTCGTCGACGCCGTACGGCCGTACGCGGAGGCCGGCTTCACCGAGGTCGCCCTCGTCCAGATCGGCGGGGACCGGCAGGAGCCGTTCCTCGACTGGGCCGGGAAGAAGCTGCTGCCGGCACTCCGCGAACTCTGACTCCCGGCGCCCCGCCCCCGGCACTGCCCGGGTCACGGTCGCGCGGCAGGTGACACCCGGCGGTCACAACCACCTGCCGAGCGGGCGTACGTCGGGTAAATTCCCTCTGTGCACGGCGAGTTGATCTCATGATGCGCAGCTGGCAGGGGGAGGCGGGGGAGCGCCATGGGCGGGAGACTGTACGGTCAGCAGGCCTTGCAGGAGAGCTTCGTCCCCCGGCTGGTGGGACTGCACCACACGCACGCGTACCAGGTCCCCTTCGCCTATCCCAAGGGCGCGCCCCTGGTGCGGATCGTCGGCGGACGCGGCAGCGGCAAGACCGCGCTGCTCGGGGCCGTCCATGACGCCTACAACGGGCGGGTGCCGCTCGCGCGGGTCGACCTCGGCGCCCGCGGATTCGGCGAGCCCGGCGTCGCCGAGCTCAGCGACGACGACGTCCCCAACGCCTCCCACATCACCCACCTGCTGTATCTCCTCGCCTACAAACTCGGCCTCGACGTACGGCACTTCGGGCGGCCCATGACCTTCCCCAGGGTGTCCCTGGGCCTCCTCGTCGTCACCGCATGGCGCCCGCTGAACAGCGACGAGAACGACGTACGGCCGCCCGACCTGCGCCGGGCCGAGGCCGACCTGCGCACCTTCATCACCGCCGAGGACCCCGACGTACGGCGCCGCAGGGAAAGCCTCGGCCGCTGGTTCGACGTCGTCGCCGACAACCTCCCGCAGGTCCTGGCCGCCGTCCCCGGCCTCGACAGCATCGCGGGAATCGTCCTCGACTCCGCACGCCAGCAGCTCGTCAAGAGCGAACCGGACAAGGGCGCGCTCGCCTGGTGGGGCGGCCGGCTGCACGCCTCCCAGGGCTACCAGGGCGACTCGCTGCAACGGCTGTTCCAGTTCGTCCGCGGCTTCCGCCGCCTCGACGACCGGCGACGCACCGCCGAGGAGCACCTGGTCGCCGCCCTCCTCGACGACGTCGACGCCAACTACGGCAGACTGCGCCGGCTCAACAAGAAGCCCCGCCCGCTGCTGCTCCTCGACAACGCCCACACCGCCGTCGGACGCGCCTTCCTCGGCCTGCTCGACGCCGGATACGACACCGCTGGCAAGGACCCCACCCGGCCCGTCACCCTCGCCACCCTCCTCGGCAAGGGCGAAGGGCATCCGCCGCTGGGCGAGGTCGGCGGCGACGCCGTGCCGCGGGAGCGGCCCCTCGTCCTGAGAATCCCCGGCATCGAACAGGCCCACATCGCCGAGATGCTCAGCCCCGTCGACTACCCCGACCACCTGCCCCGCCTCGTCGCCCGCTACAGCGGCGGACGCGCGGCCGCCGCCCGCATCCTCACGGACACGGCCGTCCGCCGCGTCCAGGAAACAGGCACCGTCCGCAGCCGGGACCTGCTCGACGAAGCCGCACCCCGACTCCTCACCAAGCTGCTGCCCGACCCCGTGCAGCGGGAGCGGCTGGTGCTGCTGTCCGCCGCGGCCGACGCGGGCACCCGGCGCGGACTGTGGACCTTCGCCCATCCCGAGGACCACTCCGACGACCTGGTCGCCGCCCGGGTCCGGGAGGCCGACGACTACCGCACCCGGTCCTGCCTCGACGGCGACCGGGCTCTCGATCTGCTGCTGCGGCACCGGCTGGCCGCCACCACCACCCACGAGCGCTGGCGCGACACCCAGCTGCGCCTGCGCTCGTTGTGCGACCCGCGCGGCGACACCTATCTGCACCACACGCTCGCCCTCGGCCGCGTCGATGAGGTGGTGTGCGTGCTGCACCACCGGTTCACCCTCACCCCGCCCGCCGAGTGGCTCCGCGCGCTCAACCTGATCTGCGCCGCCCCCCATCCCCGCGAGGGCTACGAACCCCCGGCCGGGGGGCCCGTCCTGTCCTGCACGGCCTGCGGCAGCGACGTCCCCGGCCCGCACCACGAGGCCGTCGCCTCGCTGGTGCCCCTCCTGTGGCGGCTGTCCGACCCGCTCACCCTCGCCCCGCGCGAGGACGAACTGACCACTGTCCGCATCGCGCTGGAGACGCTGTACGGCAACAAGGCCGCGCACGCCGCCTACCGCGAGGCGTCCGCCGCCTGGCCGGCCCGCCTGAGGGCCGGAACACAGGCGCCCGACCTGCCCGTCGAGGAAGGTGCCGCGTCATGACGTCGTTCATCGGAAGACTCCCCGGCGGACCGCTCACCAAGGCGGCCGTCATCGCCGTCGCCCTCGTCGTCCTCGGTGCCGCCGTGTGGACCGGCATCGTCGTCTTCGGACCAGACCCCGCCTGCGGCAAGGGCATCGAGGAACGCGGCCCCGAAGGCGACAGGGAATGCACGGGCGTCACCGACGGCAGCTACGTCTTCGCCGCCAACCTCAAGGAGGTCAGCGCACGGATCAAGGCGGAGAACGAGCGGATCGCGGACGAACCGCACGTCTCCGTCGCCGTGATGCTGCCCATGGCACCCGCCCAGACTTTCGAGCAGGAGAAGACCCTGCACGAGGTGCAGGGCGCCTACCTCGCCCAGTACCGCGCCAACCACGACTCCAACAGCAAGAAGCCCGCGATACGGCTGCTGCTCGCCAACCCGGGCCGCAGCCATGCCCACTGGAGGCCCGTCGCCGAACAGCTCGGGGAGATGTCCGAGTCCGCGGAGGACAACCTGCGGGCCGTGATCGGCTTCGACGTCTCCACCGCCACCACCCAGGCGGCCATCGGCTATCTCACCAGGGAACGCGGCATCCCCGTCGTCGGCGGGCCGATCACCGCCGACGACTCCGGCAACAGCCCCGAACGCCCCGACGCCTACCCGGGCCTCGCCCGCGTCGTGCCCACCACCACCGACCAGGCCAAGGCCCTGTCCCACTTCAACAAGGACATCGACCCGAAGCACACCCTGGTCGTCGAGGACATCCGCACCGGTGACAACTACGTCGACGCGCTCAAGCGGGCCTTCGCCGAACGGACCCTCGGTTCGCCGCGCGCACCCGAGCAGTACCGCGCACCGGACGAGTTCCACGAGGAAGGCACCACCGCGAACGCCTTCGACCAGATGGTCGACACCATCTGCACATCGGCCGCCAAGGTCATCTACTTCGCCGGCCGTCCCGTCCAACTGCGGCAGTTCGTCAACGAACTCGGCAACCGCGGATGCACCGAGAAGAAGTACACCGTCATCACCGGCTCCGGCGCCTCCACCCTCTCCTCGGACAAGCGCCTCGACTGGAACGCCTTCCGCAAGGGCGTGACCCTGCAGTACGCCGCCGTCGCCCACCCCGACGCCTGGACCGGCCGCGAGGCACCCGCCACCGGCGGTTCCGCCGCCGCCTTCCGCACCCTCGCCGAGCTCGCGCGCAGCAAGGAGGTCGGAAACATCGGCGAGGTGGAACTCACCGACTCACGGACCATCACCTTCTACGACGCGGGCCTCACCGCCATCACTGCCATCCGGATGCGGGACGACGGCGACCCGGTCATCCCCGCCCTCAGCCGCATCAGCGACTCGTGGCTGCGGCTGCACGGCATGGGCAAGGTGGACGGCGCGAGCGGCTGGATCTGCCTCGACAACTACGGCAACCCGTACAACAAGGCCGTCTCCGTCGTGGAACTGGCGCCGGACGCCCCCGGCCGTATCCGCTTCGTCGGACTGGCCTGGCCGACCGGCAGGCCCACCCCCGTGGACTGCACCGCGAGCCGTACCTGACACGTGACGGCGGCCGCCCCCCCCCCGGGGGGTGGGGGCCCCGTCACGTTGACCACAGCCGGTGGGGCCCGTGAGCGTGTGCCAGCGCGGCTTGGCCGGGATGGCGTGCGCGGGGCGGCCCGCGGAGCCGAGCTTGCGCTGCCACGCCGCGTACGACTTGCGGTCAGCCTCGGTCCACTCCGGGCCCGGGCCCACCTCGTAGCGGCCGCAGCCCTCGGCCACCAGCCGCTTGCCCATCGCCGTGATGATCGGGCTGCGCCGCCCCACCTGGAAGAACGCCGCACCCGGGAACGGCTCGTACCGTGTAGCCGGCGGCGGTGTCGCCGGGCCGTCCGGACTGCCGCCCAGCCGCTCCCTGATCCGGCTGCGCATCGCGTCCATCGTGAACCCGCGCGGGTCGACCTTCCCCGGCTGCCACTCCTTGTGCCCGATCACCGAGCGGTGCGACCAGCCGTGCGCCCGGCAGATCGCCGCGGCCGCCTTCTCGATGGCCTCCAGCTGCGCCGCCGGCCACGGGTCCTTGCCGTCACCGAGGTTGATGCACTCGAAACCGTAGAAGTGCCGGTTCCCGTCGGTGTTGGCCTCGTTGTCCGCGGGCAGCGGTGCCGATTCGTTGACGACCGCGCGCAGGACGTCGTCGTCGCCGAGTCCGGCATGGTTGGCCCGTCCGTTGCCGACGAGGTAGACCGTGCCGTCCTTGGCGATGACACCGTGGCACAGCGGTCCCGGCAGGCTGGAGTGGCCGTTGTAGCAGAGTTCGACGGAGCTCTCGGTGCCCTTCGTCACGGTGTGGTGGATCATCACACCGTTCACCGGGCCCCACGGCCCCTTGTGGTTGCGGTTGTGCGTGCGCCAGCTGCGGTGCTCGACGACGCGCAGACCCTCGTTGCGAAGGGCCTTGAGCAATCTGTCGGCCGACAGGGGTGTCGCCATAGTGGTGCTCCTTCCCGGGAGTCCGTCAGTTCTCCGGCCGTCCCTGATCGTCCTGCCCGGTCTCCACGTCCGCCGAACCGCCGTCGGCGGCACGTTCCGCCGCCACGGCCTCCTCCTCCGCGCTCGCCTCGGCCGCCAGGGCCTGCGCGTCGGCCGCGGGGATCGGCGCCGCCAACCCGCCGAAGGTCTTACGGAGATCGGCGACGGACCCCTCACCGAGGATCCACGCCAGCGGCGCGTGGTGCACCTCGATTCCCTGCGGCGAGCGCAGCAGCGGACGGCGCGCGCTGTCCGTCGGCCACTCCACGTCACCCGTCGCCGTGCGCGCCGCCACGGTCCAGAAGTCCCCGGAGCGGTAGGCGCGTCCCGGTTCGAAGTACACGAACACCCCGTCCTCCAGGGGCAGCCACGTACCCTCCTCGATCCGCAGCGCCCCGCCGCGCGCCTTCGCCGCACCGCCCTTGCCGCGGCCCGACGGCGGCCGGTGGTCCCAGCGGCGAAGGTACGGGTTCAGCTCGGGACGCCGGCCCACCGACGGGTGGGGCTCGCCCGACAGCCGCACCCGGCGCCCGGGCAGATCCAGTTCCTCGACCCGCAGCAGCGGCAGCGGCTCACGGCGGCTGGTGCAGGCGGTGTCGGTGAACTCGACCCAGTCACCCACGTTCAGGTCGAGCTTGCCGTCGCCACCGAGCAACCCCAACTCCACCCAGGTGCCGTCCAGTTCGTCGACCGGGAAGGTCACCGACCCGTTCTCCCTGGACCACTTGAACGTGGCGTCCTTCGCCGCCCCGCCCTCATGGATCTCCACCCGGTACAGCTGGTTCTCCGGGCCGCGGTACCGGGCGTCGGGCCGTACCGGGCACGGGTCCTCGTCCGCACGGTCCGGGCGCTCGCTGCGCGCCGCCATCCGTGCTGTCGGCGCCTGCTTCGCGGCCCACGTGTTGAACGCGGCCCGCACCTGGTCCTTCGTCGCCCCGTCCTCGAGCTCCAGCTCGGAGCCCGGCACCGGAACCACCTGCCAGACCACCTTCACCCGCGCCGCCGTGTCCGGCATGGCCGAGCCGAGCGCGACCTCCCGCAGAAGCGGGTCCTCGGCGGCCGTCACCACCCGCTCCCACACCTTCAGCGCCGCCAGGTACGGGAACTGCGTGGGCAGCCGGTCACCGGGCCGCTCCGGGTCCCGGTAGCCGTCCGGCTGGTCCCAGTACGTCCAGCTCGACGGCGGCGCCGGGCTGTCGGCGGACTCGCCGTCCGCCGTGTCCTGCGTGACCGGTACGCCCGGCGCGGGACGGGTCGCGTCGACGAGGATGCCGTCCACGTAGTAGCGGCCGCCGCCGATCGCCAGGTCGTCCAGCTCCCGGCTGCCGCCCAGGAACTGCACCGCGAAACCGGTCGCGCCCTGCGGACCGCCGTGCTGCCCGATCAGGTCGCGGGCGACGGTACGCGCCTGGTGCAGCTGGATCGCCGTCTGCTCGTTGGCGTCCGCATCCAGCTGGACCCGGCCCTGCTGGGCGATCACCGCCGAGTAGTGCCTCTCCGGCCGGAAGGTGACGCGGGAGATGTCTGCGTGCATGAGTTGGGGTCCCCCTCGGGAAGTTCAGGCAGTCGTGAAAGTCGTGTCAGGTGACGGGGATGATCCCGGCGTCCGTACCGGCCGGGGTGTACTCGGCGAGCCGGGCCCGCAGGCTGTCCTCGCGCTGCGGTTCGTACAGATCGTGGAAGACGCCCATCTCGGAGCCGTCGTCGGCGCCGCGCCGGATCTCCGGCGGGCACACTCCGGCGAGCCGGCCGTACGCGGGCGTGCCGTACCGCTCGCTCGTGAAGAGCGGCCGTACGAGCGAGTCGCCGGCGAGATCCGGTTGGCAGCGGTGCCGGCGCGGCGTGCGCGAGCCCGGCGGCACGTACGAGTACCGCAGGCAGCCGATGCCGCGCCGGGCGACCCGCATCCGCCCCGTGAAGACGCTGTTCTCGCCGATCTCCACGGCGTGCGTGTGCACTTCGCCGATCACGGTGGTGCGGTAGGCGTGCAGCACCGCGTGCGCGAGCCGGCAGTCCGGCGCCGACAGCGCCTCGCGGTTGTGACCGGTGGCGTCCAGGATGCTGTCCCTGATGTGGAGGGCCAGCGGATCGTGGTTCACCTCGTCCCCGATGACCTCGATCGTGCCCAGGATGCTGTGCTCGATCTGCACACACGCCGTCGTCCGCTCCAGCACCAGGCTGGGCTCCTCGGGGGAGTGCGGATCGCACTCGGGCTCCAGCGACCAGCCCGGCACCAGCGTGCAGTGCCGTAGTACCACGGCGCCCACAGGACCGCTCACATGCAGGCCGCGGCCGGTGATCAGCAGACCGTCCAGGACGATGCGCGGCGCCTCGGCCCCGCAGTCCTCCTCCTGCGCCCGGATGTTGAGCGCGTCGGGGCGGTTGCTGTACCAGTCGAGGAGACGGATCACCGGCCGGCAGCCCTCCGCCGCGCGCAGCTCCAGCCGGTCCCCCCGCTCCAGATCGAAGTCCAGCTGCTCCTGGTAGGCGCCGCTGTGCGTGATCTCGATGATGCCCTCGGGCCCGCACCGGCCCGCCCTGCGGTCCTCGCGCCACTCCTCGTACGCGTCCATGATCTTCTGGTGGCCGCCGCGGGGCCCCACCCGGTAGACCTTCGCCGCCGGTGAGGTGTCCCGCTCCCGTGGATACTCGCCGCCGCCGATGTCGTCGCCGAAAGCGTAGTGGTAGGTCACCCACACGCCCTGCCGCGGCGCCGACCGCGATCCGAAGGCGATCCGCCCCAGCACCGGGTCGACCGCCACCTGGCCGCGCCTGGGCCGGTAGCGCCACTGGGACAGGTCGGCGACCACGATGTCCGACATCGGCACCGGCTCGTCCTGGCCGTCCCGCCAGATCGTGAAGCTCTTGCCAGGACCGTAGTAGTCAGCCAGCCGGTCGGCGAGCTGCCGGCGCCGGATGTACGCGGGCACGTTGTCGATCGTCGCGATGTGGGTTGCCGACGGCTCCGGCACCGGATTCGTCACCAGCGGGGCGTCGTTGCCGAGGATCGAGAACGTGTACAGACTGCGCGCACGGTCGATGCAGTACGCCGGGGCCCGGTTGAGGTGATACGGCTTCAGCCGCCACACGAACAGCCCCACCCCCGCGGGCGTGTACCCGCCCGCGCGGCGCGCGGAGCCCGCCCTGCGCACGTCCACCGACCGGGCGGTGTTCCCGAACGGGCCGCCCGCCAGGTCCAGTTCGGCTCCCTCCCGCACGTCGGCGAGACGGCCGCGGCCCGCCCGGCGCACATCGGCGGCCGCCGGTCCGGACCCGTACAGCTTCACCGGCTGGTGATGGGAGACCAGCCGCGAGAATTCCACGGCCCGCGCCGGCCAGCCACCGATCTCCTGAGCCAGCTCCTCCAGCAGGTGCAGCGTGCCCTTGCGGCGCCGGTTGGCGACCGTGGCCGCCACGTCCCGGCGCGGCGC
The DNA here is from genome assembly GCF_043080095.1 of Streptomyces sp. NPDC015127. Taxonomy (NCBI): domain Bacteria; kingdom Bacillati; phylum Actinomycetota; class Actinomycetes; order Kitasatosporales; family Streptomycetaceae; genus Streptomyces; species Streptomyces sp. NPDC015127. Next base: position 183,511 of record NZ_JBIBVE010000015.1, read on the forward strand.
GAGCGCCTCGGCGAGCGCGCCGCGCGAGGCGTCGCGGCCCGCGTCGCCGAGCCCGTCCGTGCGAACCCGCTCGTAACCCGGCAGCGGCCTGTACCCCACCAGGTCGCCGATGTACGGCAGCACCCAGGGCGCGGCCGTCTCCACGAACAGGTCCTCGTAACTCTGCTCGACCCCGTCGCGCACCAGGTCGGCCTGCTCGGCGATCACCGCGAGGAGTGCCCGCAGCGGTTCCCCGGCCTCGGCGTCCCGGAGCCGGTGCCACTGGGGGAGCAGCTCCGCGAGCCCGTCCGGTTCCCTGCTCATGCGGCGCTCCTTTCGTGCGTGTTCATGCGGTGACCTCCGTGAGAACGAGCGTGTCCGCGACGTGCGGGGACAACAGGACGAGCTGGGCGGGGCGCACCCCGCGGAAGACGCACACCGCGCGCCCCTTCGCCAGGGGCCGGGTGTCGGTGATGTCCGGGTTGAGGCGCAGCAGTTCGGCCAGCGGGACGCCGTACCGCGCCGCCACCGCGGTGAGCGTCTCCCCGCCGTCGGCGGTGACCCGGTGCACGTCCTCGTCGTACGCGGCGAGCCGTGCCGGGACCGTCGGCCGCACCTCGGTGAGCCGCTCGGCGAGGCGGGTCAGGCCGTCGGGTGTGACCGACGCCGGGACCCCGCCGAAGACGTCCACGTCGACGAAGTCGACGCCCGGCACCCGGTGCGCCGTCGCCAGTACGTCGGACAGCTGGGCGGGAGCGCCCAGTTCGCGCCGGGCGGGCCCGAACTCCCGTAGCAGCGCCTGCCGCAGCCTCGGCTCCACCACCTGCCAGCTGTGGTCGGGGGCGACCTTGACCTTCGCCGCGATCAGCAGCAGCACCAGCTCCCGCACGTCCACCCGCACCGGCAGCCGCGCGTCCCCGTACTCGGCCAGCGACGAGCGCAGGGCGCGCAGCACGTCGGAATCCTCGGCGATCGGGATGTCGTCCACCCCGGCGACCGTCACGTGCAGCACCCGCCGGCGGCCGTCGAAGACCTCCCGCGCCACCGCGCGCCCGATCCCGGCCCGCGACCGCGCGAAGTCCTCGTAGTCCGCGACCGACACGAGCCGGTCCAGCGCCGAGACTGCGAGCGGCACCGTACGGCGGGTCAGGCCCGGCCCGTCGGCGTCCGCACCGCCCGTCGCCGGCTGCGGATTGGTGACCCCTGTGACGCCCAGCGGCCGGGTGACGGCCTGGGTGATGCGGTTCGCCCGGACATTGGCCGCGCGGCCGTTGCCGAAGCGGTAGCGGGCGCGGACGTTCTCGCTGCCGCCGGGCAGGCGTGCCCCGTGCACCCCGTCACCGAATGTCACCGTCGTGCGGCCGTCGGCCGTCGTGCCCGTGACATACACCCTCTCGGTCGGGCCGCGCCCGGCGAGCGAGTCCACCTCGTGCCACAGGAGCCCGTCGACACGGACCTCCAGCACGGGCACCGCCCCCAGCGGCGTGTCGGCGGGCAGCCACGTGAGCGGGGACTGCCACAGGGCGAACGTCTGGTTCGACCGGTTCGCGTCACCGCTGCCGATCGGCTCGTCACGGCTCTCGCCGTGCGTCGCCGGCACCACGTTGCCCAGCACGCGCACCGTGTCGCGGCGATAGCGGTAGGCGAGCTTCGACGTCAGCGACAGCCGGGTGTGCACATGGTCCCCGGGCAGCCGCTGATCGACCACCTGCTCCACCTCCGCGATCGCCACCAGCTCCGTGCCCATGACGCCCGACGCGCCGGGGGACTGCGGCAGCACGTCCGTGCGCTCCCCGGAGACGACCAGGTGCCGTCCCGGACGCAACCCGTCGTACAGCTCCGCCAGTTCGATCTCGTCACCGTGCACGTCCTCGCCGAGCGGCTCTCCCGCGAGCCGCAGGGGCTGACCGCCCGCGTGGACGGTGGTGTCACGGATGTTGGACAGCAGCACGTCGTGCTCGTCGAGCCACGGATCGGCCAGCGTCAGCTCCGTGCCCCGGCCGGTGATGCCGTAGTTGGTGTACACGGCCGTACGCACGCCCGTGACCCGGGTGGTGACGAAGCTCAGCCCCGCATCACCGGGGATCCCGTCCGGCCCCTCGGCGCCCTTGCGGGGACGCTCGATCGCCACCCAGCTGCCGACCGTCACCGAGTCCTGCACCGAGTCCAGCGGCAGGACATGACGGTTGGCCGGCTCGGGCACCGTCGCGATCCCGATGACGACGTTCGCCGGCTCGCTGCCCACCGTGTAGCTCACGGTCAGCTCGAGGCCCTCGTGCCGGACCTGGCGGCGCTCGCCCGGGGCGAGCCGCCAGTTCACCGGATCGCCGTTCTGCACGGCCACGTGCACGCGGCCGTCCTCTCCGGGGCGGGACACGAACAGCGTCCGCTCGGGCAGGCCGTCGAACAGCTGCGCCGTCACGCCCGGCTCCTGGGAGTCCGCGGGCCGCCTGCTCAGCCAGCTCAGGTCGTGGTCCTGGCCCGCTCGCGTGCGCACCGTGATCCGGCCGGGCCCCAGCTCGATCGTCTTGTCCGCCGGCAGGTTCTCCGACACCTGGACCGACGAACCCGCCTCGGTGTGCTGGAACTCGGCACGCTGCGGCACCCGTCCCGCCGGGTCGTACACGACGCGCATCGTCGTCAGCGCCGCACCCGTCAGCGGCCAGTCCGCCTGCCGGACCACCCGCCCGCGCTCGTCCTGCACCGGCCGCAGCGGAGCCGTCGCACCGAACGGCGCCGCGGTCACCCGTATTGCCTGCACCTCGCTGAGCAGCGCGGGCGCGGTCGGCGCGGACCGCCGCCACGCCGCGTACATCCCGTCGGCCAGCCGCGGGTCGAGCGCGGACAGCAGCTGTGCGCCCAGCTCCGAGTCCGCTGCCGGAAGCCGGTCCCGGGACAGCGCCCCGGCGCCCGCGCCCGGCCGTACGTCCCGGGTGCGCAGCGCGGGCAGCACCGCGCCCAGCGCCCGCAGGGCGGCGGCCCCGCCGGACATCTGCTCCTCCGGCCGCGGCGCCGGGCGGGACGGCTCCAGATCGGACGCCCGCTCGCGCAGATCGCCGACCACCGCCTCCAACTGCTCGAACCAGGCCGCCACCTCCTCGTGCGCGGCGGCCACCGCCTGCGCCTCGGCGAGCCGTTCGTGCGGACCGGCGAGCAGGGCCGCGAAAGCGGCGGGCGTGGTGACGGCGTCGAGGCCGGCCCGCAGCGGGGCCAGCACCTGAGCGTCGAACTCCTCGATGTACCGGCTGACGGGACGCGGATTGGGGTTGTCCGGCGCGGGCTCCCCGTCCTCCGTCTCCCGGTCGTCCTCCGTGATCCACCGGCGCAGCTCGTCCACCAGCTCGCCGAGCGTCGGCGGCGCGGACCGTGGCAGCGCGACAGCGGTCACGTCGTCGTCGCGGTCGATCCGCGTGCGGGCGACCGGCAGCAGCAGCCGCTGACCCGCCGGCCCGCCCTCCTCACCGGCGAACACGAACAGCAGCCGGTCACCGGTGTTCAGCCCCGTGGACGTACCGGCGAAGAAGATCTCCGACCGCCGCTGCAGATCGTCGGGCGTGAGCAGCGAGGGCCTGCGCCGGCGCACCGCCAGCTCGTTCCACGCCGCCCGCGCCACCAGGTCCTCGCTCGTCTCGAAGACCTGCGACTGCTCGTCCGACGTCGTGGGCACGCTGTTGCTCCGTGCGCCCCGGGGGATCACCACCGAGAGCTCCGCCTCCCGCGGATCCCGGTCCAGGGTGTACGCGAGATGCGTGTCCGCCGCGATGCCCGGCCGCGGCCGGTGCCCCACCAGCCTGCCCAGCAACGCCAGCGAGCGGTGCTCGTTCGCGGTGCGCAGATACGCCTCGTCCGCGATGCGCTCCGAGTGGAACGTCAGCAGATCACCGACCACCGCCCACGCGTCCAGCAGCCCGATCGCCGGATCGTCCGGAGTACGGACCGTCAGCCCGCGCAGCGCCGGATAGGCGGGCGAGGCCAGCCGGTCCAGCATGGCCGACCGGAACGAGCCGTACGCGCCCACGCGGTAGTCCAGCGCGTTCCGGCCCGGAGGGTTGTACAGGGCCCTCGGCGCCACACGCTCGTCGTGCCCGCCGCAGCCGCAGCCGCACGTGCCGCTCATCGCGCACCTCCGCCGATCTCGAGGGACAGCAGCCCGTTCTCGGGCCGGTCGGGGTCGTTGTCGCAACGCGCGATCTCCAGCGGGCCGAGCCGCAGCACGCCTGCCTCCAGTGCCGTGTCGTCCGTCTCCTGCGCGGGCCCGGCACCGAACAGCCGCGCCAGCCTGGTCACCCGTACGCTCTCCACGCCCCGTACGGCCGCCGCCGCGGCCACCAGGCGGCTCAGCCGCACCGGTTCGCCGAACGACAGCGCATCGGGATGGAAGAATCCGAGCCGCCCGCCGGGCAGACGCCGGCTGCCCAGCAGCCGGTACAGCTCGGCGAGGATCTGCCCGTGCTGGTGGCCGGGCGCGGCACACACCTGGAGCGCGATGTCCAGCGGCACCATGCGCGCCGGACCCACCACCAGGTCGTGCCCGATGCGCCGGTATGCCTCCAGCGCGTACGCCACCGAGTCGAGCAGCTGCCGCGACGGCTCACCCGCGCCCAGGGCGTCCACCGCCACATGGGCCTCCTGCACACTGCCCGTCCACCGGATCTCCGCCGCCGCGCGCTGCACACCAGGCAGCGCCGACGCCAGCGCCGCGTAGTCGTCGGCCGTCACCGCGCGCAGCCGCGAACGCCGCAGATCCAGCGGCGCGAGCTGACGCACCTGCTCCAGCGGCTCCGGCTCGGTGCCGCCCACCGCCGGAAGCGGATTGCGCACGCCCGCCACCGGCATCGGATCGCCCGCATCCGCCGCCTCGGGATCGCGGCACAGCACCAGGTGGTTGATGGCCTCCGCGCCCACGTTGCCGGCCGTGCCGCCGCCGAGCCGGTAGTGCAGCTCCAGCCGGGACCCGGGCCGCGGCCGCGCCCCGTGCCGCCCGTCGCCGAACCGCAGCGCGATCCGGCCGTCGTCCTCCAGCTCCCCGACGAAGTGCCGCTCCCGCTTCCCGCTCGCCAGCAGGTCCCGCCGCGGCGTCCACTCCTCGTCCCGCTCCGCGTCGACCACCCGCACCGCGGGCAGCGCCTGACGCGGGTCCTGGACGAGCGCCGCCGCGGGGCCGCGCAGCTCCGGCTCGTCCGGGTGCAGCCCCGCCGCATACGCCGGACCCCAGGTGTGCGCGATTTCCCACGCGATCCCGCCGTCGAGAACGGCACCCGCCCGCGCCCGCGCGGTCAGCACCTCCAGCCGGCGCAGTTTCGCCGCCAGCAGCCGCTCGCTGCGGTGCAGCAGCTCCCTCAGGGCGGGCACCGGGTGGCGGCGCAGCTCCAGCCGTTCGAGCACCTTCAGCCCGAACAGGACCGTCAGCTCGGCGATCTCCGCCTCGGTCAGGCCGTCGCAGTCACGGGCGCTGCGCCACAGCTCCACCAGCCGCTGCCGCACCCGCTCCGGGATCGCCGCGAGCCGGGCGGCCTGCCCGCCCGACACGTGCGCCGCCAGGGGGAACGGCACGGACTGGACCACGGGGGAGCGGTGCAGCACGGGACGGAACCGCGGCCCGATGCCCGGATACACGACCTGCGCCAGCAGTGTCTCCAGCGCCTCCGCCTGCTCGTACGCGGTCCCCGGCACGACCTTCTCGCGCCGCCGGCCCGCCAGTTCCAGACCGAGACCGGCCCGGCCGGTCGCGTCCTCGCCGACGACCGCGAACAGCTCGCGTATCTGACCGGCTGTCAGCAGCCTGCCGTGCCCCGTCTGATCGAGGCGCGCACCGATCAGATCGGCGACCGCGTTCCCCGCGTCCCGGTCCCGGCAGCCGAAGCCGGACGGCTCGCACGAGCCGAGCACGGCGGGATCCGCCGGCACGGTCACCGTCTCCGCCGTGCCCTCGCAGAACGTCAGGGAACGCCCGTGGTCGACCAGGGCCACGTTGCCGCGCGCCACACTCACATCGGCCACCGGTTCGCAGTCTCTGCCGCCCCGCGTGGCCAGGCACACCGGGAACGCGAGCGCGTCCTCCTGCGCCCACGTGACCTCCAGCACCGGCTGGTCGCACAGGGCGTCCACCACCGGTGTGACGGAGGTGAGCCGCACCGCCTGCCGGTGCGCCGGGTCGGCGTCCCCGGGCGTGCCCGAACGCGGCCCGCGCACCTCCTCGATCAGCAGCAGATCGCCCGGTGCGAGACACAACTCCCGCACCGAGCAATCCTCGTCCGCCCACGCGTCGCGCAGCGTCGCGGACGTCGCCCCCTCGGGCAGCGAACACACCTCGCCGCCCCAGGTCCAGAAGCCGATGGTGTTGTGCGCGGGACGCAGCACCAGCGGCTCGGCCGCCACGACCGGCTCGAACACCTCGACCGACCCGCGCTCCCCGAGGACCGCCAGATCCCGGTCGTCGATCACCGTGCCGATCTCGGGCCGGTCCCTCGGGCCGAGCCGCGCCACATCGACCGCGGCGAACCGGAACGTGCCCGGCAGCAGGGCCAGTTCCCGCGCCACCTCGACCGTGACGAACGCACGGGCGTTGCAGCCGTCGTGCATCGGATAGTCGATCAGCCGCACGTGCCGGCGCACCGACACCCGCCGCCGCGCGGTGTCGAGATACGCCTCCGTCGCGACCGCGTCCTGCTGGTAGCTGATCCGGTCGGCGGTGTGCGCCAGCAGCTCCACCAGCGTGACACCGAGATCGGCCGGGTTGCGCTCCACCCATTCCGGGGTGGTCAGCGCGAGCCGGTCCAGGATCAGCCGGCGGATCGTCTCGTAGTCGCGCGCCGTGTAGTCGACGACGGGCGCGGCCGGGAAGTCCGGCGGACAGTCACCCGGTTCGTCCTTGCAGTCGAACGGGGTGGGGCAGTCCGGCCGGAACGCGAACCCGGCCGAGAAGTACCGCTGGTCGAAACCCGGGAACGGCTCCGTACCCGGACGCCCGTAGGGATCGGTGTCCACCACCGACAGCCGGTAGCGGCTCGTGTCACCGGTGCGGTCCAGCGTCACCAGCAGCCGGTCGTCGAGCTCCGGGTCCTCCTCCCGCTCCACGACGACGTCCACGGCCTCGATCCCGGTGACCCGCCGCCCGCCGTCGATGCGGATGTTCTCCGGGCACAGCCCGTGCGGCGCCTTGCCGAGGAACGTGACGGTCAGCGTCAGCCCGTCGTCACCCACCTCCACCGCGTCCACGCCGCCGAGCTGCGCCGCGCGCACCTTCCCACGCCTGCCGTCGCCGCGGCAGACCATCTCCTCCACGCCGCTCATGCGGGCCCGCTCCCCTCGAACACCTCGTCGCGCAGGCTCCCGGTGGCGCGCACGGAATAGCGCAGATACACCCGGACCACGTTCTCCTCGCTCACCACGTCCAGCGACTCCACCTCGATCAGCTCGCCCAGCCAGCGCTGCAGCGACGCCTGCACCGACAGCTCCAGCGCGGAGGCCAGTTCGGGGCTGTTCGGGGTGAAGACCAGATCCAGCAGCCCGCAGCCGAAGTCGGGGCGCATGACCCGCTCGCCCGGACTGGTGAACAGCAACTGCTCGATCAGATCGCGCACATGCTCGTCGTACGCGGCATGCGCGGTACGCCCCCGCCGGTCGCCGCGGAACGGAAACGCGATGTCACTGCGGACGGCCCTCATCGGCACATCACTCCCTGTCGTCCGGCGGAGACGACCACCGGTCCCTGCGGCACGAGCGCCGCGCCGAAACACTGCGCCGACGTGGTGTCCAGGAGCACCGGCACGCCGTCCACGAGCACGCCTCTGGCGTGCGGGTCGAAACGGGCGCTGGTGCACGGCTGCGGCACGCCGTCCACGGTGTGCGCGCAGCCCGTCACGACGAAGACGTCCGAGGCCGTGTGGACGGGATGCCCGTCGACGCGCACCGCACCGGCCGCCGACGCGGCGAACACCCGGCCGCCGTGCGGACAGTGCATCGCCGAGGCGGCGCTGATGCAGACGCCCGAGTTACCGGAGTGTCCGGACAAGACTTCTCTCCCCGTTGTGTGGTCACTGCTTGCCCGGCACGATCAGCCGGCCGTCGTTGATGTTGACCTCGGCGCCGCTCAGGACGATCGACGCGCCCTGGCCGTTGGCGATGGTCACGCCCTTCTCGTCGACCTGGATGTACGCGCCCGTCGCGGCCTGGAGCCGGATCCCGTTGCCCCCCGGCACGTCGCCCATCACGAACTTGTGCCGGTCGGAGGTCTGGATCACCACGTTCTGGTGCGCCGGCCCGCCCGTGAGCGCGTCCGGCGGCAGCTCGCCGCTCTCCCCGTACCAGCACCCGCTCCAGATCGGGTAGCTCGGATCGCCCTGCTCGAACTCCACCCACACACCCGCCCCTTCGGCGGGGACGACGTACTGCCCCGACCCCCGGCCCGTGAACGGCAGGCAGGGCAGCGCCCAGGTGGAGGTCTCGCCCCCCAGCACGTCCGGCACGTTGACCGTGACCCGTCCGATCCTCAGCGGGTCGTCGTTGCTCACCACCCGCCCCCGGAACTTGCCGAGGAACCGGTTGTTCCCTCCTGCAGCCATGCGCTGTTTCCCTGATCCCTTCCTGCGGCTGTACTACGGCCGGTTCTGCGGCCCGGTCCACGGCCTGCTCTACGGCCTGCTCTACGGCCTGCTCTACGGCCGGACGGTGCTGCTCCGGGCGATGAGCCCCTCGCGCGAGAGCGTGAAGTTCTGTTGGTACGAGCCGGGCCTGATGTTGTGGGTGACGGACTTGACGTAGTAGTCGCCGTCGTACGTCACCCCGGCGCCGCGCACCCCGACCAGCTCGCGCGGCCGCAGGATGTACCCGTGCCGGTTGACGTCGAGCGACCCGGAACCGGAGATGGCGTCGGCGGACAGCGCCGCACGCGCCAGCAGCTCCGCCTGCGCCTGCTCGGACTCCTTCTTCGCCGTGCCCGTCAGCGTCCGGCGCTTGAGGGCAGGCGTCGCGCGCCGCCCCAGCGGCGGGCGCAGCGGCCCGATGTCCGGCTGCGGCAGCAGCACGGTGTCGCGGGTGGCCGGGTTCTGGACGCGGGCCTGCGGTTCCTCCCGCGCGGTCCCGTCGTACGCGAACGTCAGCTGGTCCACCGTCGAGTTGACGTCCATGTTCACGTTGAGCGCGTGCTGGCGGTCGCCGATCCGGATCTCCGGACCCCACACGGCGGTCGAGGAACCGGGCCGCGGCCCCGGCTCCAGGTAGAAGATGTACCCGTTGGCCCGGGCCAGTTCGTTGACGTAGGCGAGATCCGTGCCCGTCTGGTACTCGACCCGCAGCTGCTCCCGCGGCGGCTGCTCGATCTTCTCCTGGAACACACGCGGCTCGATCCCGTAGTCCGCGTACTTGGCCAGGATGCGGCCCACCCGCTGGGAGGGACGCAGATTCGGATAACGGTCGGTGTGCTCCTCGAGATCCATCAGGATCGTCAGGTCCTCACCGGTCACGGTGAGCGTCGAATGCCCCGGCTCGTTGCTGGCGCCGACCTCCTGCCGCACGACCAGACCGTCCAGCAGCACCTGGGCGGTCCCCTTCACGCTCACGGAGAGGATCACCCTGGTCTTCGGATCGAAGAACCCCTCCGGAAGCAGCCGCTGCGACAGCGCACCCCGCTTGGTGAGGTCGAACGCCAGCTGGAACCCGCTACGTTCGCCGGCGGTCGCCGTGATCTGCGCCGAGAGCAGCGCCTCCATGACCTCCGGCGGCACGGGCCGGGTCAGACGCGGCCCCGTCTGCAGGGTGATGTGGATGGGTCCTTGCCCGACGGGCTGCTCAGACATACCTGTCTCCCGGCCCCGGGAACCCGCCGGCGTGCGGCACCCGGATCTCCCGGCCCGCCTCGGCGGTCAGCTCCGCCGGGTCCAGCACGGGATTGGCATCCGCGATCTGCCACCACTGGCCGGGGTCGCCGATGTACCGCTGGGCGAGCAGATCGGGACGGTCCCCGCTGCTCACGGTGTGCGGGGCGGACTCCTCCCCGTGCGGGTCGATCGGGGGCAGCAACCGGCGCTTGGCGTACCGCACTTCGCTGCCGTCCTCCGCGCGGTGCACCCCGATCTCCGCATCGTGGTACCGGCTCGACCGGGGGTAGGGGTGGGCGCCGGGTATCGCGTCCAGCGCGCTTTCGTACGGCTCGATGCCTGCCATGTCCTTCAGCTCCTCCCCAGGGCGCCGCCGCGCCCGCCGATCCCCAGCGCGGCGAGCCCGCCGCCGCTGCGCGCGCCCCTGGCGAGCCGCTCCTTCTGCGCGAGATGCGCCATGTACAGATCGGCCCCGCGGTGCCCGGCCGGCAGATCGCTGACGCTGAGCACCTTCATGCCGATGCTGAGGCTCGCCCGTATGGGATTCAGATTCACGTCGAACGCGGACTCGTTGACGGACAGCTCGGTGAGCCGCACGGGCATGACGCGCTTGCTGCCCCAGGTGAACAGGGTGAGCGGCATCTCGATCGGACTGATCTCGATGGTCCCCTTCTTCGTGAGCCGGGAGGCCTCCCGCAACTGCGCGGTCGTCGGATGCACGAGCATCTCGAGAGTCGCGAGCTCGGGATGGATCCCGTCGGGAGCGGCGACCTCGAACTGATCGGTGGCGTCGATCTCGGCGGTGAACTTCCAGGTCTCCTGCGCGGGCCCTTTCAGCCGGAGGGCCTCGTTCCTGTCCCCGGACCCGCTGCCGCCCCCACCGGCATCACCGGCCCCTCCGGCGGCCTGCGGCGAGAGGCTTCGCTCCAGGGTGTCGGGGTTGAACTGGAGGACGATGATGCGCTGGGGGGTACCGCGGTCGGGGTCGACGACGACGATGCCGGAGCGGATGGGCTTGGGGATGTCGGGATAGCGGGTCACATGCGCTCCCGGAGGCGGGCCTTGAGGTCCGCGTAGTCGTGGTCGGGGAAGAGCCGGGGGAAGACCTCGAGCATTTCGTTGAGTCCCTCGGCGACGGGCGTGAAGCCTTCATCACCGAAACCTGCGTCACAGAACAGGTACTGCCAGCCGATGGTTCCCTTGGTCACCATCAGCGTGTCCAGGTACGTTCCGTAGTCGAGTTCCATCTCCATGGCGCCCTGTCGCATGTCGAAGAACCAGATCTCGGGATCCGTGGTGCCGGGCGTGGCACGCAGCCCGGCCATGCGCCCGCTTCCTGTCTGAGGCGTGTTGTCGAAGATCCGCAGCTCCTTGTAGAGCGCGCGCTCCCAGTCGTCGGTTCCTTCCCAGGTGTGCGACATGAGCCTTCTGCTGTACACATGATTTAGCTGGAATTCGCCGACCAGCTCAGAGCCCTGGTCTGCCGATTGCCAATATGCTGCAATTTTTTCGAATCGGAAGAAATTTCGCCGAACCTCTGGACCGAACGGCAAATTATAGTCCTCGGCAAGACTTCTGAAGACGTATTCAGGGTCGTCCAAATACTCCGGCACCTCACCGAATTTGGCTTCCCATACCGTCAGTCCGGAGGAACTTCGAATTTCCTCGAAAACATTTGCGCAGAGCTCTTCGAACGGAAAAGGTTGATTCTTGCCGTCGGGATTCATAATTCCTCACACCGTCAGTTTGACCTTATTCTGTGTGATCAGGCCATCAAGCTTGTCGAGCATGTCCTGCAACCCGGGCATGAAGTCGGGCCCCCGCCTTCCCTTCCATGCCCGAAGAACCGGATCGATTCCAAGCAGCGTCTTGAACTTCCCTGCGTTTTCACGTGCATCAATGACGTGCCCGGCGAGCCTCTCGGAGCATTCGAGCATGCCGGCGATGGTCGTCGCCCCGGCCGTGTTGATGAAGAGGGTTCCCCCTTCGTCCTTGCCGGGCGGCTCAACGTGCCGGGCATACTGCTTCTCCGCGCCTTTTCGCGTCCAATCGCTCCGCTTTTTCCCGGTACCGCGGACTTTCTCGTATCCGCCGTACGCGGCATGGATATAGCTGGGGAAGTCGGCGAAGTCCTTGGTACGCGAGTACCCGAACCGGACCTCCGTCTTGTACCAGATGATCTTCTGCTGCTCGGGGATGGCACCGTAGGCCTGATCCTCGATGTTCTCCCGGAACGGGATATTGGTCTGCGGACCGCGTGCGGGCACGAGGTTGTCGCCGGTGGCCTTGCCGCCGAGCCGCTCCGGCAGGAGGTGCATCCTCACCCAGGCGGAGTTCTCACTCAGACCGTTCTTCGTGATGTAGTCCCAACCCGGCGGCTGCCCCTTCTTCGCCTTGGAGGCATCCTGGCCCGGTCCACCGAACACCGTCTTCGCGGAGGTTCCGAGGTACTCGGAGAAGTGTCCCGCACTCCCGCGACCAGGCTTGACGTCATCGAAGTCCGGCCACTTGGGATCGGGGATGTCGTTGTACTCCCGTAGCCTCGCCGCGTTGGCCAACTTCACCATCTGCTTCCGCAGGGCCCGACGGCGGGGCTTGTACTTGTCCCGGTCCGCCTTCTTCACCTTCGCCGGAATTCCCTTCTGAATTCTCTTGGCGCGGTTGTACTTACTCACGGCGGCCTTGAGATACAGCTCTTGGTTGTCCCGCTCGGTCGACGGCTCCTGCTTCGCGATGTCCTCTCGCCATTCGGCAATGAACTTAGTGACCTCTTCCGGAATGCTGTGAACGTAAAGACCTGCGTCCGTGCCGCGGCCGTGGAACCTCAGCACGTGCCGCTCCCCGTCGTCGGCGTCAGCGAACGGCACATCCGGCAGGTCGACCGACTCGGTCCCGTCGTCCCGCCTGTCCCGGCGGTTCCTGCCCCGGTCGCGCGAGCGGTCGTCGTCCCGCCTCCGGTCCCGCCGGCGTCGCCACAGGTCCTTGAGGCGGCGCAGCCGGTCGTTCAGGCGGTTGCCGAGTTTGCGTCGGGCCTTGCCGTAGAGCTTGCCGGCCGCGCGGCGGGCCCTGTTGCGGGCCGACTTGACGGTCTGGCGGGCGCGCCGGGTGCGGCGGCGGTCCTTGTCCCGCTTCCTGTCCCTGTCGCGGTCCCTGTCGCGGTCCCTGTCGCGGTCACGGTCGCGGTCGCGGTCCCTGTCGCGGTCCCTGTCACGGTCCCTGTCCGGGTCACGGGGGCGGTCGTCGTCCTTGCGGCGGTCGGGGCGGAGGGTGTCGCGGGCAGGGCCGCGGCGCGAAGGGGTGTCGTCCCTGTCGTCGCGGGTGGAGCGCCGCTCCCCGTCCCGTATCCGCTTCCGAGCCGCGTTGACCTCGCGCCCCTCCTCACGCCGCTCGTCGTCGTCCCGGCGCTTCTTCGGCCGGGTCGTGTGCGAGGGCTTCTTCTCCGGTGAGGAACGCTTGCCGGGGCGCGGCCGGGCCGGCGGGCGGGACGTCTTGTCCGGCGGCGGCTTGCGCGTCGTCGGTGTGTCCGTGTCCTTGTCGCCCGGCTTGTCGGAGGACTTGTCGGGCGTGGTGCGGTCGTCATCCTTGGACTCGTCGTCCTTGGGCTTGCTTGGTGCGTCCGGCGGCGGGGTGTCAGAACCGTCGGGCTTGTCCTTTTTCTTGCGGAGGTTCTTCAGCATGTCACCGAGCTTCTCGGCCACCTTGCCCATGAACTTCCCGACGCCCTCGATCAGGAACTCGTAGATCAACTCCAGCAGCGCCACCACACCGGCGGCCACCGCCTTTGCGAAGGGCTGGGCGCCATTGCCGCTCTTGACCGACTTCAGGAAGTCCATGAACAGGCCGAAAGCGGCGAGGATTTCGCTGAGCGCGCCCCACGCGGTCTTCAGGGCGTCGATGATCGCCATGACCCAGCCGGCACCGGGGATCAGCTTCGCGACGACCTTCTCGACCACGAGTACACCGATGATGACCGGGAGTTGGGGCAGCGCCTCGTCCCACGCCATCTGAGCCATCTGTTCGACGGTCACACCGCCGGAGATCAGCTCCTGGAACTGGTCCATCGGGATCCCGATGATCTCCTGGACCTTCTGGTTGAACCAGGCCTTGACCGCGCTCGTGACCTCGTTGAAGAGGTGGTCCCTGGCACCGGTGTCCGCGGCGGCCCCGGCCTTGCTGATCCAGTCGCCGGGGTCGGAGACGATGTCGTTGAAGATGGCCGCCCACTCGCCGAGGCCCTCCACCACGGCGGCACCGAACTCCAGCGCCCCGACGGCAGCGGTCTCCGCGACCTCGACGGCCGCCAGCATGCCGGTCTCCAGGGCGTCGAGCCCGGCGAGCAGCGCCCCGCACAGGCCGTCGAGCAGCTTCCCCGCGACTTCCTTGAGCCCGTCCGCGAACTGGTTGACCTTCTCGACAGCCCAGTCGCGCGCTCCATCGATGGTGTTGCGCCACTTGTCACGCATCGCCGGGTAGTCGGCGAGAAGTTCGTCCCCGAGTGCGATCAACGCGTCAGCGAATTTGTTGATCTTGTCGATCACCCAGTTGCGCGCGTCGTCGATGAGTTTGAAGACCTGCTGCTTGAACTTGTCGATGAGGTCGGTGACGATCTGCCGCGCCTTCTCGAAGACGCTCTTGATGGCGTTCTTGAGGTCCTCGAAGAACTGCTTCAGCTTCTCGATGGCCTCTTCGAGCCAGTTGTCGGCGTCGTCCTTGCCCTCGTCCTGCTTCTTCTCCGCCTCCTTCTCGGCGTTGGCCTGCTCGTCCGTGATCTTCTTGTTGTCGTCCTCGGTGCGCTTGTCGACGTCCTTGTCGGTCTCCTCTTCCTTGCCCTTGATGTCCTTGCGGACCTCGTCGTACTTCTTGCCCTTCTTGCCGTCGATCTCCGAGGTCTTGTCGTCCTGCTCCTTGCGCCACTTGTCGCGGGAGTCGGCGATGTCGGAGCGACCCTTGTCACGGGCGTCGGCCTGCTTCTTGCTGCTGGCGTCGACCTCGCGCTTGAGGTCACGGTCGTGCTTCTGCCGGTCGTCCTGCGCCTTGTCGTCCTTGTTCTTGCGCTCCTGCGACATCTTCTGCCGGCCCTCGCCGAAGCCGGCCTGGATCTGCGGACCGCGGTCGTGCTCGGCCACGGCGGACGCGGACTCGATCGGCACGCCGCCGCCGGGCATCGTGCGACCGGCGCCCTTGGCGTTCTTGCCGTTGCCGCCGGGCACCTTGCCGGTCAGGGTCTCGGTGGGAACGTCCGGATAGATCTGGTCCTCGCCCATCGGGCGAGCCGCGTCCGCCCGGCCGGCGCGGTGCAGTTCCGTCTTCCGCTCGTCGAGCTTCTGGCCCTGTTCGTCGGTGCGCTGGGGGTCCGAGTCGTTCTCCAGCGGGAGCCTGGGCGCGTCGCCCACCTTGGCGTTCTGCAGGCCCTCGTCCTTCGTCGGGAGCCCGAGGATCGAGTCGATCAGGTCGTCGAGCGGCAGGATCTCCTTGAGGAGCTTGCCGAAGAGTTGCGCGCCGATCGTGACGGCGATGTCCCACCAGCTCGGCTCAGGCACGTTGGCGCCCGGAACTTCGCCTTCCGGCTTCTGCTCGCCGGCGATCTCGGGCGTCTTGCCGGCAGCGGCCTCGGTACGGGCCACCTTGGCGTTGGTGTACGTCCCGGGTGCCGATGCCGTCGGGCCACCGGGCACCGTCCGCGGGGAGCCGGACGGGCGCTGCTCCTTCGGCGGCGCCTTGCGCAGGGCAGTGCGCTCCTTGTCGACCGAACGGCCGACCGCGCCGTTCACTCCCTTGAGCGTGTCCAGCATCTGATGTGGCTTCAGGCCCGCCGCCGTCGCGAGCCCCGCCTCGGGCGTGGCGTTCGAGACATCCGGTGCGGCGGCTTGTTTCCTGGGCTTTGCCGGGGCGGATGCGCTTGCTTTGGCGCCGCGGCCCCGTGCCGGCGCGGGAGCGGAGGACGAGCGACCGCCGCCGCCTCCACCGGCTCCGCCGCGGCGCGCGTTCCGTGCGACTTGCCGTGCGGCCTGCCGTTTCCTGACCGACGGCTTGGACCGGGCGGCTGCGCCCGCCGCGCCGGAGCCCGAACCACCGTCGGCCTTGGGCGTGTTGGTTTTGGCCTCCGTGGCGGACATGGGTGAGGGGCCGTTGCCCGACGCCAGCTGCGGAGCAGGACCGGGCCCAGAGCCGGACCCTGGTGTGGAGACCTTGTCTGGGCCGGTCTCCGGTCGCGGCGATGTGGCGCTGCCGTTGCCCTCGGTGACGCCCTGGTGGTCGGGGCCGGGGGCCGGCTTGGCGTCGGGAGCGCCCTGGCCAGTGCCGGTGCCGCCGGCGCCCGTTGTGTCCTCGCCCTTGCCGGCCGGCTTGGCGGCCCCCTTGTCCGATCCGGCGCTCGGCTCCGTCTCGCTCTTCGCCGGGGCGCCGGCGGCCTGCGATCCCTGCTTCGCGGTGCCTTCGGCCTGGCCGCCACCGTCCGCCTTCTTACCGGACGCCTGGGACGAACCAGAGTCCTGGGTACGGGCGTCCTCGTCCGCCTTGGCCAGGCGCTCGGGACCGGCCGGTTCACCGGCCGTCGGAGCCGCGCTGGCCTCCGCACCGTCGGCGGTGCGGGCCTCCTCGTCCCGCCGGCGAGCCTCGGCGTCCTCCGCGCGTTGCTCCGACTGTCGCTTCTCGGCGTCCCCTCCTACGGCTTCCGCCGAGGCGAGCCCGGACATCGGCCCCGCATCGCCCGGCCCGCCGGTTCCCTGAGAGCCGAGGTCCTGCTCGGCGGACATGACGTCCGACAGCTCCTGGGCGGTCCGGTTCTCGGAGTCCGCCTCGTCCGTGCGATCGGGGGCGCCCCGGGACCCCTCGGGCCCGGCCGTTTCCTCTACGGTGTCCGGCTCCGAATCGCCCTCGGTGGACGAAATTCCGGGTACCCGGGGCGCCCCCCTCTTGCGCCGCTGGAACAGCTGCGGGTCGTCGGCGGTGTCCGGGCCCTCCGGATCGGCGCCGGCGTCAGTCGTACCAGAGCCTGCCGCCGCCCCGGGGTCCGGCTCTGGAGCCGCGTCCTGCTCGGATTCGGGTTCCAGCCCCAACGGCTCGTCATCGACGTCCTCTTCGTTCTCCGGATCGCCCGTGGCACGGACCGGCTGCGCATCACCGGTACGGGACCTCTCGCCGGGCTCGGCGCCACTCTTGTCCACCGGCGACGGGGCGGCAGCGATGTTCCCGGCGGCCGCCGGCCCCTCGTCCTCACCTGCCCGCTGCTCCTCCGCCTGCCGCTCCGCCTCCTGCGGTGCCTCCTCCTGGCCTTCGGCCTCCTCCCGCTCCTCCTCGGCGGCCTGGTCGTCCTGCTTCGCCTCGTCCTTCTGTGCGCCGTCGTCCTGGGCCTTCTGTTGCTGGTCCTGGGCGGAGGCGTTCTTGTCCTCGCGGGCGGAGGCGTCCCTGTCCGCCTGCTGGGACTGCGACCGGTCCTGCTGTCGCGCCCCGGCCTCCTCCTCGTCCTGTGACGCGGCCTCTTCCGGGGACGTGCTGCCCTTCCCGTCGCCGGCCGCTCCCTCATCGCCCTCGGTCCCGGGCCGCCTACCGCCGTCCTCGCCGGGCTTCTCCTGCTCGCCCTCAGGCCCGCCTCCGGCACCCTTCCGCCGTTCGCGTGCGTCCGGCCGCTCGTCGGCGGACTCGTCGCGCCGACGCTCCTCCGCAATCTCCTCTCCCGCGCCGGGCAGGGCCACCGGCGCCACCGCGGCGTCCAACGGCAGCGGGCCGGCCGCCTCGGTCTCCTCGACGAGGTCCAGCACCCGGTCGAGGACGGGTGCCGGCAGCCGTATCTCCAGTCGGTCGAGGACGAGTTCCTGCACCTGGGGTGCCAGCCGCGCCAGCTGGAGCCGTACCCGGCCCGATCGGTCCTCCGGGTCGCCGCGCAGGGATCGCAGGACGCCGTTCGCGACGCGGTCGATCAGGGTCGCGGGGTCCAGCTCCTCCATCCGGCGGCGATCGGCGTCCACGGTCGCGTAGCGCAGCCAGCCGGGTGTCGCCTGGCCGGTCCGCACCTCGGCTTCCTCGGGTCGCACGGCAATCTCGCCCGATGGGTCTGCCGACTCCCGTACGAGACCCTGCGCCGCCGACTCCGCCTCGCGTTCCATCGCCTGCTGCGGCAGGCTCACCGCGCCCAGGTCACGGCCCGCGCGCAGCGTGCCGAGGCCGTGCGGGTTCTGCACGGTGTGCAGGAGTTCGTGGGCGAGCAGCCGCTGCCCGTCCGCCGTGCCCGGGCGGTACGCGCCCTCGCGGAAGAAGATGTCCTGGCCGACCGCGACCGCGTCCGCGCCGAGCATCTCGGTCAGCGCGCCCGCGTCCCTGTCGGTGTGCAGGCGTACGCGGCCGAAGTCGTGCCCGAGCCGCTCCTCCAGCTCGCGCCGCACACTCACGTCGAGCGGCTGTCCCGCACCGCTGACGATGTTCTTCGGCTCGGGCGCACGGGAGGCCGACCAGTCCTTGCGCTTGCGGCGCTTGCCGGACTGCTCGGCACGCGACTCCTGCGAAGCGGACGTGCTCATCGTGTCACCTCACCCCGGCCCGTCAGCCCCGCGTGCACGGCGCGCGCCAGTTCCTGGCCCAGGCGGCGGGCCGACGCCGTTGCGGGCAGCGGCGGAAGGCCCGCCAGGCCGTCCAGCGCACGGCCGCCGTCCGCGGCGATCGGCACGCCCCGCTCCCGCACCAGCCGGGCCAGCTCGGCTTGGAACGCCGCCGAGACCCGTTCCGGGTCGACGCCCCGGCCGAAGCCGTCGAGCGCCAGCTCGCCGATGTCCACCCGCACCGCCGTCTCGCGCGGTGCCTCGTTCAGACCCATCCGTGGACCTCCGAGGGTGTCAAGGAGCGGTCCAGCTTGAGGTATTCGGTGCGCGCGGCCTCCAGCATGTGCCGCATCTGCAGCCGGTCGCCCTCCTCGGCCGCGAGGAACGCGCCCGACAGCGCGATGTTGCGGATGGAGCCGCCCGCGACCGTCAGCCGCGCCAGCAGCTGCGGGTCGACGCCCTTCATCGGGGCGCGCGCGGGCAGCACCCGGCGCCAGATCTCCGCGCGCTCGCTCTCGCCCGGGAACGGGAAGTCGACGACGAAGCGGATACGGCGCATGAACGCCGTGTCCAGCGCCTGCTTCATGTTCGTGGTCAGGATCGCGAGTCCGCGGTACGCCTCCATCCGCATGAGCAGGTAGCTCACCTCGAGGTTGGCGTACCGGTCATGGCTGTCCTTGACCTCGCTGCGCTTGCCGAACAGCGCGTCGGCCTCGTCGAACAGCAGCAGCGCGCCGCCGCGTTCGGCCGCGTCGAAGACCCGGCGGAGGTTCTTCTCCGTCTCGCCGATGTACTTGCTGACCACCTGCGACAGATCGATGATGAACAGGTCCAGGCCGAGTTCCTTCGCCATCACCTCGGCGGCGAGCGTCTTGCCGGTGCCGGAGCCGCCGGCGAACAGGGCCGTGACGCCGAGCCCGCGGCGCAGCGTGTCGGCGAATCCCCACTCCTGGTAGACGGTGGGGCGCTGCCGTACGTGCGCCACGATTTCGCGCAGGACCCGCAACTGCCGTTCCGCGAGGACGAGATCGCCCCAGTCGGCCTGCGGCTCGATGCGCCGGCCGAGTTCGTCCATCCCCATCCGGGCCTCGGTGAGACCGGCGCGCCAGGCGAGGCCCGTCGCGTCGAGTTCGTCCTCGCCGGGCAGGTCGCGTGCCACGGCCGCGCCGGCGGACCGCACGAGGTGCGGCGGCAGAGAGAACTGGGCGACCAGGTCGCGCAGATCGTCCTGCGACACCTCCGGCACAGCGGCGAACGCCTCGCTCCACACGCCGAGTTGTTCGTCGGCGTCCAGCGGCGGAACGAGGACGCGCTCGCCCCGCGCCCGCTCCGTGCGGCGAGGCTCGGGCGCCGAGACGACGAGCGGTACGGCCGCGCTCTCCACGAACGCGTCGGTGGCCGCTGCCTGCTCCCGGTCCAGGTCGCCGACCTCCAGCAGCAGCGCCGCGGGCAGGAGGACGGCCTCCCGCTGCCACAGCCGTGCGAGCCTGTCGCGATCGGCGGCACCGGTGGGGATGTCCTCCGCGGCCATTTCGTACAGGCCGAGCCCGCGGCGGCGGGCAGCCGCGGCGGCGATGTCCGCGCGCGTCCGCAGGTCGCCGCCGACCAGCTCGACGCGCAGCGGCCCACCCGCCCAGCCCGCGGCGACGCGCTCGGCCGCGAGGTCGTAGGAGGCGGGCAGCGCGTCCGGCACGGCGGTCCGGCGCAGCAGGCCGTGCAGCCGTGCGTCCAGATAGGGCGAGCCGGCCAGGAAGTGCAGGATGCGCTCGTCCAGGCGCAGTCGGGAGGTGGTCAGCCAGGTCTCGTCGTCGAGTTCGACGATCCGCCAGCGCCGCAGGGGCGAGAGAGGAGTGAGCGCGCTCCAGTGGGGTTCGCGCAGGGCGGCGAGGGCCAGGGAGAACGTGGGATGCGCCCGCTCCGGATCACCGCAGGCGGCGGCGCACCGGGCACCGGTGGTGGGTTCCAGCTCGGCGGCGGCCGTGAGCAGCACGATGTCGCGCTCGAACGGACTGAGCCCGAAGCACGCGACGAGCGCGTCGAGCGCGGCGGGTGTGCCGGTGCCGGCCACGCGGCCGCCACGGGCGTCACGCCGTACGACGGCGTCACGGCCGGAGTCGGCGGTCGCCGTGCCGGGTGCGCCGTCCGTCCGGTGCGGCGTGCGGGCCGCGTCCGGTACGTCTGTGGTGGCGCCCTCCCGCGCGCCGGCCCCGCCGGGCGCGGGCACACCGCTGTCCGCACCGGCCGGCTCCGCGACGCGCGTGGCGCCCCGGGCGCGGCTCGAACCGCCCGTGGCCGCCCCGCCCTTGGCGGCGGCCCGCCCGGGCTCGTCGGCCACCGCGGCCGACGCGGACCCGCTCGCAGCCGCAGTGTCCCCGTCGGCGGCCCCGACGCGCTCCGCGCGGCCCGCGCGGCCCGCGTGGGCGTCGATGCGGGCGAGAACCTCCTGGATCGCCGACGTCAGCGCGTGGGCCTCCCCGGCTCCCTCGTACGTACCCATGTCCTCACCCGCCCCCGTGGTCGGCACTCCTGATCAGCTCTTTCCGCCCTGTTTCGGCACATCGGGCCCGCCCGCCCTGCGGGTCCGCGGCGTTGTGGTCCGCTTCGCCGGCGCCGTACGGGCGGTCCGCCTGGCCGGCGTCTTCTTCTCCGAAGGCTCCGCGAGCTCCGGGGACTTCGGGGTCTCCGAAGGTGCGGCGGGCTCGGGGGAGGCGGCCTCCTCGCGGGCCGGCGGCTCCACGGGCCCGGGCGGCACCGGCGCGCCCGGCGCGCCGAACGGGAGCACCCGCACGGTGCGTTCCTTCACCGGCTTCGCCGGAGTCGGCCGCTCCCGGCCCTCCAGCAGTACCAGCGACGCCTGGTACGCGACCGACAGCGTGTACGGCGTCTGGTGCAGCATCCCCCACAGTTTCGACGTCTCGTCGACGTCCATCACCGTCGGCGTGAAGCGCACCTTCTGCGGCGATTCGGCGAGGTCCGAGCCCGCCAGGTACGGCCGCTCCGCCGCCAGTTCGATCAGCTCCTTGGGCAGTACGGGGATCTCGTGCAGCGTGCGGACCACACAGCCGATGAGCCGCTGCCCGACAAGCTCCGCCTCCTCCCCGTACGCGCTGATCAGGTAGTGCAGATCCAGGGCCGCCACCGGACGCTGGAGAAGCGTGCCGTCCGAGGACCTGGCCGGCAGGTCGACGTTGCGCATCGAGGGGTTCGGTGTCACCTGGTACAGGAACACCGTGATGGTCGGCTCCGCCGGCGGCTCGTTCGGCGGCTTGCGGGTCTCCACCTTGACCGCGATGTCCATCTCCGGGCCGAGGTTGCTCTCGATGAGCAGGGCCAGCGCCTGGGTGACCGTCGCGACGGCGAGTGCGTTGCTCATGGTCGGTCCTTCCTCTCGCCGCGCGACAAGTAGTCGTCCAGGGTCAGTACGGGCGCGGCCCTTCCGCCCCGGCCGGCCGGCCGGCGGTCTGTCGTCTGCGGCGGTGCCGCCGCGCTGACCTCCAGCCGTCCGATCTGCACATGCACCACCCGCTCCGCGGGCCTCTGCGCGCGCCGGCCCACCGAGCCCAGCGCCGTGCCGCGGGCCGCGGCCGCGTCGGACGGGCGCGGCAGCGGCACCGCTGCCGGGGCGGCGGGCGCGGGAGCGATGTCTGCGCGCGCGGCCGGGGCCGCGGCACGCTGTGGCGTGTCGGCTCCGTCCCGCGCCGCACGGTCCCGGCGCGCCGTACGCGGAGCCTGTTCCGCCGCGGGCCGGACCGGGGACGGCACGGGCGCGGCCGGCCGCAGCAGCGGCTCCGGGGCCGGCCGGGCGGGCGCCGGTTCCCCGTCGGCCGTTCGCACCTGCTCGGTGCGCACCACCGTGCGGTTCTCCGTACGTACGGCGTGTTCGTGCCGCACCGTCGCCGCGGGCGCGGGCGGCGGCACGTGCGCCGTCGGGATCAGGGCCGCGGGCTCGTCGGGCTCCGGCGGCCCGTACCGCAGCGCCTCCACACGCTCGAACGGGCCCGGCAGCCGCGGCCGCACCCGGGTGGGCGCGCCGGCCGCCGCGCCCACCGGTGTGTACCGGGCGAGCAGCCGGTCGAAGTAGTCAGGCATCTGCGCACAGCTCCAGGTAGTAACGACGCCGCAGCGGGCTGAGCGCCAGGATCTCCGGCTCGCTCCATCCGTAGGCGGAGGCGAGGAGATGGACATCGAGCATCAGGTCCCGTGCCCAGGTGTCGAGTTCGGTCCACAGATAGGAGGTGATGTCCAGCTCGGCCGGGGTGGCCTCGCCGCATTCGGGGCAGGCGACGTTGAGCGTGACGTCCGCCGTCGGGTCGGCCTCCGCCGCCCTTTCGGCGATCAGCTTCTCCACGCTCTGGGGCAGCAGCGCGGCCAGCTCGTCCGAGGCGACCGGTTCGCCGCCCCGCAGTGCCCTGACCGTGCAGTCCGTCACGAGCCTGCGGCGTGCCTCGTCGGGACGGGACGCCGTCGCGGCCGCCGCGAGGCCGGCGACGGTCGGCAGCCGGAACTCGACCACCCACTCGCCGTCCGCCACCCGCAGCGGCTCGTCGGGCAGCGCGCCGCGTCGGGTCAGCACGCTCGCGTCGAGGTCGAACTCCATCGCCTCGCCGCACGCCCCGCACTCCACGCGCACCTGCATGCGCTCGCCGAACAACGCCCGGCGCAGCGCGAACAGATCCGCCTCACGTTCTCCGACCGGCACCGACAGCAGCTCGTCGGCGGTGGCCGCCGGGCGGGCGGCCCGGTGCAGCAGCAGCGATCTCTCGCCCGCGGGCTGCGCCAGGCCGGCCTCCCAGACGGCCAGCAGCTCGGTGGGTCCCACCCCTGTTCCCCTGCGCGCCCGGCGGTCAGGCCGGGTGCGTGAAGGACGGTTCGACGGGCTCCGGCACCTCGTAGTCCCGCTCCCAGCCCTCGCATTCGAGCTTCACGCTCTGGATGGCGACGGCGTTGGCGTTCGCGTCGAGCTCGCCGAGGACCTGGTACTCGCTGACCCAGGCCCGGTAGAGCTTGTGCGAGACGGCCACCTGCCCGGCCTCGTTGAGGACCTGGATGATGATGTCCTTGCGGAAGTCGCGCAGCGACACCTCCGAGCCGAGTCCCGCGCCGACCTGCCAGACCTTGTTGGCCCAGCGGTCGAACTCGGGGTCGTGCGTGACCCCGCGCTCCAGGGTCACCCCCTCGAACTCGGAGCGGCCCGGGGACTTGCGCGGCGAGCTGGGGTCGCCGCCGTGGCGGTGCTTGACCACCTCGGTGGTGCGCTTGAGCGGACTGATCTTGCTGATGCCCGCGACCGTTCGACCGTCCCACAGGACCAGGAACTTGAAATTCTTGTAGGGGTCAAAACGATGGGCGTTTACCTGGAACTCAGCCATCGGTTTCCTTTGTGTTCCTCTTCCTCGGGCCTGGGACTACGACAGGTCGAACTGGCCGGCCATCTGCTGGATCTTGACGATCACGAACTCCGCGGGCTTGACCGGAGCGATGCCGATCACGACATTCACCACACCGCGCTCGATGTCGGCGTCGGTGGTGGTGTCCTTGTCGCATTTCACGAAGTACGCCTCGCGGGGTGTGCCGCCCTTGAAGGCGCCCTGTCGGAACAGGTCGTTGAGATACGCCGACGCCTTCAGCCGGATCTGCTGCCACAGCTGCTCGTCGTTCGGCTCGAAGACGACCCACTGCAGTCCGCGGTACAGGCTCTCCTCGACGTGCAGCGCGAGCCGGCGCACCGGCACGTACTTCCACTCGCTCTGCAGGGCCTCCGCGCCCGCCAGTGTCCGCGCCCCCCACACCAGCGGTCCCACCACCGGGTAGGTGCGCAGGCAGTTGACGCCCAGCGGGTTCAGCAGGCCGTTGTCGCGGTCCGTGAGCCGTACGGTCAGCGAGCGGACTCCGGCCAGGCGCGCCTCGGTACCCGCGGGTGCCTTCCACACACCGCGCTCGCCGTCCGTGCGGGCGATGACACCCGCGACGGCGCCGGACGGCGGGAAGGCTCGCAGCCGGCCCGTGAGCGGGTCGGTGAGCTGCAGGTGCGGGAAGTACAGCCCCGCGTGGTCGCTGCGCACGCTGTCGAACGCGCCGATCCCGGCGCGGGCGGCGTCGACGCTGCCCCAGGTGGAGGGCGAGTCGACCAGCAGGAAGATCCGGCGCTCGCGGCACAGCTGCTCGGCCGCGGAGATGACGGTGACCATGTCCTGCGTCGACTCGTAGGCGGCGAGCTCCGGCAGGGCCAGCAGATTGACGTCGTCGACGTCCCGCAGCGCCTGCAGACCGGTCTTGTCCGCCTCGCTGCCGATCAGGTCGCGCGGTCCGGGCGCGTCGCCGTCCTTGCCGCCGTCGAGCGCGAAGACCGGCGGGTTGACCGAAGCCTCCAGGCCCAGGTCGTTGGCGCATTCCCCGACGAAGCGCACGACGTCGTCCGGGTCGAGGGACCCGGCGACCACCTGGAGCCGGCGGCCGAACGCGGTGACCTCGGCCCCCGCGTAGGCGTGCTTGCCGGGAGCGTCGGGCAGGGCCCGCAGCTTGCGCTCCAGCAGCAGGGCCAGCTCGGTGACGTCCGTGGGCGGCTCGCCGTCGCGGTCGGGCTCGTAGAGCGTGAACTCCCGCTCCACATCACCGATCTTGACCTTCAGCTCGACGTTCAGGTCCGGCAGGTCGGCCGCGAACGGCTTGGACACCGTGCCCGAGGGGTCGGGCCGGTCCTCGTCGAGTGCCTTCACACGTACGAGGGACGATCCCGCGTTGACGACCGTCTCGACGAAACGGCCGTGCCCGGAGTGCATCGACAGGCCGGTGAACGACTCGCGGGCGTCGCCGCGGGCGTCCAGGACATGCAGGTTGAAGGTCTTGTCGGGGGTACGGGTGTCGTGGTCGACGGCCACCCGCAGGCCCGAGCCCCACACGCCCGGCTCCTTCGCGTGCACCTCCAGCACCGGGCACTCGCTGCGCCCCTCGGTGGACTCGAGCGTGACGCAGGCCTCCTCGCCGGTGCCGGCCTTGGCCACGCGTACGACGACCGCGACCGTGCCGCCGTTGCCGAAGAACTGGTGGACCGCGTAGCCGACGGCGCTCTGGGCGGTCAGACCGCCGAAGCGGCGCTCGAAGTCCGCGAAACTGGTGATGCGGACCGGTTGGTTGAGCGGACCCCGGCGGGTGTGGCCCACGAATGCGGTCACCGATGTGGTGACCGAGGCGATGGTACGGACGGTGCTGGGAAGTTCTTCGATGTATACGCCGGGATAGCCCATGTGCGTCGGCATTCCCCCTCCATTCCCTTCGCGCACCAAGAGATGAGGAGAGGACGTGAAGCAGAAGTCCGCGCATGCGGACGCAACGAACGAGCTCTTCACTTTCCCCCGCCACACACCCCGTGCGATATCGGTCTCGCAGGGCCATTCGCATGCGCATGCGCTTGTGGCTCCTGATGCATGAGTGCCTCGTCGAGTCTCGTTCGTCCCTCAAGTGCCGGTCAAGGGACCGATTCGGTCATCCGCGCGGGCGCATCCGTGAATGAAGCAGTCGGTTAATCGTCATGGTCAGCGCGATATCGGTGATCACATGAGGAGAACAATTCACAAGGGCTTCACATGATTTCGTCGGCCGGGGTCCGGATCCGGCCGATCGAAAATTGCTCCGGCGCGCCGCCTTGTGTCCCCGATGCGGCGGATTGTGACGGAATTCTGCGCGGTACGGGCCGCGCCGGCCCGTGCGCGCGCCGCCGGAGCCGCTCGCCGCACCCTGGCAGCGTCCTTCCCGGTCTGGCCGCATCACGCCCAACCGTTCCGACCTGCCGACGGGACGGCGCCGCGGTGCACCGCCGGACGGGAGCCGCTGGGGCCGAGGCCGGAAGACGGCCAACCCCTTCGGTACTCCAGTGGTTCCTTCCCGTCGCACGCCGCCGACGCCGAGATCCCGGACGGACAATGTCACCCGGGGTGCGAGGGGTATCGGCGGTGTAGGGAAGGCGAGTTCAGGAACGAGGGGGCACGGGCGCGCAGCGTGCCGCGCGCCAGTTCCGCGGACGGTGCCGAGGTCGCCCTTCGGTTCGTCCGGAGGCGGGGAGCCGCCGCTGCGGACGATCACCACCGCGGCGAGCCCGAGTGCGAGTCCCACGGCCGCCTGCACCCCGAACGGCTCGCCGAACATCATCGCGCCCCACACGGCGGTCACCGGGGCCATGAGGAACATGAGGGTGTTGACCTGCGCTCGTCGCCCACGGCCTGCGGATCTTCCACGACGCCTTCCGGACGGCCCGTCGGCAGGCGCGCTCACTGCTCGACGCCACCCGCTGAACGACGACGCGGCCCCGCCCACGAGGGGCGGGGCCGCGAGTGCCGAACGGCTCGGAAGGCGGTTCGGAAGGGTGGATCAGTAGGCGGAGTCGACGTTGTCGATGGAGCCGTACCTGTCGGCGGCGTAGTTGGCCGCCGCGGTGATGTTGGCCACCGGGTCGGTCAGGTCGTGCGGGGTGCCCTTGACGTGGTAGGCGTCGAAGGTCGGCTGGATGACCTGGAGAAGGCCCTTGGACGGCGTGCCGTTCTGTGCGTTGATGTCCCAGTTGTTCTGGGCGTTCGGGTTGCCGCTGGACTCCCGCATGATGTTGCGGTGCAGGCCCTCGTAGGTGCCGGGGATACCTTCGGACTTCATGATGTCCAGCGCCTCCTTGATCCAGCCGTCGAGGTTGTCGGCGTAGACCTTCTTGGCCTTCTTCGCCTTCTTGGGGTTGTCCTTCTTGGGGTTGTCCTTCTTGGCCGGCGCAACCCCGGCCGTCGCCACCGTGGCCTTCGACGCGCTCTCCGTGACCGGAGCGGCCTGCGCCGGCGAGGGCGCCAGCGTGAGCGCGAGCGCTGCGGCGCCCGCCGTGGCCAGGCCGGTGACGGAGAACTTGCGGAAGCGGGCGGTGCGGGCGGCGGTGGTCTGCGTGGCGGCGGTCATACGGAAGGGACTCTCCAAACGGGGGACGTCATGGGGAGGCCGACCATGGTCGCGATCGGCGTGAGGCGGAGCGGTTCTCCGCGTCGGGGCCGGAGCAGTCGACCGGGCGGGATGCGCCCGGTCCCGGCGCTGGCTCCCCGGAACGTCAGCCATGGTTAGGGGCGGTTCGAGGCCGGCGCAAGAATGTGACCTACTACCCCACTACAGAGCACATGCCGAGAAGGCGCCTGTATGCGCGTGTTTGTCGGCTTGCCGAGGGGTGGGCTCCACTATCGCCCTTAGGACGTGACGTGGCTCCTATGCCCGGCCTCACAAAGGAGGCGGGTGTGCGCACCAGCGCCGCTACTGGGCGTGGGCAGACGTCACGCCGGCGGCCGCCTGAGAAGGTCCGTGCCGCCGATGACGCAAAAAGGGGCGGGCGCGGCCCTCCGGTCGCGCCCGCCCTGTCGTGTCGTGTACCGGCCTACAGGCCCTGCCACTCCGGCTTCGCCGCGTACGTGGCCCGGAAGTATCCGGCGAGCTTCAGGCTGGACGCCGCTGCCTCGTCGACGACGACCGTGGCGTGCGGGTGGAGCTGGAGGGCCGAGGCGGGAACCAGGGCGGACAGCGGGCCCTCGACCGCGAGCGCCACGGCGTCCGCCTTGGCCTCGCCCGTCGCCAGCAGCACCAGGTGGCGGGCCTCCAGGATGGTCCCGATGCCCTGGGTGATGACGTGGTGGGGGACCTGCTCGATGTCGCCGTCGAAGAAACGGGCGTTGTCGACGCGGGTCTGCTGCGTCAGCGTCTTGATCCGGGTGCGCGAGGCGAGCGAGGAGCAGGGCTCGTTGAAACCGATGTGCCCGTCCGTGCCGATGCCCAGCAGCTGGAGGTCGACGCCGCCCGCCTGCGCCAGCGCGCGGTCGTACGCCAGGCAGGCCGCCACCACGTCCTCGGCGGTTCCGTCGGGACCCATGAACGCCGCCTCGCTCAGGCTGAGCGGCTCGACGACCTCGCGCAGGACGACGGACCGGTAGGACTCGGGGTGCCCGGCGGGCAGGCCCACGTACTCGTCGAGCTGGCAGATCCGCGCACGGGAGGCGTCCACCTCCTTCGCCGCGACCTTGGCGGCGAGGGCTTCGTAGACCGGCAGCGGGGTCGACCCCGTGGCCACGCCGAGGAGGGCGTCGGGCTTGCGTCGCAGCAGGTCGGCCATGGCTTCGGCGATGAGCTCGCCGGCCGCGGCGGAGTCCGGAACGATGACAACTTCCACGAAGATCCCTGTCTCTGAAAGCGCTCAGTGGTGTAGACCAATCTACCTGGCGGGAGCGCCTCTGTCTCGCGGAGAGACGGGTTACGCGTCGGTAATGAGGTGGAGCCCGCAGACGTATCCAAGGCGAAACCCGGCGGAAACGCTCCGTGCGCCCGCGGTTCTACGCTCGGACGCAGATCCTCGTCAGCAGGAGGCCGTGGATGGTCCCGCCCCACACGTCCCCGTCCCCGCCGCAGGGCCGGCTGCGCCCGGTGTCCGCGGCGGACGTACGACTGCACCACCTGACGGTCCATGGCTACCGTCGCGCCTACCGCATCGCCGGCGAGGGCCCGGCGCTGCTGCTCATCCACGGCATAGGGGACTCCTCGGCGACCTGGGCCGACCTCATCCCCGCGCTGGCCCGCCGCCACACCGTCATCGCCCCCGACCTGCTCGGCCACGGCGCCTCGGGCAAACCCCGCGCCGACTACTCGGTCGCCGCCTACGCCAACGGCATGCGCGACCTGCTCGGTGTCCTCGGCATCGACCGGGTGACCCTCGTGGGGCACTCCCTGGGAGGCGGGGTCGCCATGCAGTTCGCGTACCAGTTCCCCGAGCGCACCGAACGCCTCGTGCTCGTGAGCGCCGGGGGAGTGGGCCGCGCGGTCAACCCCGTGCTGCGGGCCGTGTCCGTGCCCGGCGCCGACGTCCTGCTCTCCACGCTGCGCCTGCCGGGGATGCGTCACGCGATACGGCTGTTCACCGAGCTGATGCGCAGACTCGACACCGACCTGGGTCAGGACGCCCCCGAACTGCTCGGCCTCGTGGACGCGCTCCCGGACGCCACCGCACGCAGCGCGTTCATCCGCACCCTGCGGGCGGTCGTCGACTGGCGCGGGCAGGTGGTGACGATGCTCGACCGCTGCTATCTCACCCAGGGGATGCCGGTGATGCTGCTGTGGGGGTCACGCGACAGCGTGGTGCCCGTGGACCAGGCGCACACGGCACACGTCGCGATGCCCGGCAGCCGCCTCGAAATCTTCGAGGGCGCGGGACACTTCCCGTTCCACACGGACCCGACGCGCTTCCTGGCCCTCGTCGAGGACTTCGTCGCCACGACCGAGCCCGCCGACTGGGACACCGAGCACTGGCGCGAACTGCTGCGGGCGGCGGGCACCTTCGGCACCGGCAGCGCGCCGGATCCGGCGAACGAGCGCAGCGCGACCTGAGGGCAGAGCCGCAGCGGCCGGCGTATCGGGAGGCCCACGGCCTGCGTGTCGTCGTCAGAACAGCGGCAACTGCCCCGGGAAGTCCGGCACGAAGCTGCCGTCCAGCGACGGCTGAAGCGCGGCGGCGACCGGAGCCTGCCGCCGTGAACCGGGACAGGAGACCAACTCCGCGCCCGAACGGGCACCGCCCGGATCGTGTCGGGCGAAACGGCCCGCCACGACGGCGATTTCACGGCGGCACTCCGGACACAGCCGGCGGGGAGCGGACATGCACCCCAGTCTGCCGGCGGCCTCTGACACGCCGTCGACAGCACACCGAAAGACACCGCGGCCGCCCATGGGCGAGCGGTGGGATGAGTAGCCGTACTCATGCCTCGTCGCCGCCGGAGCCGGACGATGGCGGCAGCACACCGGACACATGGGGGGACAGGGGGACGGTATGGGCAAGCTGTTGGCGGCGGCACTCGCGGCGGCCGGGATCGCGGGCGCGCTGGCACTGGCGTACGCGGTGGGTGCGCCGCCCGCCGTCGTGCTCGGCACGGCGGCGGGCGTGGTCGGCCTGCTCTGGCTCCTGGTCCTGCTGACCGTGCCCTGGAACCTGTACTTCCGCGCCCACTCCGTGCTGGCCGAGATCGCGATCAGCCGCCGCAAGGGGCTGGACGTGTCCGAGGAACGGGACGCCGAGGCCGCACGCATCGCGCGCACGACGCTGAGAGCGGCCGTCGCGGGGCATGTCGTGACCGCGTGTCTGCTGGTGGCGCTGACGGCGGCCACGGGCAACGCCGCAGGCTACTGGTTCGCGGGGTTCTTCCTGGTGAGCACCTTCTTCCGGCCCGCGGGCGCGTACTTCACCCAGCTGCGGGGCCGCCTCGGCGTGCTGCTGAAGGACGTGACCCACCCCCGCGACGACGTCGTGGAGCTGCGCCGGCGGGTCGACCATGTCCAGTCCGGTACGAGGGTGCTGGAGGAGAAGGCCGAGGAACAGTACCGGGCCATCGCCGAACTGCGGGGCTCCCTCGACGCGTTGGGCATCTCGGCGTTCGCACGGGCCGACGAGACCGACCGGAGGATCGCCGCGATGGGGCGCGAGTTCGAGTCCGCCGTCAACCGCCTCACCGACAACGAAGAGATCATCACGGGACTGAAGGCGTTCCTCCGGATGCTCCGCACGCCCGACGCGACGGGGGCCTGACCACTCAGCGCACGGCGACCAGCCGGGCGGACGCGACCACGTTCCCGTCGTAGCCGGTGTCCTCGGAGTACGCGCCGCCGCAGGTGATCAGCCGGATCTCGGCGTGGGCGCCGTCCGCGTAGACCCGCTCGGCAGGGAAGTCCCTCTGGCGGAAGACCTCGACGGCGTAGACGGCGAACACGGCGGTACGGCCGTCGTGGCGCACCACCTCCACATGCGCGCCGCGTGCCACGGACCCGAGCGGATGGAACACGGCCGGCCCCCTCCTGGTGTCGACGTGTCCCACGACGACGGCCGTTCCGCGCTCGCCGGGTGTGACCGCTCCGGAGTACCAGCCGGCCAGGTTGGCGCGGTCGGCCGGAGGGGCGGCGACCCAGCCGTTCGCGTCCAGCCCGACCGGGGTCAGCGGGGCGTCGATGCCCATCGAGGGCACGGTGACACGGCGCGGGGCCGAACCCGCCAACGGGACGGGCGCGGGCGGCAGGAGAGCGGCCGCGTCGTGCCGCGCGGCCGCGCCGGCGGGTGCGGGCTGCGGCGGCCCGCCGGCCGGCTCGCCCGTCCCGCCCCGCACGAGGTGGACGCCGCACAGCAGGACGCACAGGAGCGTGAACCAGGAGGCGCGCCGTGACGTCGTCGGCATGCCGGGTGCTCCTTTCGACTCGGTGTGCCGCCCCGGCAGGGGGGCGGGGTCAGGCGTCGCTGCCGGGCCGTCGCCGCAGCAGGAGCACGCCGCCGCCGAGGGCTCCCGCGATCAGCGCGGACCCGGTGGCGAGCTGCGCGGGGCCGAGGTCCGAGAAGCTGCCGCCCGCGCCTGCCTTCACGCCCCCGCCGGGCTTGGTTGCGGGCCGGTGGTGCTCGCCGGAGCCGGTGTCCTTGCGCGAGCCGTGGTCCTTGCCGGAGCCGTGGTCCTTGCCGGGGCCGCCGCCGGTGACGGTGAGGGTGGCGGTCCCCTTCTCGCCCTTGCAGTCGAACGTGACGTCGTACTCGGCGCCCGGCTTCGCGTCCTCGAAGATCTGCGCCTTGGCCGGGACGCCGTCGGTGAGGGTGACGGTGTCGAAGACTCCGGAGGAGACCTTCACGGTCTTCGCCTTGCACTCGGACGCCTTGAGGGTGACCGTGCCGCCCGGCGCGACCGTGGCGGGCGTGACGCTGAAGGCGAACGAGGTGATGTCACCGTGGCCTTCGTCCTGAGCTGCCGGGACCTCCTCCACCAGAGGCGCGGGGGTCTCCTCCGCCTGGGCCGCGGGGGCGGACGGCAGCAGGGCGGCCGCGCCGGCGAGGTACAGGAGGGCGATCCGTATCACGCGCATGGGCAGAACTCCGGTTCCCGAGGGGCAGCCGCGGACGGATTCCACAGAAGGCGAAGGGTGCACCTCGACGGCAACGACGCTAGGAGCGGCCGCAGGGGCCTGCCACTTCAAGGGGGCCGAAGGGCCGCACGAGGGACACGGGCGGTCGCGGCAGGCGCGCCGCCCAGGGGACGTGGCAGAGCGTCAGGCGGGCCCGGTGGTGTCGTCGGCGGCGTCCGGCTCCGGCAGGTCGCGCGCGCCCAGGCGCAGGTGCTCGATGTGGTAGACCGCCTCGTCCAGGAGCTGGGCGACATGGTTGTCGTAGAGGCTGTACTCGATGCGGCGGCCCTGGCGGGTGCCGGTGACCAGGCCGAGCGCGCGCAGCAGACGCAACTGGTGGGAGACCGCCGACTGTTCCATGTCGACCGCGTCCGCGAGCTCCGTGACACCGCAGGGCCCCTGGCGCAGGCGCGTGAGGATCATCAGCCGCGAGGGAGTGGCCAGGGCCTGGAGAGTGGCGGCGATCGTCGCCGCGGAGTCCGCGTCCAGGTGGGCGGCCGGTGTGATGCCGCTGCTGACTCCGTGTCCCATGCTGCACATCGTAGCCGTGCGGCCAACCATACAGATGAAGACCTCTTCATGTGTTCCGGTATGGTGAGGGCGTCAGCCGAGACCGCTCCGCGCTGCGCGGAGCCCGGAGAAGAGGTGTCCCGATGGTTCCCCCGACCTCGCCGACCACCGCGCCCGCGCAGACGGCGCGGCCGGCCGCGCCGTCCGCCGCACCGCCGGGCCGGCCGCGCACCCGGCTGTTCGCCCTGGCCGAGGTCCGCTGGGCCGCCCTGTCCGCCGCCGCGTTCCTGTGCGCCCTGCCGCTCGACCTCGCCGGCGCGCCCGCCTGGGCCTGGGGGCCGCTCTACGCCCTGTGCTACGCCTCCGGCGGCTGGGAACCGGGCCTCGCGGGCCTCCAGGCGCTGCGCGAGAAGACGCTCGACGTCGACCTGCTGATGGTGGTGGCGGCCATCGGCGCCGCGGCCATCGGCCAGTACCTCGACGGCGGACTCCTCATCGTCATCTTCGCCACCTCCGGCGCACTGGAGGCGCTCGCGACCCGGCGCACCGCCGACTCCGTCCGCGGACTGCTCGACCTCGCCCCGGCCCGTGCAACACGCCTGGCCGACGGCCGGGCCGAGGAGTGGGAGACGGTCGACGTGGCCGACCTTCGGGTCGGCGACACCGTCCTCGTACGGCCGGGGGAGCGGCTGCCCGCCGACGGGACGGTCCTGGACGGCGCGAGCGAGGTCGACCAGGCCACGATCACCGGCGAACCCCTGCCGGTGGACCGCGGCGCCGGTGACACCGTCTACGCCGGCACGCTCAACGGCACGGGCTCCCTGCGCGTCCGTGTCGACAAGGACGCCGCCCGGTCCGTCATCGCCCGCATCGTCGCCATGGTCGAGGAGGCGAGCGCCACCAAGGCGCCCACCCAGCTCTTCATCGAGAAGGTCGAGCAGCGCTACTCGACCGGCGTCGTGATCGCCACGGTCGCCCTGCTGACCGTGCCGCTCGCCTTCGGCGCCGACTTCACGGGCACCTTGCTGCGCGCCATGACGTTCATGATCGTCGCCTCGCCGTGCGCCGTCGTGCTCGCCACCATGCCGCCGCTGCTCTCCGCCATCGCCAACGCCGGACGGCACGGAGTGCTCGTCAAGTCCGCCGTGGCGATGGAGCGTCTGGGCGAGATCGACCGCGCCGCCCTCGACAAGACCGGCACGCTGACGGAGGGGTCGCCGCGCGTCGCCGAGGTGCGCGTCCTGCCGGATACGGGTGTCACGGAGGACCGCGCGCTGACCCTCGCCGCGGCCGCCGAGGTCCACAGCGAGCACCCGCTCGGCCGCGCGATCGTCGCCGCAGCCCGCGCCCGCGGCCTGCGGCTGCCCGAGGCAAGGGACTTCGCCTCGGCTCCCGGACGCGGCGTCTCGGCGAGCGTCGACGGCGGCAAGGTGCGCGTGGGCAGCCCCGCCGCCCTGCTCGCCGACGAGTGCCCGGTGGCCCGCGAGGTGGAGGCCGAGGGACGTACAGCCGTAGTCGTCGAGGCCGACGGGGTGCCGGTGGCCGTGCTCGCCGTCGACGACCGGCTTCGGCCCGGCGCGCCCGAGGCGGTCGCCGGGCTCGCCCGCCTCACCGGCCGCACGCCGACGCTGCTGACCGGCGACAACGCCCGCGCGGCCGGCCGGATCGCGGGCGAGGCGGGCATCGAGGACGTGCGGGCCGGGCTGCTGCCCGAGGAGAAGGTCGCCGCCGTGCGCGAGTGGCAGGCGGCAGGGGAGAAGGTGCTGATCGTCGGGGACGGCGTGAACGACGCGCCCGCGCTCGCGGCCGCCCACACCGGCATCGCGATGGGCCGCGCGGGATCCGACCTGGCCCTGGAGAGCGCGGACGCGGTGGTGGTACGGGACGAACTGGCCGCGGTCCCGGCCGTGGTGGCGCTCTCCCGCCGCGCCCGCCGGCTGGTGGTGCAGAACCTGGCGATCGCGTCGGTGTGCATCGGCGTCCTGGTGGTGTGGGACCTGGCGGGCCACCTCCCGCTGCCCCTCGGCGTGGCGGGCCACGAGGGCTCGACGGTCCTGGTCGCCCTCAACGGCCTGCGCCTGCTGCGCGAATCGTCCTGGCGGGAGGCGACGGCGGCGTGACGTTCCCCTCCCTGCCCTCCCCCTACGGCCTGGCGGCCGTGGGAGGGACCCCCAGCCCAAGACTGGGGCTTCGCCCCAGACCCCGTACCGCGCTTCGCGCGGTGTCCTCAATCGCCGGACGGGCTGCAGATGCAGCCCCGCTGGGGGCACTCCCCCTAC
>NZ_JBIBVE010000016.1:0-12756 GCF_043080095.1 Streptomyces sp. NPDC015127
CCGCCGTACACCACCAGCTTGTCCGGGTGCTCCGCCACCTCCGGATCCAGATTGTTCTGCAGCATCCGCAACGCGGCCTCCTGCTGCCAACCCAGAGCGCTCAGCTCCGTACCGCGCGGCGCCCGAACGGGGCGGGGTCCTGACATGGCGATGCCTCCTCGCGACAGCGACTACGACGACCCGACTCGACTGCGACGACTCCGAGTGTGGGATCTTCTATTCACATCCTGTATGTCTGAATAGTTTTAGTCAACAGCTGCGGCGCGACCCGCCGGATGATTGGCTGAAGGGCATGACTGCGGACGCGACTGCCGACCGTCGGGACCTGGCCGTGCGAGCGGCTGTGGAACAGGGACTTCTCTCCGAGGCGGAGCCGGTGACCGCCCTGCTCGACGTGGCCGGTCTCCGCTCGTCGGCCGCGGCCCTGCGGGACGCGTTCGCCGCCGTCACCGGCGCGCCCGTGCTGCACGCCTTCGCCGTGAAGGCCGCGCCGCTGGTGCCGGTCCTCGCCCTCCTGCACGCCGAGGGCATCGGCGCGGAGGTCGCGAGCCCGGGCGAGCTGGCCCTCGCGCGGGCCGCGGGGCTGCCGCCCGCCCTGACCGTGCTCGACTCCCCCGCGAAGACCGGTGCCGAGCTGCGCGAGGCCCTCGCCCTCGGCATCGCGGTCAACGCGGACAACGCCCAGGAGCTCCGGCGCATCGACGCCCTGATGGCCGCGGGCCCGAGCGCGTCCCCCGTGGGCCTGCGGGTCAATCCGCAGGTCGGCGGCGGCTCGATCGGCGCGCTGTCGACGGCCACCGCCACGTCCAAGTTCGGCTTCGCGCTGGCCGACGAGGGCGCACGGGAGGCGGTGGTGCGCGCCTTTCTGGAACGGCCCTGGCTGACCCGTCTGCACACCCACTCCGGCTCCCAGGGGATACCGCTCGCCCGCATGGCCCAGGGCGTCCTCGCCGTCTACGAACTGGCCGAGGAGATCAACGCGGCGGCCGGCCGCCGCCAGATCGACACGATCGACATCGGCGGCGGTCTGCCCGTCAACTTCGCCTCCGACGAGCACACCCCGACGTTCGCCGCCTACGCGCAGAAGCTGAAGGAGCGCGTGCCGGGCCTGTTCGACGGGCGCTACGGTCTGGTCACCGAGTTCGGCCGCTCGCTGATCGCCAAGCACGGCCTGGTCCTCGCCCGCGTCGAGTACGCGAAGACCGCCGGTGGCCGTCCCATCGCCGTCACCCACGCCGGTGTCCAGGTCGCCACCCGCACCGTCTACGACCCGGTGTCCTGGCCGCTGCGGATCGCCGCGTACGACGCCAAGGGCCTGCCGCGGTCGGGACCGGAGGTGGAGCAGGACGTCGCGGGACCGGCCTGCTTCGCCGGCGACCTGCTCGCCGAGCGGCGGGCCATGCCCCTGCTGGAGCAGGGCGATGTGATCGCGGCGCTCGACACCGGCGCGTACTACTTCACCAGCCACTACGGCTACAACAGTCTGCCCAGGCCCGCGGTGCACGGCTTCACCGCCGGTCCCGACGGGGTCCGCTTCCGCCTCGTACGGGCCGCGCAGTCCCTCCGGGAGATCGTCGCGGAGGCGGGCGGCGGCGACCCCGGCGCGCTGCTGTAGTCCCGCCCGGCCCGACCCGTCCTCCGTTCGGGCTCACCGCAGGCATCACCCCGGGCCCGCCGGGCAGAAACCCTTCCATCGGGAACGGTCGGGTCCACGGGAAAGGTGTCTCATGAGCACATCCGCGCCGACGTCCACCGGAACACCGGACGGGTCCCCTCCGCTCAAGCGGGCGATCGGGCCGAAGCTGCTGATCCTCTTCGTGATCGGCGACATCCTCGGGACCGGCATCTACGCCACCACCGGCAAGGTCGCGGGCAAGGTCGGCGGCGCGCTGTGGCTGCCGTTCGCCATCGGCTTCGTGGTCGCGATCCTGACCGCCGCGTCGTACGTCGAACTGGTCGGGAAGTATCCCAAGGCGGCCGGTGCCGCGCTGTACACGCAGAAGGCGTTCAAGGTGCCGTTCCTGACGTTCATCGTCGCCTTCATGGTGATGTGCTCGGGACTGTCGTCCGCGAGCGCCGCGGCCCGCGCCTTCAGCGGGGACTACTTCCAGGAGTTCACCGACGCGATCCCGCCCACCCTCCTCGCGATCGTCTTCGTCCTGGCCCTCGCCGCGCTCGCGCTGCGCGGGGTGTCGGAGTCCGTGAAGACCAATGTGGTGCTCACCCTCGTCGAGGTCACCGGTCTCCTGGTGATCCTCGCGATCGGTGCCTGGGCGGTGGTCACCGGTGACGGGGAGCCGTCCCGGCTGGGCGAGTTCGAGGCGTCCGGCACCGGCTACGCGCTCATCACCAGCGTGCTGGGGGCCACCGCGCTCGGGTTCTTCGCCTTCGTCGGGTTCGAGGACTCGGTCAACATGGCCGAGGAGACCCACGATCCGGTGCGCACCTTCCCCCGCGCGATCTTCACCGGCGTCGCGGTCACCGGCACGATCTACGTGCTCGTCGCACTGGTGTCGTCGCTGCTCGTGGACTACCGCACCCTGGAGAAGTCCAGCGGCCCGCTGCTGGAGGTCGTCAAGGCGGGCGGGGTCGACTTCCCGCCCCGGCTCTTCGCCCTCATCGCCCTGTTCGCGGTCACCAACTCGGCGCTGATCAACATCATGATGGCCTCCCGTCTCTGCTACGGCCTCGCCAACGAGAAGGTGCTGCCGCGCGGCATGGGCAAGGTGCTGCGGGGGCGCCGCACCCCCGTCACCGGCATCGTGTTCGTCACGCTGATCGCCATCGGGCTGGTGTCCACGGGCGAGATCGAGGGGCTCGGCGACACCACCGCGTTCCTGCTGCTGTGCGTGTTCGCGGTCGTCAATGTGGCCGTGCTGGTGCTGCGCAGGGACCGGGTGGAGCACCGGCACTTCCGTACGCCGACGGTCCTGCCGGTCCTCGGCGCGATCACGGCGGTGATCCTGGCCAGCCCGCTCGCCGACCGCGCGGCGGACGTCTACATCCGGGCCGGCGTGCTGGTCGGCATCGGCATCCTGCTGTGGGGCGTGAACAAGCTGGTGCTCAGGCTCCGACCGGAGGACTGAGCGGGACTGAGCGGGTCGTCCCGGGTGCCGCGCCGGCTCCGCCCCCGCGTCAGCTCCGGCGCCGCGCCCCGCCGGGCGCGGCGTCGCCCGCGGCGATCCCCGTGGTGCGAAAGCCCTTGACCCGCTTGCCGACCGGGCCCTTGGCCATCCAGTCCGTACGCAGCCACAGCAGGGTCTCGTCCGCGCGCTCGCGGCGGCCGATCCAGAGCGCCTTGGCCCACAGGCCCGCGCCCGCGCCCGCGAGCAGCGCGCCGCCGGCCACCGGTACGACGAACGACGTGCCCACGGCGGCCAGGAAGGCGAGCAGCAGCCACCAGCGGTGGGCGCGCCGCCGCAGACGCAGCGTCACGCGCCGGTCCTGGAGCACGTCGTGGCGCCCGGCGCGCGTGGCGCAGTCCGCCAGGCGGGTGTAGCGGCGGCGCCGTGCGAGCGTGACGACGGCGAAGGTCACGAGGAAGACCGCGGCGCCGGCGATGACCCCGATGCGGCGGCCGGTGAGCCCGGGGACCAGGATGCCGGTCCCCGCGGCGAGCACGCCGAGCCACCACAGGGGCGCCGCCCCGGCCCGTACCGTCACCGCCACCCGCGCCAACGACTGTGCCCCGCGCCCCACTGCCCTTTTCCTTCCGCCGAGTTCGGTTCCGGCGGGAGGGTAGCGGCCGTTTCTGAGCGGTGTCTGAGAAACGGGCCGGAAAACCGGGGACCCGCCCTACTCGACGAACAGGCCGCGTTCCGCCGCCTGCGCGTCGAAGTCCTCAAGCCGCGCCTGGGCGTCGGGGAGGTCGTCGCACATGGCCTCCAGCAGCACGCGGCCGAGCAGCATCGGGGCGCATGCCGTGTCGAAGGCGAGGCCGGTGCCGACGGCGGCGGGGATCAGCAGATCGCTGTGGGCCGCGACGGGCGCGAACGCCGAGTCCGCCACGGTCACCACGCTCAGTCCGGCCGCGCGGGCGTACTCCAGCGCCGCCACGACCTCCCTGGGGTGGCGCGGCAGTGCGAAGCACAGCAGCGCGCTCGCCCCGGCCCGCCGCGCCGAGTCGATGCGGTCGGCGAGCATCGAGCCGCCCTCGTCGAGGAGGCGTACGTCGGGGTGCACCTTGGCTGCGAAGTACGCGAAGCCGCGGGCCTGCGAGGACGCGGCGCGCAGTCCGAGCACCGGCAGCGGGCGGGAGGCGGCGAGCAGCCGCCCGGCACGCTCCACCAGGGACGGGTCGGCGAGCATCTCGGCCAGCTGCCGCAGGTTCTCGATCTCGGCCTGGACCGCCTGCTGGTACTCGTTGTCCGTGTCCTCGCGGGCGACGGCCTCCGGCGGCGCGACCTCGCGCAGGTGCCGGCGCAGCGCCGGGTAGCCGTCGAAGCCGAGGGCCACGGCGAAGCGGGTGACCGACGGCTGGCTGACACCCGCGAGCTCGGCGAGCTCCACGCTGGACAGGAACGGCACGTCCGCGGCCCGGCGGACCATGCTGTGCGCGATGCGCCGCTGGGTGGGGGTGAGTCGGTGCCCCTCGAAGAGCTGCTGCAGGCGCGTGGCCGGGCTGTCATTCATGCCTGTCCCCCTGACTCCATCAAGCCTTCCAGCAACATCTATTCAGTCGCCTCCGGCTCTGCATGACCATATGCAGCCGCCCTCATGGCGGGCAAGTGGCTCCCTGACGGGTCAATCCAAGTGGTAGGCCGCATACGAAGGGTCAAGACTCCGTTGCATACGGTCGCGGCGCTTTCGCTCGCCGCTCCAGCCGGGTGCGGACACGCCGCACCGTGACGGCTCCCCGCATGTCCGGCCCGCCGGCTCGGTCCCGGCCAGGTGGGCGTACCGAGCCGGCTCGGCGTCGGGCGGAGCGTCATCCCAACGGAAAGGCAGGCAGAACCATGAACGAAACCGAGCAGTTCGAGCAGACGGCCGCGGAGACGACGGACGAGACCACCTGGGAGACCCCCGGGCACACCGTCGTCGAGACGGCACTGGAAGTCACCGGCTACTACAGCGACTCCCGGTAGCCCACGCCATGCTGCTGCAGGTGCTCGGCACCGCCGCGGGCGGTGGAACACCCCAGTGGAACTGCGCGTGCCCCGGATGCTCCGGGGCACGCGCCCACCCGCACCGGCGCCGCCGCCACGCCTCGCTCGCCGTGCACGCCGGTGACGGCCAGTGGTACATCGTCAACGCGACCCCCGACATCGGCGACCAGATCGAGGCCGGGACGGGGCTGCAGCCCGGGCCCGGTATCCGGCAGACCCCGGTCGCCGGGCTGGTGCTCACCGACGCCGAACTCGACCACACCCTCGGCATCGCCCGCCTGCGCGAGGCGGAGGGCCTCCAGGTCGTGGCCACGGCTCCCGTGCGCGACGCGCTCATCGACCGGCTGCGGCTGGGCGCGGTGCTCGACCCGTACACCTCCGTGACCTGGCGCGCACTGCCCCGGCGCGGGGACGGACCGCTGGACGGCGGCACGTCGGCCGTGCGGATCAGCGCCATTCCCGTCTCCGGCAAGCGCCCGCGCTACGCCGCCGACGCCCCGGACGACGACGCCTGGGTCGTCGCACTGCGCCTGTACGACACGGCGACCGGCGCGTCCGCCGTCTACGCCCCCGCCCTGGCCGCGTGGCCCGACCGCCTCCAGGAAGCGGCCGCCGAGGCCGACCTCGTCATCGTCGACGGCACCTTCTGGGACGACGAGGAGCCCCGCCGCACCGGCATCTCCGACCGCACCGCCACCGGCATGGGCCACCTGCCCATCGACGGGCCCGCCGGCACCGCCGAGCGCCTCGCCCCGCTGGCCGCCCGGTGCCTCTACACCCACCTCAACAACACCAACCCCCTCGTCGACCCGGAGGCACCGCAGCACAAGCGGCTCGCCGAACTGGGCATCGAGGTGGCCTACGACGGGATGGTGATCGCACTGTGACCTCGGCACTCGTCCAGGTCGACGCGCCCTGGAGCACAGAGGAGTTCGAACGACGGCTGCGCCAGGTGGCGGAGGAGCGGTACCACGACCGCCATGCCTTCAACATCCGCATGCACAGCGGTGACCTGACCCCCGTGGAACTCCGCTGCTGGATCACCAACCGCTTCCACTACCAGCGCCACATCCCCGTCAAGGACGCGCTCGTCACCGCCAAGCTCGACACCCCTGCCCTGCGCCGCATGTGGCTGCGCCGCATCCAGGACCACGACGGGCAGCACGACGGCGAAGGCGGCATCGAGCGGTGGCTGCGGCTCGGGGAGGCGGCCGGACTGGACCGTGAGGCGCTGCTGAGCGGCGACACCGTGCTGCCGGGCGTACGGCTGGCGGTCGACGGCTACGTCAACTTCTGCCGCCTGAGCCCGCCCCTCGAAGCCGTCGCCGCCTCGCTCACCGAACTGTCCGCCCCGGACCTGATGCGCACCCGCATCGACGCCTTCGAGCGCCACTACCCCTGGATTCGGCCCGACGGCCTCGCCTACTTCCGCACCCGCGTCTCGCAGGGCCGGCAGGACAGCGCCGAGGCGCTCCGTCTCGTCCTGCGCTGGGCCCGCACCCGCGACGACCAGGAACGGGCCGTGGCGGCGCTCCGGTTCAAGTGCGACGTGCTGTGGTCGCTCCTCGACGCGGTGGCCCACGCCGGCTGTCCGGAGGGAGCGTGAAGGCGGCGCCCGCGACCGGCTGGCAACCGGTCCTGGCCCCGGCCATCGTGCGCCGCCACGACCGGGTCCGGGGGGCGGACCTGCTGGTCCTGCCCGAACGCGTCGTCGTCCTCACCGGCCGGGCCGCTCTCGTCGTCGGCCTGTGCGACGGCACCCGTACCGTGCCCGCGATCGTCGACGAGCTGGCCGGACGCTTCCCGGGCGCCCCGATCGTCACGGACGTCCCGCCGTTCCTCGACCGACTGCGCAAGGAGGGCTGGCTCCGATGACGTCCGCCGCGCCCGGCCCCGCCCGTCCCTGGGCCATGCTGGCCGAACTCACCCATGCCTGCCCGCTCCAGTGCCCGTACTGCTCCAACCCGCTGGAACTCACCCGGCGGTCGCGCGAACTGACCACCGAGCAGTGGACGGACGTGATGCGCCAGGCCGGTGAGTTCGGCGTCGTCCACACCCATCTCTCGGGCGGCGAACCACTGTTGCGCCCCGATCTGGAGCAGATCGTCACGGCGGCCGACACCGCCGGGATCTACACGCAGCTGGTCACCAGCGGCACCGCCCTCGACGAGGCCCGGCTGAGCGCACTCGCGGGCGCCGGTCTGCGCAGCGTCCAGTTGTCCGTGCAGCACGCCGATCCGCGCGCCTCGGACCGGATCGCCGGACGCGCCTCCTTCGCCGCCAAGGAGCGGGCCGCCGCGCTCGTACGGGACAGGGGACTGCCGCTGGGCCTCAACGTCGTCCTGCACCGCGAGAACCTCGACGCCATCGACGCGATCGTCGAACTGGGCGTGTCCTGGGGCGTGGACCGCATCGAGCTGGCCAACACCCAGTTCTACGGCTGGGGTCTGCTCAACCGCTCGGCACTCATGCCCACCCGCGACCAGCTCGCGCGAGCGCGGGACGCCGTCGAGGGCTGGCGGGAGCGGCTGTCCCCCGGATCCGGGGGCCCGGGCCGGCCCGAGCTGGTCTGGGTCGTCCCCGACTACTTCGACGGCGTCGCCAAGCCGTGCATGGGCGGGTGGGGAGCGGTCTCGCTCACCGTCGCCCCGGACGGCACCGTGCTGCCCTGCCCCGCCGCGGCCGGCCTGCCGGATCTGGACCCGCCCACCGTCCGCGACCGTCCGCTGGCCTGGATCTGGGACCACTCCCCGGCGTTCACGCGCTACCGCGGCACCGACTGGATGGCCGAGCCCTGCCGCAGCTGTTCGCGGCGCGACGAGGACTTCGGCGGCTGCCGCTGCCAGGCGTACGCGCTCACCGGGGACGCCACCCGCACCGACCCGGCGTGCGCGCTGTCCCCGGACCACGGCCTCGTCCGGGCGCCGGCCGACGAGGGCGACGCGGCCGGTGCGTCGCAGGCGCCGCCGTACGTGTACCGCAGGCCCGGGGCGCACCGGAGTGCCGACCGGCGGACCCCCGTCTGATACGGGGGCCAGCCCCACTGTGCGCCGCCGGCGGGGACCGTAGCGTGGCGGTATGGAAGCCCGCGACCCAGAGCTCAAGAAGGAGCTCGACGCCACCTTGCACGCCCGCCGCGAGCTGGGCGAGGAGTACGACGCCGCGCTCGTCGAGTCGTTCCTGGAGAAGGTCGAGCAGCGGCTCGACGGCACGGTCGACCGCCAGGTGCGGCGTCAGCTCGCCGAGCAGCAGATGGTCGTCGCGCGCGGCGGCGCCCGGCCGAAGCAGGCCGCCGAGTCGCACTTCGGCGAGCGCTTCGGCTTCGCGATCGTCTCGCTGGTCCTCGCCATCCCGCTGTCGGCGATCGGTGTCGCCAACGCGGACCTGCCGGGTCTGGTCGTCACCTGGCTCGGCATCGTCGGCGTGAACGCGGCCCACGCGGCGCACCTGTGGCCCTGGCAGCGGGCGTCACGGAGCCGGACGCCGGAGTAAGTGTCGCGGGGACCGCCGCACCCCCGGCGAGCCGGGGGGCGGGACGACGGCGGTCCCCGCGAAGGACACGGACCGGGTCAGGGCCGGTCTCCGCGTCCGGGGCGTCCAGGGGTCCGGGAGCCGCTCCGGAAGTCCTCGACGCCGCTGGCTGCCGGCCGGGGCACCTGCCCGGTACCCCTGCCGACATCCACCAATGTGCCGGACGCGTGTTAAGCGGGTGCTGCGCGAACGTGTCGCGCTCGTACCGTTTACGAGAAAGGACGTCCGTGCGCGGCTACTTGGCCTCGCCGGCCAGGAAGGCCAGCAGGTCCTGACGGCTCACCACACCTGTCGGCTTGCCCTCGACCAGCACGATCGCCGCGTCCGCGACGTCGCCCAGCACGGACATCAGGTCGGCCACGGGCTCACCGGAACCCACCTGCGGCAGCGGGGCGGACATGTGCTTCTCCAGCGGGTCGTGGAGCGAGGCGCGCTGGGTGAACAGGGCGTCGAGCAGCTCGCGCTCCACGACCGAG
Organism: Streptomyces sp. NPDC015127; assembly: GCF_043080095.1. Lineage (NCBI taxonomy): Bacteria > Bacillati > Actinomycetota > Actinomycetes > Kitasatosporales > Streptomycetaceae > Streptomyces > Streptomyces sp. NPDC015127. The sequence continues at coordinate 9,113 of NZ_JBIBVE010000016.1, forward strand.
CCGATGACCTCGGCGGCCATCACGTCCGGGTGGCCGGCGCCCGGCTTGACGATCGGCATCTGGGAGACGCCGTACTCGCGGAGCACCTCGATGGCCTGGCCGACGGTCTCCTCCGGGTGCATGTGCACCAGGCTGGGGATGGCGCCGCCCTCCTTGTGGCGCAGCACGTCCGCCACCGTCGCGGAGCCCGTCTCCTCCAGGAAGCCGTAGTCGGCCATCCACTCGTCGTTGAAGATCTTGGAGAGGTAGCCGCGGCCGCTGTCGGGCAGCAGGACGACGACGATGTCGTCGGGTCCGAGCCGCTCGGCGACGCGCAGGGCGGCGACGACCGCCATGCCGCAGGAGCCGCCGACGAGCAGGCCCTCCTCCTTGGCGAGGCGGCGGGTCATCTGGAAGGAGTCCTTGTCGGACACGGCGACGATCTCGTCGGTGACGGTCCGGTCGTAGGCGCTCGGCCAGAAGTCCTCGCCGACGCCCTCGACCAGGTAGGGCCGGCCGGAGCCGCCGGAGTACACCGAGCCCTCGGGGTCGGCGCCGATGATCTTCACCTTCCCGTCGCTGACCTCCTTGAGGTAACGCCCGGTGCCGGAGATGGTGCCGCCGGTGCCGACGCCCGCGACGAAGTGGGTGATCCTCCCGTCCGTCTGCTCCCACAGCTCGGGACCGGTGGTCTCGTAGTGCGAGCGCGGGTTGTTGGGGTTGGAGTACTGGTCGGGCTTCCAGGCGCCGGGGGTCTCACGGACCAGGCGGTCGGAGACGTTGTAGTACGAGTCCGGGTGCTCGGGGTCCACCGCGGTGGGGCACACGACGACCTCGGCGCCGTACGCGCGCAGCACGTTGATCTTGTCGGTGGACACCTTGTCCGGGCACACGAAGATGCACTTGTAGCCCTTCTGCTGGGCCACGATGGCGAGTCCGACACCGGTATTGCCGCTGGTCGGCTCGACGATGGTGCCGCCGGGCTTCAGCTCTCCGCTCTGCTCGGCCGCCTCGATCATCCGCAGCGCGATGCGGTCCTTCACCGACCCGCCCGGGTTGAAGTACTCGACCTTGGCGAGGACGGTTGCCGAAATGCCTGCGGTCACGGCGTTCAGCTTCACCAGCGGGGTATTGCCGACGAGGCTGATCATCGAGTTGTGGATACGCACAGTGTTCTCCGGGGTCTCCGTAATGGTGCGGCCAGCGTATGCCGGATGAGCGCGGGATTGGGCGACACCGGCTACGGGGCAGTTAGCTCTTGTACGGCAAGACGGCGGCCTGCGAGGGCCGCGAGGAGGTGGCTGTGTCGAGGGCGAGGGTGGCCAGGCGCATCGCGGCGGGTGCGGCCTACGGCGGAGGCGGTATCGGCCTGATCAGTGCGGCGGCGGTTGGCGTGCTGCTGGCGGAGGTCCAGTTGGCGAAGCGCTCGGTCGGCGGGGGCACGGCACCCATCCCCCCACGGGGCAACGGCCTGTACGGGATGGCCTTCGGCCGGGACAACCCGCTGTATCTCGCGGTCCTCGGCGACTCCACGGCGGCGGGCCAGGGCGTGCGCAGGGCGGGCCAGACGCCGGGGGCACTGCTGGCGTCGGGGCTCGCGGCGGTGGCCGAGCGCCCGGTCGAGGTGCGCAACATCGCGCTGCCGGGCGCCCAGTCGGACGATCTCGAGCGGCAGGTGACCCAGCTCCTCGCGGACCGGACCCGGACGCCCGACGTGTGCGTGATCATGATCGGCGCGAACGACGTCACGCACCGGATGCCGCCGACGCAGTCGGTGCGCTACCTGGCATCGGCGGTGCGCAGACTGCGGACGGCGGGGGCGGAGGTGGTCGTCGGCACATGCCCCGACCTGGGCACGATCGAGCCGGTGTACCAGCCGCTGCGCTGGCTGGCCCGCCGGGTGTCGCGGCAGCTCGCGGCGGCGCAGACCATCGTGGTGGTGGAGCAGGGCGGGCGGACGGTCTCGCTGGGCGACCTGCTCGGCCCCGAGTTCGCGGCGAACCCGAGGGAGATGTTCGGCGCGGACAACTACCACCCCTCCGCCGAGGGGTACGCCACGGCGGCGATGGCGATGCTCCCGACCCTGTGCGCGGCGCTCGGCCTCTGGCCGGAGACCGACGCGCTGGACGTGGACCGCGACGAGGACATGCTCCCCGTGGCGCGTGCGGCCGCGACCGCCGCGGCGGAGGCGGGCACCGAGGTCACGGGAGCTCGGGCGCCGTGGGCCCTGCTCAAGCACCGCAGGCGGCGCCGCCTCCCGGCGCCGGAGGTTCCCCCGACGCCGGACCGGGAGCCCGCGGAGGCCCGGGTCGAGACGGACTGACGGCCGTACACTTTACTGAACAAGCGCTTAGAAAAGAGGCCCGCATCACACGGCCCGTACGGTGACCAACCCGGTACGTACGGGTAACTTCCCAGTCAGCCGTGCCCGTCTTCCTTCCCCTCATGGAGCCGTGATGCCCGAAGCCGTGATCGTCTCTGCCGCCCGTTCGCCCATCGGCCGGGCCTTCAAGGGCTCCCTGAAGGAGCTGCGGCCCGACGACCTCACCGCCACGATCATTCAGGCCGCGCTCGCCAAGGTGCCCGAGCTCGACCCCCGTGACATCGACGACCTGATGCTCGGCTGCGGTCTCCCCGGGGGCGAGCAGGGCAACAACCTGGGCCGTATCGTCGCCGTGCAGATGGGCATGGACCACCTCCCGGGCTGCACCGTCACCCGTTACTGCTCCTCGTCGCTCCAGACCTCGCGCATGGCGCTGCACGCCATCAAGGCGGGCGAGGGCGACGTCTTCATCTCGGCGGGCGTCGAGATGGTCTCCCGCTTCGTGAAGGGCAACTCCGACAGCCTGCCGGACACGCACAACCCGTTCTTCGCCGAGGCCGAGGCCCGCACGGCCGCCGTCGCCGAGTCCGAGGGCTCCACGTGGCACGACCCGCGCGAGGACGGCCTCGTCCCGGACGCGTACATCGCCATGGGCCAGACCGCCGAGAACCTGGCCCGCTGGAAGGGCGTGACCCGCCAGGACATGGACGAGTTCGGCGTCCGCTCGCAGAACCTCGCCGAGGAAGCCATCAAGAACGGCTTCTGGGAGCGGGAGATCACCCCGGTGACGACCCCCGACGGCACCGTCGTCAGCAAGGACGACGGCCCCCGCGCCGGCGTCACGCTGGAGGGCGTCCAGGGCCTCAAGCCCGTCTTCCGCCCCGACGGCCTGGTCACCGCGGGCAACTGCTGCCCGCTCAACGACGGCGCCGCCGCGCTCGTCATCATGAGCGACACCAAGGCCCGTGAGCTCGGCCTGACCCCGCTCGCCCGCATCGTCTCCACCGGTGTCTCGGGCCTCTCGCCCGAGATCATGGGCCTCGGCCCGGTCGAGGCGTCGAAGCAGGCCCTCCGGCGGGCCGGCCTGACGACGTCCGACATCGACCTGGTCGAGATCAACGAGGCGTTCGCGGCGCAGGTCATCCCGTCGTACCGCGACCTGGGCTTCGACCTGGACAAGGTCAACGTCAACGGCGGCGCGATCGCGGTCGGCCACCCCTTCGGCATGACCGGCGCACGCATCACGGGCACGCTGATCAACAGCCTCCAGTTCCACGACAAGCAGTTCGGCCTGGAGACGATGTGCGTGGGCGGCGGCCAGGGCATGGCGATGGTCATCGAG
>NZ_JBIBVE010000016.1:12856-67527 GCF_043080095.1 Streptomyces sp. NPDC015127
CGGCTCAGCTGAGCTGGAGCGAAGGGTAGGGGTCGCCCGGCCGTGTCGACATGCGGCTCCGCCGCGTGGCGAGGGCGGCACCTGCCCGCAGCGGTGGCGAAGCTGAGCGCGACCGAAGACACGAGCGGCTCAGCTGAGCTGGAGCGAAGGGTAGGGGTCGCCCGGCCGTGTCGACATGCGGCTCCGCCGCGTGGCGAGGGCGGCACCTGCCCGCAGCGGTAGCGAAGCTGAGCGCGACCGAAGACACGAGCGGCTCAGCTGAGCCGTAGCGGTCTACGCGCTGTGGATCTCAGTTCGTGACGCAATCTCCCCCAGGATGTGACCTATCTCCTGGGGGAGACCCTTTTACCAGGTCAACCCTGTTCCCCGGCTAAACACAGGGCACAAAGTCCTGTCCAATTCGTGACGTAATGCACTGACAGGAGGCGCGGGCCCACCGCAAGCTGATGTAGGAAGTCGGGGGTATCGCTATACATCGGGAGTACGTCAGTGAGCGCCATGTCTCTTGCCCTGCTGCTCACCACGGCCGCCGCCACGGCCGTGGGCGCCGCTGCCCTGCACGCCGCACACGGACTCCGCAAGCAGGTCACCGCCCTGCGCGCCGAGCTCGCCGCGTCGTACGGGCCCGGTCGCACCGCCTCCGTACCCGCCGCCCGCACCAGCGACAGCGCCGAGATACGCGCGGCCGTCGCCGAGGCGCTGGCGGAGGAGCGGGAGCGCGAGCTGGCCGAGGCGCGCGCCTTCTGGGCGGCGCAGGAGGCGCGGGACGCCGCGGACGCCTCCGCCCGATTCGCCGGGGAAGGCTCCGCCCCGCTGCTCGGCGGCCTCGCCGGCACCGGGGACGAGATCCCGCCGTTCTACGTGCCCCGCCAGGCCGACTTCGTTGGCCTTGAGGCCATGGACCTGGACGCCGTGGAGGCACTCGACGAGATGGCGGACCTGCCGGAGGTGACCGAGTTCGCCGAGGACTCCCCCGAGCTGGCCGCCGCCCGCCGCCGCCACCCCTCGCACCCCGACTTCGTCCCGGTCCAGACGCCGGTGGTCACCGACCACGAGCGGACGGTCGCGCGGCTCGAGGAGCTGGCCGAGACCGGTACCGAGCTGGCCGACGTGCGGCCGGGCCCGCTGGGCACGCTCGACGTCTACGTCTTCGCCGACGGGACGACCCTGTGCATGACGCCCGGCCACCGCGAGACCGCCGAACGCCTGGCGGACGCGCTGCGCGCCGGCCACGCGCCCGTGCTGCTCGGCGGTTCCGGCGTCTCGGGCGCGTACGCCCTGACCTTCGCCTGCGGCGAGGAGAGCGTCTACATCCTCGCGGACCGCGTGATCGCCTCCCACTGAGCGCACCCCTAACGTGCGTCCGCCCGCGCCGCGGCCTCCTGTACGAGGACGACCGCGGCGTCAACCTCTTCCGGCCCCGCCGGGGTGACGCGCAAGATCTCGGCAAGGTCACGGACCGCCACCATCAGCTGGTCCGCCACCGCGAACACGCCCTCGTCGGGCATGATCATCGGCTCCCCCGACGGGTTCTCCAGACGCTGTGCCCGCACCGACAATTCCCTGGCCAGGGCCAGTCCCTCCGCCGCCGCGCCACGCTGGAGACGGCTCTGCGGGGCCGCCCGCAACCGGTCCGCGAAACGCTCACCGACGGTGATCAGCTCACTTGTATCAAGCACGCCGCGACCCTACGCGCCCTCGCGGGCCTGTTGCCAATATGCGAAGCCTCAGGCACGGTGGCGTGAAGAGCACACGCGCAATGCGTCCGGAGGCGCCGATGTCCCAAGTCTTCTCCGAAGAGACCCATCGAAATCTGCTCTCCCGAATCCCCGAATGCACCGGTCGTGAGATCTCCGACTGGCTGCGCACCGTCGAAGAAGGTCCGTCTCTCTTCCGCTTCGAGGAGAAGGTCAGCTGGCTCCGCGGCGAACACAACCTCTCGTACGGCCAGGCCAAAGCGATCATCCATGAGTACGATCTGAGGCGCGCCGCGCGCAAGCTGCAGTAGCGGCTTCGGCGGACTGGCGCACAAGCAACGGAAAGGGCCCGCCCGGCGAGTGCCGGGCGGGCCCTTCGTGCGCGTGTCGCACGGATGACGACCTGGGTCAGTCGTCGCCCTGAAGGATCGACAGCAGGCGCAGCATCTCCAGGTAGATCCACACGAGGGTCAGGGTGAGGCCGAAGGCCGCCAGCCAGGACTCCTCGCGCGGAGCGCCGTACGCGACGCCGTCCTCGACCTGCTTGAAGTCCAGGGCGAGGAAGCAGGCACCGAGCACGATGCCGATGACGCCGAACAGGATGCCGAGGCCGCCGCTGCGGAAGCCGAGGCCGTCACCGCCGCCGAACACGGAGAACAGCAGGTTGGCCACCATCAGCAGGACGAAGCCCATCGCCGCGGCCATCACGAAGCCGTAGAAGCGGCGCGTGACACGGATCCAGCGCATCTTGTACGCGATCAGCACGCCGGCGAAGACCGCCATCGTGCCGAGCACGGCCTGGGCGACCACGCCGTCCGAGATGTACGTGGAGACCGCGCTGGAGATCACGCCGAGGAAGACGCCCTCGAAGGCGGCGTACGACAGGATGAGCGCGGGCGCGGCCTTGCGCTTGAAGGCCTGGACCAGCGCCAGCACCATCGCGACCAGGGCGGCGCCGATGGCGATGCCGTACGACTTTCCGAGGTTGGCCGGGTCGACCGGCAGCAGCACCCAGGACAGGATCGCGGTGAGCACGACCGTGCCGAGGGTCATGGCGGTGCGCGTGACGACGTCGTCGATCGTCATCACGCCCGTGCGGGCGGGAGCCTGCGGCGGAGCGCCGAACTGCGTGCCTGCCGGGGCGTAGGGGTTGGTGGCGTACGGGTTGCCCGCGCCCTGAGCGTAGGGGTTCGTCCCAACGGCGGGGCCCCCGGCCTGCGGCTGCTGCGCGTTGAAGCCCGCGTAGCCGTTGTCGCGGCTGAACCCCCGTCGCGAGAAGACCGGGTTGCTGCTCCTCATCTCACTCCTCCTTGGCCACCGTGCGCGGCCTAGAAGTCAAGAGTAATGCGGAAGCAAAGAGAACACCCTAGTGCTCGGGGAGGATCTTTCCGAGATCGTGACGTACCGAAGGGCCGCCCGGCCGTGGCCGGACGGCTGGTGCGGGACACCCGCCGAGGCTCAGGTGTGCCCGGAGCCGGACTTGAACCGGCACGCCCCGAGGGGCAGCGAGGTTTAAGCTCGCCGTGTCTGCATTCCACCATCCGGGCGTGTACGCGGCTCCGCGTTTGGCACACGAGCCTATCGGTGGAGATCGAACCGGCATCGGGGCGATGGCCCGATGTTGTCTTATTTTATTGGCGCCTGAGGGTCCGTCAGTGCTGGTACGTGGGCGTTCGTACCCGCAGCACGGGCCTCCTGCCCACCGGCGCCCAGGATCCGGATTGACGGAAAACCGCCGGACCCCTGTGTCAGGTCCGCACGCTGCGCCCCTCCTTCGCCGGCCTCAGGGGCGCTGTCATCCCCAAGGATGACGAGCCCGCCGCCCGGTCCGACTGGAGAGGGCCCCGGGAACGGGCATCGGGAGTGACGATTCGCGGCCGGTCGGCCGAGACGATGGGGTGGTCCTCGCAGCACAAGGCCGACAGGAGCCCTTCTCGTGACCACCACGCCCATCGCTCACCGCGCCACCGCCGTGGCCGCCCGCGCCACGGACCTGTCCAAGGTGTACGGACAGGGCGAGACCCAGGTGGTCGCGCTCGACCGGGTGAGCGTCGACTTCCGCCAGGCGGAGTTCACCGCGATCATGGGGCCCTCGGGCTCCGGCAAGTCGACACTGATGCACTGCGTCGCCGGCCTCGACACCTTCAGCTCCGGTTCGGTGCGCATCGGCGACACCGAGCTCGGCACCCTCAAGGACAAGCAGCTGACCCAGCTGCGCCGCGACAAGATCGGCTTCATCTTCCAGGCGTTCAACCTGCTGCCGACGCTGACCGCGCAGGAGAACATCACGCTCCCCATGGACATCGCGGGCCGCAGGCCCGACCAGGAGTGGCTGCGGCGCGTCATCGAGATGGTCGGTCTGCGGGACCGGCTCGGCCACCGTCCCACCCAGCTCTCCGGCGGCCAGCAGCAGCGGGTCGCAGTCGCCCGGGCCCTGGCCTCCCGGCCCGAGATCATCTTCGGTGACGAGCCGACCGGAAACCTGGACTCGCGCTCGGGCGCCGAGGTGCTGGGCTTCCTGCGGAACTCGGTGCGCGAGCTCGGCCAGACCGTCGTCATGGTGACGCACGACCCGGTGGCCGCCTCCTACGCCGACCGCGTGGTCTTCCTGGCGGACGGGCGGATCGTCGACGAGATGCTGAGCCCGAGCGCCGACGGGGTGCTCGACCGGATGAAGGCCTTCGACGCCAAGGGCCGCACGAGCTGACGCTCCCCTTCCCCGTCCTCGTTCTCGTCACCGTCCGGCCCGTGGCCGAGCCCGCCGGGCTCGTTCGCCGCGCGCCGGCCCACTCCCAGGACCCACACCATGTTCCGTACCGCCCTGCGCAATGTGCTCGCGCACAAGGCCAGGCTGCTGATGACCGTGCTCGCCGTGATGCTCGGCGTGGCCTTCGTCTCCGGCACCCTGGTCTTCACCGACACTCTCGGCAACGCCTACCGCAAGCAGTCCGCCAAGAGCTACGACAACGTCGCCGTCGCCGTCACCACTTACGCCGACCCGGACGACAGCCGGAAGAACCCCGGCATCGACGACAGGACCCTGGACAGGATCCGGGGCCTCGACGGCGTGGCCGGAGCCACCGGACGGGTCTCCGGGTTCGCCGGGGTGGCCGACCAGGACGGCAAGCTCATCGGCAACGGCTGGTCCAACACCGGCGCCAACTTCGCCCCCAGCAAGGACGGCAAGGACCCGGCGTACGACTTCACCGACGGGACGGGCCCGAAGGCGGCCGGCGAGATCGCCCTCGACAAGGACTCCGCGGCCAAGGGCGCCTACAGGGTCGGCGACACCGTGCGCGTCGCCACCAACGGTCCGGTGAAGGAGTACACCCTCGCCGGTGTGTTCACCACCGAGGACGGCGCGGTGAACGCGGGCGGCAGCCTGGTCCTCTTCGACACCGCCGTCGCCCAGAAGCTCTACCTGCAGCCCGGCTACTACAAGGACGTCACCGTCACCGCCGCGGCGGGCGCCTCCGACGCGAAGATCCTCGACGCGGTCGTGCCCCTGCTGCCCGAGGACGCCACGGCCCAGACCGGCAAGCAGCTCGCCGACAACCAGGCCCGGCAGATCGAGAGCGGCCTGTCGAACCTCAACACGATGCTGCTCGCCTTCGCGGCCGTCGCCCTGTTCGTCGGCGTCTTCCTGATCGCCAACACCTTCACCATGCTCGTCGCCCAGCGCACCAAGGAACTGGCGCTGCTGCGAGCCGTCGGCGCCTCGCGCCGCCAGGTCAAGCGCTCGGTGATCCTCGAGGCCATGGTCGTCGGAGTGGTCGCCTCCGTGGTCGGCTTCGTCCTGGGCCTCGGCCTGGCGACCGGGCTGCGCTCCGCGATGAGCGCGTTCGGCGCGAAGGTGCCGGCCGGTCCGCTGGTCGTGTCGCCGACCGCGGTCGCCGCGGCGTTCGGTGTCGGTGTGCTGATCACCATGCTGGCGGCGTGGCTGCCCGCCCGCCGGGCCGCGAAGATCGCGCCGGTCGCCGCGATGAGCAGCGTGCACGCGGTGGCGACGACCAAGTCGCTCGTCCTGCGCAACAGCATCGGCGGCGCCATCACCCTCCTCGGCGCGGCCGGCATCGTCGGCGGCGCGGCGGTCGGCAAGGACGGCCGGATGCTCATCGGCGCCGGGGCCTTCTTCGCCCTGGTCGGCATCATCGTCCTGATCCCGCTGCTGTCGCGGCCGGTCATCGCCCTGGCCCGCCCGCTGCTGCACAAGGTGTTCGGGGTGTCCGGCAAGCTGGCCGGACAGAACGCGGTCCGCAACCCGCGCCGCACCGGCGCCACCGCCTCCGCGCTGGCGATCGGCCTCACCCTGGTCACCGGTCTGTCGGTGCTCGGCGCGACGATGGGCCGGGCCGTGGACAAGATGACGACGGACAACATCCGGGCCGACTACATGGTCTCGATGGCCAGCGGCGGCGCCCTGGACCAGTCGGCGCTGGAGGCCATCCGCAAGGCGAAGGGCGTCGGCGCGGTCTCGCCGCAGCAGGCGACATCGCTGGAGATCAAGGGCACGTGGCACTCGGCGTCGGCGGTCACCCCCGGGGACGTGGAGAAGGTCTTCGACCTGAAGACGGTGTCCGGCTCACTCGCGTCGCTCGCCAGGGGTGAGATCGCGGTCGCCGAGGACACGGCGAAGTCCAACGGCTACAAGGTCGGTGACACGCTGTCGGCGAACTTCGGCGATGCGGACAAGCCGGAGAAGAAGAACGTGACCGTCGGCGCGGTCTACAAGGGGAACGAGTTCCTCTCGCCGGTCCTGGTGCCGACCGACCTCGTGGCCCCGTACGAGACCAAGCCGTACATCCCCGAGATCTGGGTGACGATGGACGGCGGCGCGACGGCCGCGAACGAGCAGGCGCTGGTGGACGCGCTGGGCGACAACCCGGCGATGAGCGTCATGGACCAGCAGGACATCCGGAACATGTTCGGCGGCTTCATCAACACGGCGCTGAACATCATGTACGGCCTGCTCGCCATGGCCCTGATCATCGCGGTGCTCGGTGTCGTCAACACGCTGGCGATGTCGGTGTTCGAGCGCCAGCAGGAGATCGGCATGCTGCGCGCGATCGGCCTCGACCGCGGCAGGGTGAAGCGGATGATCCGCCTGGAGGCCGTGGTCATCTCGGTGTTCGGCGCGGTGATCGGAGTGGGCCTGGGCGGGTTCCTGGCATGGGCGATCGGCGAGACGATCCGCGACGAGATCCCCGGCTACGCGCTGATCCTGCCGTGGGACCGGATCGGGATCTTCCTGCTGCTGGCGGGAGTGGTGGGGGTGCTGGCGGCGATGTGGCCGGCGCGGAGTGCGGCGCGGCTGAACATGCTGACGGCGATCAAGACGGAGTAGGCCGCCGGGGCGGGGGCGGGTGACCGGGCGGGGGCGGCCGCTGCGCGGGGCCGATTCCCCTACCCGCCCCTTCCCCGAAACCGGGGCAAGCCCCGGACCCCGTACCGCGCTTCGCGCGGTGTCCTCAAACGCCGGACGGGCTGGATTTCGCTCCCCGAAATCAGCCCCGCCGGCGTTTGAGGCGCGGGGGCCCGGGGGCGGAGCCCCGGTTTCGGGATGGCCCCGGCCAAGATGCGCCGGACAGCCCCTAGCCCCGCCAGGCCCGCGGCCGGGGCGGCAGGCCCGACTCGCCCGTCAGCGGCGTCCGGACCGCAAGGATCTGGTTGACTCCGATCCGGTTCCGTTCGAACGACACGGCCGACGCCGCCATGTACAGCCGCCACACCCGCGCCCTGCCGGGGGACGTCAGGCGGGCCGCGCGGGGCCAGGACGCCTCCAGGTTGGCGACCCAGGCCCGCAGCGTGCGGGCGTAGTGCTCGCGGATCACCTCCACGTCGCGGACCTCGAAGCCCGCCTCCTCCAGCGTGGCGACCGTACGGCCGAGCGGGGCCAGTTCCCCGTCGGGGAAGACGTACCGGTCGATGAACTCGTCCACGTGGTACGCCGCTTCGTCCTTCTCCGGGCGGCGTGCGATCTGGTGGTTGAGCAGCCGGCCGCCCGGCCTCAGCAGCGACAGGAGCTGGTCCGCGTACTCGCGGTAGCGGACCCGGCCGACGTGTTCGGCCATGCCGATGGAGGAGATGGCGTCGTACGGCCCGTCCCTGACGTCCCGGTAGTCCTGGACGCGGATCTCGATCCGGTCCGTCAGCCCCTCGTCGGCGATCCGCTTGCGCGCGTACGCGGCCTGCTCGCGGGACAGCGTGATGCCCGTGACCTGCGCGCCGTACTCGCGCGCCGCGTGGATCGCCATCGAGCCCCAGCCGCAGCCGACGTCGAGCAGCCGGTCGCCCCGGCCCAGCCCCAGCTTGCGGCAGATCAGGTCGAGCTTGTCGCGCTGGGCGTCCTCCAGGGTGCCCTCGCCCTCGTCCCAGTACGCGCACGAGTAGACCATCGACGGGCCGAGCACCAGCCCGTAGAAGTCGTTGCCGACGTCGTAGTGGTGGCTGATGGCCTCCTTGTCGCGCCGCTTGGTGTGCAGCGGGCCGGTGCGGCGCCGCACCTCCTCCGCGGGCGGGGCCGGCGGCGGAAGCGCGCCGCCGAGCTTCAGCAGCCCCCGGGCGGCCGCCCGGAGCCGGGGGTCGCGCAGCGGGTGGACGGGGGCGGGGGCGTCCGGGTCGCGTTCCCACACGAGCCCGGCCATCAGGTCGAGCGCCCGGTAGAGGTCCCCGTCGACGTCGATCTCGCCGGCGACCCAGGCGCGCGCGAGCCCGAGCTCGCCCGGCCGCCACAACAGCCGCCGCAGCGCCCGGCGATGGCGTACGACGAGGACGGGCGCGTCCGGCGGACCGGACTCGCTTCCGTCCCAGGCCCGGATGCGCACCGGGAGCGGGACTCCCAGCACTTCCTCGGCAAGAGTGGTCAGCCGCAGCGCGGCATCGGCCATGGCGCACACCTCCGTGACGGTGGTTCCGCGGAACGCTCCACTTCCGTCAACAAGATGCCCACCCTGTGTACTTCCCCGCACTACGCAATGCACAGGAAAAATGCCCGCATGGCCCACCGGGCGTACGCCGGGGAACGCCGAAGGGGCCGCCCGCACCACGGATGGCGGGCGGCCCCTTCGGGCTGAGCGGGTGCCGTTACGACGCCTTGGCCTTCTCGGCCGCCGGCTTCGCCGCGACCGGGGCCGGCTTGGCGGCCTCGTAGAACTCCTCGCGCGGGCTCTCCATCGCACCGAGGGAGACGACCTCGCGCTTGAGGAACATCGCCAGCGTCCAGTCGGCGAAGACCCGGATCTTGCGGTTCCAGGTCGGCATGGCCATGCCGTGGTAGCCACGGTGCATGTACCAGGCGAGCCGGCCCTTGAGCTTGATCTTGACCTTGCCCATGACGATCATCGCGACGCCCTTGTGCAGGCCGAGACCGGCGACCGCACCCTTGTTCGCGTGCTCGTACGTCTTCTGCGGGAAGCCGCGCATCCCGGAGATCACGTTGTCGCCGAGGACCTTGGCCTGGCGCAGGGCGTGCTGGGCGTTCGGCGGGCACCAGGCGTTCTCGACGCCGGCCTTGCGGGCGGCCATGTCCGGGACCTGGGCGTTGTCGCCGGCGGCCCAGATGTAGTCGGTGCCGTTGACCTGGAGGGTCTCGTTGCAGTCGACGTGGCCGCGGGGGCCGAGCGGCAGGCCGTAGCGGGCGAGCGCCGGGTTGGGCTTCACACCGGCGGTCCACACGATGGTGTTGGAGTCGACCTCGAGGCCGTTCTTGAGCACCACGTGGCCGTCGACGCAGGAGTCCATGGAGGTGGAGAGGTAGACCTCGACCCCGCGGCCCTCCAGGTGCTCCTTGCCGTACTTGCCCAGCTTGGGGCCGACCTCGGGAAGGATCTTGTCGGCGGCGTCGACGAGGATGAAGCGCATGTCCTCGCGCTTGACGTTGGTGTAGTACTTGGCCGCGTCGCGGGCCAGGTCCTCCACCTCGCCGATGGTCTCCGCGCCGGCGAAGCCGCCGCCCACGAAGACGAAGGTCAGCGCCTTGCGGCGGACCTCCTCGTCGGTCGTCGAGTCGGCCTTGTCGAGCTGCTCGAGGACGTGGTTGCGCAGGCCGATGGCCTCCTCGATGCCCTTCATGCCGATGCCCTGCTCGGCGAGGCCGGGGATCGGGAAGGTACGGGAGATCGCACCGAGGGCGATCACCAGGTAGTCGAAGGGCAGCTCGTACGCCTCGCCGACCAGCGGGGAGACGGTGGCCACCTTGCGGTCCTGGTCGATGGTCGTGACCCGGCCGGTGAGAACCTCTGCCTTGGGCAGCACGCGTCGCAGCGGGACGACGACATGCCGAGGCGAGATGCTGCCGGCGGCAGCTTCGGGGAGGAAGGGCTGGTACGTCATGTACGAGCGCGGGTCGACGACCGTGACGGTCGCCTCGCCGTAGCGCATCTTCTTCAGGATGCGACGTGCCGCGTACAGGCCTACGTACCCACCGCCTACAACGAGGATCCTGGGACGCTCCGTGGTGCTCATGCCATCGAGTATCCACCCCCCTCGGAGGGGGTGCTCGTGAGCCCCTTCACAAGCAGTGGGGTGTCCTCTGCTACACTGCGCGGCCCACGTGACCGAGGTCATGGTGTGCTACGGGAACCACGGTGTACGGGAGGACGTTGTCCACCCCCTGTGAGCTGGCCCCTAAGCCTTCGCCACAGGAGAACCGCTCCTCCTTGCCCTCTGTGGGCGACGCATACCGAATGCCTTGGAATCCGCTGCCGAACGCCCAATGAGAGGGCGGAGCGGGGGTTTCGGGGCTCCAGTGGGCCCATCGGGGCCTTTTTCCTTGTGAAGAACTTCACGAACTTTTCCGGGGGGCCCGTTTCCGGCCCCTCGGATCAGTCCACCAGACCCAGCCTGGCGGCCCGGACACCGGCCGCGAAGCGGCTCTCGGCGCCCAGTTTGGCGACCAGGGCGGTCAGCAGCCGGCGCAGTGTCCGCTCCGAACAGCCCAGCCGGCGCGCGATGGCCTCGTCCTTGGCCCCGGCGGCCAGCAGGGCGAGCACCTCGCGCTCGCGCGGCGAGTAGTCCTCGGCGGCGGCCCCGTTGCCGGTGTCATAGGGGCGGGCCGTGCTCCAGTGGTGGTGGAAGACCTGGGCGAAGCACTCGGCAAGCCGGGCGCTGTGCAGGACGACGTCCTCCCACTGCTCGGCCTCCGGGCCGGTGGGGCCGAGCGCCATGATCGTGACCGCGCGGTCGACGACGTTGAGGTGCAGGGGGACGGTCGTCGCGACCCGTATCCGCGCCCCGTGCTCCAGCAGGACGGACAGGTAGCGGGCGGCCCCGGTGCTGCGGGCCGCGCGGTTGGAGACGAGGAGCCGCATCCGCACGCCGCGGGCGAGCATCGCCAGGTCGTCCGCGAGGCCGGACTCCAGGACGTCGGGCCCGGGGAACGTGGTCCGCAGGGCGAGGATCTCGTCCCGGCACAGCGCGTCGAAGTCGGCGATGCGCTCCCGCAGCCGGGCCCGGTCGGCGAAGAACTCCACCTGGACGTTCTCGCGGCCGGCCTCCCGCAGGTCCGGCATCAGGCGCAGCACGTCGTCGAACGCGTCGAGGCTCTCGTTCAGCAGCCCCAGCCGCCGCCGGTGCTCGGCCAGCAGCTCGTGCAGCGCGCGCTCGGGCGCGCCGATCCCCCGCCGGCCGCCGCCCGCGAGCCGGTGCTCCACGAGCCACTGCCGCACGCCGTCGGGCACCGAGCCGAACCCGTCGGCTGTGGGGTCGCATGTCCCCGGAGGGTCGGCAGGCATGGGGCGACCCTAGAGCGGCTCGGCGCGGATTGGCCATGGGCGGAGCGGCCGCAAAATGCTTGTGCGCGCACGCCGTTGTCCGCAATCGGTCACGCCTGATCCGGCCGTGGTCAACACCCCGTTACCCCCAGTATGTTGTCGCCGCGCCCCGGTGGTCACACCGGCCCGGCGAGCGGCGACCCCGCCACCGCAGCCCCTACCGGTGCGTGCACGACGCCCGTCGCGAGGGACGGGCGCGCACTGAGGGCGGCCTCGTTCCCGCCCGCGCTGTTCCACCTTCCGCGCCACGCACCGCTGTCCCCACCGGGGCCTCACCTCCGCCCCGGTCGGCGTGCCCCGGCGCTCCCCCACCCCCGGCCGCCGCGGCCGGTTCCACGAAAGGTGTCAGCTCCCCCATGCGCAGAACCCACTTCGGAGCCCTCGTCCTGGCCGTACCCCTGGCCCTGACCCCCGCCGTCGTCTCGGCCGCACCGGCCGACGGGCCCACCCTGCTCGTCGCGGTCGCCGACGCCCCCGCCGCCAAGGAGATCAAGGGCCGCTACATCGTGACCCTCAAGGAGGGCTCCGACCCGGCCGAGGTCGTCAAGGGCTCGTCGGTCAGGACGCGCCACGTGTACCGGGAGGTCCTGAGCGGCTTCGCCGCCGACCTGACCACCGCTCAGCTCGCCTCCCTGCGCCGCGACGCGCGCGTGGCCTCCATAGAGGAGGACCAGAAGGTCACGGCCGACGCCACCCAGTACAACGCGCCCTGGGGCCTGGACCGCATCGACCAGCGCAGCGGCCGCGACGGTGCCTACTCGTACACCCGCAACGGCTCGGGCGTCACCGCGTACATCATCGACACCGGTATCGACACCGCCCACGCGGACTTCGGCGGCCGGGCGCGCAACGTCTACGACGCCTTCGGCGGCAACGGCCAGGACTGCAACGGGCACGGCACCCACGTCGCGGGCACCGTCGGCGGCTCGACGTACGGCGTGGCCAAGGGCGTCCAACTGCGCGGCGTGCGCGTGCTGAACTGCCAGGGCTCCGGCTCGTACTCCGGCATCATCGCCGGCTTCGACTGGGTCCGGCTCAACGCCGTCAAGCCCGCGGTCGCCAACGCCTCCCTCGGCGGCGGCTACTCCTCCGCGGTGAACAACGCGGCCACCAACCTCGCCAACTCCGGTGTGCACCTGGCCGTCGCGGCGGGCAACGAGAACCAGAACGCCTGCAACGTGTCCCCGGCGAGCGCGTCCGGCACCCTCACGGTCGCGGCATCGGACTCCTCCGACCGCAAGGCGAGCTTCAGCAACTACGGCAGCTGCACCGACCTCTACGCCCCCGGCGTGAGCATCACCTCGGCCCGCCTCGGCGGCGGTTCCACCGCGATGAGCGGCACGTCGATGGCCTCACCGCACGTGTCCGGCGTCGCGGCGCTCTACAAGGCGACGTACGGCGACGCGTCCAGCTCCACCGTCAACACCTGGCTGATCAACAACAGCACCGCGAACGTGATCGGCGGAAACGTCAGCGGCACTCCGAACCGGCTGCTGTTCAAGTCCACCCTCTGATCCCGCACCGAGGAGGGACGCGGGACGCCGCCCGGCAGGTCCGCAGGGCCTGCCGGGCGGCCGGCGTTCCCGTGGGTGAGGGTCCGGGGCTGTTCCGCGCGCGACGGGCCACGCCTGGTGCCAGGCTGAAAATGCCGAGCGCGATCCCTGAGACACAGCCCCGCAGAGAGGGAACCCCGATCATGATCACGACCGACTTCGTCCCCGGCTCCCCCTGCTGGATAGACCTGGGCGCCCGCGACGTCCCGGCGGCGGCGGCCTTCTACAACGCCGTCTTCGGATGGGAGGCCCAGCGGTTCGGCGAGGAGATGAGCGACTACAAGGCACTCCGCCTCGACGGCAAGGTGGTCGGCGCCATCGGACCGCTCACCGAGGAAGGCGCCCGCTCGGCCTGGATGGTCTACTTCCACACCCCCGACGTCGAGGCCACCGTCAAGGCCGTCGAGCAGGCGGGCGGCTCCGTGCGCACCGCGCCGTCCGAGGTGGCGGAGGAGGGCCGGTTCGCGCAGCTCACCGATCCGCAGGGCGCCCGGTTCGCGGTCTGGCAGCCCGGCACCTATCCGGGCATGGAGGTGGCGGACGGCCCGGGCAGCCTGGGCTGGGTCGAGCTGTACACGACCGACTCGGCGGCCGCGCAGGACTTCTACGGCAGGGTCTTCGGGTGGACCGGCCAGGACATGGAGCTGCCGGGCGGCGGCACGTACACGATGCTGACGCCGAGGGACCAGCCGCCGGAGCGGATGTTCGGCGGCGTCATGGCCGTCCCGGACATGTTCGACTCCGGGGACGCCGAGCCGTACTGGCACCCGGTCTTCGGCTCGGCGGACTGCGACGCCACGGTCGCCCGCGTACGGGAGAACGGCGGCTCGGTCTCGATGGGCCCGGAGGACGCGGAGGGCGTCGGCCGGCTGGCGGTGTGCAACGACCCGGCGGGGGCGGAGTTCGTCGTGCTGACCCCGGCCCCGCCGGACACCCCCTAGGTCCTGTCCGGCCGCTCTCGGCCGGAAGGGGACCGGATGCTCAGAGCCAGCCCTCGGCCGCCTTGTAGGCGATGCCGTCGAGGATGTCGTGCTCGCTGACGACGACCTCGCGGGCGCCGATGCGCTGCATGATCGTGAGCAGGACGAGCGCCCCGGCCTGGATGACGTCGACCCGGCCGGGGTGCATCACGCCGATCGCCGCGCGCTCGTCGTGCGTCGCGTTCAGCAGCATCGTCGTGACCTCCTCGACCTTCTCGTAGGAGATCCGCGAGTGGTGGATCCGGGTCGAGTCGTACGTGTCCAGGCCGAGCGCGATCCCGGCGACCGTGGTCACGGAGCCGGCGAGGCCGACCAGGGTGCGGGCCTCGTCGATCGGGACGGTCTCGGCCGCGAGGTCCAGCGCGGCCTCGATGTCGGCGCGGATCGCCGCGATCTGCTCGGGCGTCGCGGGGCTGCTCGGCGCGTGCCGCTCCGTCATCCGTACGCAGCCGATGTCGACGGACCGGGCGGCGCGGGCATGCTCCTCGCCGACCACGAACTCGGTGGAGCCGCCGCCGATGTCGACGACGAGGTACGGCTTGTCGAGGTCGGTTCGCCCGGCGAGCGAGCGGGTGGCGCCGGTGAAGGAGAACTCGGCCTCCTGGTCGCCGGTGATGACCTCGGGCTCGACGCCGAGGATGTCGAGGACTCCGCGGACGAAGTCGTCGCGGTTCTCGGCGTCCCGGGAGGCGGACGTGGCGACGAAGCGGACGGTCTCGGCGCCGAGCTCCTTGATGACGGCGGCGTACTCGCGGCAGGCAGCGAAGGTCCGCTCCAGCGCCTCGGGGGCGAGCCGCCCGGTGCGGTCGACGCCCTGCCCGAGCCGGACGATGATCATCCGCCGGTCGAGGTCGACCAGGGTGCCGGACTCCGGGTCGACGTCGGCGACGAGGAGCCGGATGGAGTTGGTGCCGCAGTCGATGGCGGCGACGCGGGTCACTTGCCGGCCTCCTCGGGCACCTCGGGTGAGACGCACGGGCCCTTGCGCCACCACTCGGGAAGCATCGCGATCGCCTCGTCCCCGAGCGGGTTCACACCGGGGCCCGCCGCGAGCGAGTGGCCGACCAGGACGTGCAGGCACTTCACCCGGTCGGGCATGCCGCCCGCGCTGGGGAAGCCCTGGAGCACCTCGATCGCGTCGCGGCGTGCGATGTAGTCCTCGTGCGCGGCGCGGTAGGCGGCGGCCAGCTCGGGGTCCGTGGCCAGGCGGGCCTGCATCTCCTTCATCACTCCGTTGGCCTCCAGCGTGCCGATCGCGGACGCGGCACGCGGGCAGGTCAGGTAGTACAGCGTGGGGAACGGCGTCCCGTCCGGCAGACGGGGTGCCGTCTCGACGACATCCGGCTGCCCACAGGGGCAGCGGTGCGCGATGGCGCGCAGTCCGCGCGGCGGCCGGCCGAGCTGCTGCTCGAACGCGGCGATGTCCGCGTCGGTCGGCTCGGTGTGCTCAGTGGTGGGAGGAGGGGTTTCCATGCCTGCCTTGCTGCTCTGTTCGCTACGGGGTGGCTACTTGCGGTCGGCGTTGTCCACGCCGTTCCAGACGTTCGAGTACCAGGGCCGGTCCGCCGCGCCCTCGTCCTCGCGACGCTCCTCGGCGGTCTCGGGGTCGATCACCGTGTAGCCGGTCTCGCCCGGGAGCACGTAGTGCAGGTGCTCACGGGCCAGCCGCCGGATGTACATGTCGTCCTGGAGGCGCGCCTTCTCGTCCCGGAGCTCCTCGACCTGTTCACGGGCCTCGGCCATCCGGCGTTCCTGTTCGGCGATCTCGGCGCGCTGGGAGACGTACTGCCGCATCGGGTAGGCGAGGGCGACCACCAGGGAGCAGACGACCAGCGCGAGGAACGCGGCCCGGCCGGTGAGCCGGGAGCGGCGGGCCTGGCGGCGGCTCTGCGACCGGTAGACGCGGGCGGCGGTCTGCTCGCCGAGCAGCCGCAGCCTGGTGGCGGTGGAGAACCGGTCCGGCTCCGGCCTGCGCGCCATGTCTCTCGCCTCCCCATTCACATGCGTACGTCCCCGGACACGGTACGGGACCGGGGCCGGGGACGTACGGAGGCGGGGGTGTCAGCCCGTGATCAGTCCTTGCTGTGCTTACTGGTTCGCAAGGCGCTGTGCTTACTGGTTTCGCAAGGCGCTGTGCTGACTGGTTCGCAAGGCGCTGTGCTTACTGGTTCGCAAGGCGCTGTGCCTACTGGTTCGCAAGGCGAAACCGGGGGAACGCGGAGCGGCCCGCGTACACCGCGGCGTCGTCGAGGATCTCCTCGATGCGCAGGAGCTGGTTGTACTTGGCGACGCGCTCGGAGCGGGCCGGGGCGCCGGTCTTGATCTGGCCGCAGTTGGTGGCGACGGCCAGGTCGGCGATGGTGACGTCCTCGGTCTCGCCGGAGCGGTGGGACATCATGCACTTGAAGCCGTTGCGCTGGGCGAGCTCGACGGCGTCCAGGGTCTCGGTCAGCGAACCGATCTGGTTGACCTTGACGAGCAGGGCGTTGGCGGCGCCCTCCTCGATGCCACGGGCCAGGCGCTCCGGGTTGGTGACGAACAGGTCGTCGCCGACGAGCTGCACCTTGGCGCCGAGCTTGTCGGTGATGGTCTTCCAGCCGGCCCAGTCGTCCTCGAACAGCGGGTCCTCGATGGAGACCAGCGGGTACGCGTCGACGAGCTCCGCGTAGTACTCGGTCATCTCGGCGGCCGAGCGGGCCTTGCCCTCGAACTCGTAGGCGCCGTCCTTGTAGAACTCCGACGCGGCGACGTCCAGCGCGAGCGCGATGTCCTTGCCCGGGGTGTAGCCGGCCTCCTTGATGGCCTCGAGGATGAGGTCGAGGGCGGCACGGTTGGACTCGAGGTTCGGCGCGAAGCCGCCCTCGTCGCCGAGGCCGGTGGACAGGCCCTTGGTCTTCAGCACCTTCTTGAGGGTG
Organism: Streptomyces sp. NPDC015127; assembly: GCF_043080095.1. NCBI lineage: Bacteria > Bacillati > Actinomycetota > Actinomycetes > Kitasatosporales > Streptomycetaceae > Streptomyces > Streptomyces sp. NPDC015127. Next base: position 29,772 of record NZ_JBIBVE010000016.1, read on the forward strand.
TGGTAGACCTCGGTGCCCCAGCGCAGGGCCTCGGAGAAGGACTCCGCACCGATCGGGGCGATCATGAACTCCTGGATGTCCACGTTGGAGTCGGCGTGCGAGCCGCCGTTCAGGATGTTCATCATCGGAACGGGCAGCAGGTGCGCGTTCGGGCCGCCGAGGTAGCGGAAGAGCGGCAGGTCGGACGCCTCGGAGGCGGCGTGCGCGACGGCGAGGGAGACGCCGAGGATGGCGTTGGCGCCGAGCGAGGCCTTGTTGTCGGTGGCGTCCAGGTCGAACATGGCCTGGTCGATCAGGCGCTGCTCGGTGGCGTCGTAGCCGACGAGCTCCGGGCCGATCTGCTCGATGACGGCGAGGACGGCCTTCTCGACACCCTTGCCCTGGTAGCGGTTCTGGTCACCGTCGCGGAGCTCAATGGCCTCGAACGCACCGGTGGAGGCGCCGGACGGAACAGCAGCACGACCCGTGCTGCCGTCGTCGAGGCCAACCTCGACCTCGACCGTGGGGTTGCCTCGGGAGTCCAGGATTTCCCGGGCTACGACGACGTCGATGGACGGCACGAGCATCTCCTTCTGGGATGTGACGCGAGAAATGTGCAGAGGTCTGCTGGGCCTTGCGACAAGAGCCTAACCGCCTCGGGGGCAAAGGCCGGCCGATGCCCGCCCCGTGGGACGAAAAAGAGCATGAACGCTGGGCGTGCCGGACAAAACACCCGGAAGATACCCGTAAGTAAGGCCCTTGGGGGCTTCACGGCCGAACCCCGGCCCGGCGCAGACGGGGGAAGGTGCGCCGGACCGGGGTGCTAGGGGCGCGTCCGCGCGCGGGGCGCGCGGACGGCGGGCGGGTCAGCTCAGGTGGAGCTTCTGGCCCGGGTGGATGACATCGGCGTCGTCGATGATGTCCTTGTTGAGCTCGAACAGCTTCTTCCAGCCGCCCTCGACCTTCTCGGCCTCCGCGATCCTGCCCAGGGTGTCCCCGGCCTTGACCGTGTACTCGCCGTCGCCCTTCTTGACGGCCTTGGCGGGGGCCTCGGCGCGCTCGGAGCGAGTGGTGGGGGCCTCGGCACGCTGCTCGGCCGGCTGCGCGGCGGGCTTCGCCGGCTCGGCGGAGCCGCCGCTGTAGGGGGTGCTGGAGAGGCCGACGCCACAGCTCGGCCAGGCGCCCTTGCCCTGGCCGGCGAGGACCTTCTCGGCTATCTCGATCTGCTGGGCCTTGGAGGCCTGGTCGGCGGTCGAGGCGTACGCGGTGCCGCCGTAGGCCGCCCAGGTGGAGGCGGAGAACTGCAGGCCGCCGTAGTAGCCGTTGCCGGTGTTGATGGACCAGTTGCCACCGGACTCGCACTGGGCGACCGCGTCCCACTCGGAGGCGGTGGCGGCGGAGGCCGAGGTGGCACCGAGCACCGGGGCGGCGATGGCGGCACCGGCGACGCCGGCGAGCGCGGCGAGACGGACGGCCTTCGACGGGCGACGGTGCTTGGCCTTGCTGGAACGCAGCATGGAGCTTCTCCTCACCGACGCCTGCGAGGTGAGCTGTCGGGTTCGGGCCGGAAGAGTTGCCCGGCCGCGCGTCGTTGCGCGCGGCTCCACCCCCAGCCGTTCTCGGCCGTCGTGCTCGACGGCCGGGACCGGCACTTACCTTGGGTCCCCCGCTCCTGCCTTCGGCGCACTGAGCGACGACTGTTCCCCCCGACCGACGGCAGGATTCGGCGTGACGGTCGACGGAGCCCGCGATGGCGAGCGGTTCAGACGGTAAACACACCGCTCCCCGATGTTCAAAGTCGAACATCGGGGAGAAATCGCCCGAACCGTCCTCTACTTGGGAGGCGTTTGCGCAGGTCGCGTACGGCTTGGGCGAATTTGCTGGACGCCGCCGGTCAGTTGCAGCAAAGAGACCCTTGTCTCACTTGCCCAGATCGGACATATGCCAGCGAATCGGCGTCTGAACTACTGTCCGCTCAGGCCGAGATCGAGGCTCTGGCCGGGCAGAATGAGGTCGGGGTCGGTGCCGATGGTCGCCTCGTTCGCCTCGTAGAGCGCGTCCCAGCCGCCGGGCACCTCCCGCTCGTCGGCGATGGCCCACAACGTGTCGCCCGGCCGGACGGTGTACGTGCCGTCCGACACACCCTCTGCCGCCCCGTCACGTGCCGATGCGTCACCTCGTGAGGCATGACGGCCGTTTTCGCGCTCCTCGTCCTCAATGCCCGTTTCGGCATCGTCGGGGGCGGGCTCGCCGCGGTGCTTGCCGGTGCCGGTCGCGGGGTCGGTCGCCTCGGCGCCGTCCGTGGCGGCCGGGTCGGTCGTCGGGGCCGGGGACGCCGACACGTCGCCGTCCTTGGGCGTGGGCTCCGTGGAGGCGTCCGGCACAGCGGTCCCCTCCGAGCCCTCCGGCACGTCCGTGCCCGCCTCCGGCGCGGCCGTGTCGCCGGAATCGGCCGGCGCGCTCGCGTCGGGACTCGCGTCGGTGCCGGCCTCCGGGCCCTCCTCCGGCAGCGGCAGCAGACCCCCGGGGTCGACGCCGGTCGCGGAGCCGTCGTCCGTCAGACCCGCGATCGGACCGCAGACGGGCCACGCCGCGGGCCCCTGTGCGTCCAGCACCTTCTCCGCGACGGCGATCTGCTGCGATCGGCTCGCCAGGTCGGCGCTCGGCGCGTACGCCGTGCCGCCGAAGTCCTCCCACGTCTGCTGCGAGAACTGGAGCCCGCCGTAGAAGCCGTTGCCGAGGTCGGCGCTCCACATGCCACCGCTCTCGCACTCGGCGACGCGGTCCCAGGTGTTCGCGTCGGCGGCGGAGGCGGAGCCCGCACCGAGCAGCGGGAGCGCGATGGCCGATCCGGTCACCCCTGCCGCGACGACGATGGCCGGAGCCTGACGGGGGCGGCGGTGACGTCCGTTCCCGGAGCGCATGCGGTTGCCTTTCGCGTGACTACAGGGGACTGAGCGGCCTGCTGATGCCTGCCGAGTCGTCGGTGAAGGTAGCCGCATTCGAACGTGAGTCACAAGTCGATGCAGCGGAGATCACGTGAAAGTCACAGAATTGACGATGCGTCAACTTCTGGTGGGAGTGAACTCAACGGGCAGAGTGCGCAATCCACGCATGATGAGCCCCCCACGCCACCGCAAATCGGCTGGATCGCCCGCAAGCCGCAAGTCCGGCATCCTCCTGAGCAGCGTCGCGATCGCCGTCTGTCCCTCGAGCCGGGCCAGCGGGGCGCCGAGGCAGTAGTGGATGCCGTGCCCGTATCCCAGGTGCTGGTTGTCACGCCGCGAGAGGTCGAGCGTGTCGGGATCGGCGAACCGCTCTGGGTCGCGGTCGGCCGCCGCGAGCACGACGAGCACGGGGTCGCCCGCGGCGATCCGCTGCCCGCCGATGTCCAGCGCCTCGGTGGCGAACCGCCAGGTCGCGAGCTCCACGGGGCCGTCGTAGCGCAGCAGTTCCTCGACACCGGTCGCGAGCAGCCCGCTCTCACCCGCCGCCAGCGACGCCTGGAGGCGCTCGCGCTGTCCGGGGTTGCGCAGCAGCGCGTACACGCCGTTGCCGATGAGGTTGACCGTCGTCTCGAAGCCCGCGAAGAGAAGGATGAACGCCATCGCGGCGGCCTCGTTCTCGGTCAGGTGCTCGCCGTGGTCGGACGCCTTGATGAGCCCGGAGATGAGGTCGTCGCCGGGCTGCTCGCGCTTGCGGTGGATCAGCTCGGCGAGATAGCCCCGCATCTTCTTCACGGACCGGGCGACACCGCCGCGCGGACCTCCGCCGTGACGGATCATCATCCCGGCCCAGTCGCGGAAGTCGTCCTGATCCTCACCGGGAACGCCCAACATGTCGCAAATGGCGTAAATGGGCAGCGGGAAGGCGAACTCGTGGATGAGGTCGGCGCTCCCCTTTGTAGCGAAGTTGTCGATCAACCGGTCCGTCAGTTCTTGCACGCGCGGCGCGAACTCCGCCACGCGCCGGGGCGTGAACGCCTTCGACACCAGCCGGCGAAGCCGGGTGTGGTCCGGCGGGTCGATGTTGAGCAGATGCGTCATCAGCTCGGCCTTGCGCTCACCGGGGATGCCCGTCCTGCCCTTGGCGTGCGCGGGCTCGTCGTGGTGCGCCGGGTTCTTGGACAGCCGCGGGTCGGCGAGGGCCTGCCGCGCGTCCGCGTACCGGGTCACCAGCCATGCCTCCACCCCGGACGGCAGCGCGGTCCGGTGCACGGGCGCGTGCTCGCGCAGCCAGGCGTACGCGGGGTAGGGGTCGGTGGCGAACTCCCAGGTGAAGAGTTCCGGTGCGGTGTTCGGGTCGGTCACCCCTCGACGGTATCCGGGCCGCCGTGTCCCTCCGCGGCGCGGATCGCGTCGCGGTAGGCGCGGGCCGCGGCCCGCAGGGCCGCCTCCGGGTCGACGCCGTCCGCCTCGGCACGTACGGCGAGGCGCAGCAACTCGTACCCGATGCCCTCGCCGGCCGGCGGCGGCGCGTCCAGGCCCGCCGTCCGCACCCGGGAGGCGAGCTTGGCCGCGAGCGCGAGGCCGGGCTGCCCGAGGGGGACGCCGTCGGTCACCGACGCGCGCTGCTTCTCGATCGCCTTTGTGCGCAGCCAGTGCGCCTTGACCTCCTCCGGCGTCTCGGCGGTCTCGTCGCCGAAGACGTGCGGATGCCGGTGGATCAGCTTCTCGACGATGGTGCCCGCGACGTCGTCGATCGAGAACGGCTGCTCGGCATCCTCCTCCGCGATGCGCGCGTGGAAGACGACCTGGAGCAGTACGTCGCCGAGCTCCTCGCGCAGTTCGTCGCGGTCACCGTCCTCGATGGCCTCGACGAGCTCGTACGCCTCCTCGATGCCGTACTTGGCGAGACCCTTGTGGGTCTGCTGCGAGGACCAGGGGCAGGCGCGGCGGATGCGGTCCATGACCTCGACGAGGTCGAGCAGCCGCGCGCCGGGCAGGTCGTACGAGCCGGGCAGCAGCTCCAGGTCCGGCATCCGCACCTGGCCGGAGCCGCCGAGGCGGGCGAGTCCGTCGGTCAGTGCCGCCTCGCCCTCGCCGGAGGCGAGGACGACCACCGTGCGCCCTCCCCCAGAGCCTTCGGCCTGGGAGGTACCCCCAGCACAGGCGTCGACGAGCTCCCGGGCGCTCGGCGCGGCCTGCACCACGGCGACGCCCGCCTCGCGCAGGTACGGCAGCTGCGGATGAGCGGCGTCGGCGCAGAGCACCTGGTCGGCCGCGTGCAGCGTCTGCCACGCCGGCCAGGACAGCAGTCCGGGCGCCACGCGGTGGCTGGCGGTCAGCAGGACGATACGGCCGGGATCGACAGTTTCGGTCACTCCTCGAACCTACCTCGGACCTGGCCCGGTCTAGGCTCCGGCCTCGACGGCCTCCGCCTCCTTGGTGACCTGCGTGATCCACGGGGCCTTGTAGGTGCCGAGCTCCAGCTTGGTGTCGTCCCAGGCGCCGTAGCGGGGGTTCACATCGATCTTCAGCGACTTGGCCGCGGCGGTGAACGCCTCGTTCATCCGCTGCTGGCCCTCGGGGTTGTTCGTCACGCCGAGCGCGGCCGCGAGCTTGTTCACGAGGACGTCCCGGCGCACGACCTCGTCGAGCTGGCCGGGGGCGACCCCGCGCTGCTGCAGGTACATGGCGGCCAGCTGCTCCTGGCCGCCTGACTGCTGCGTGAGCGCGGCCCGCGCGTCCTGGATCTCCTTGCGGGTGGCCTTCACCCCGGCGTCGGCGGCGGCCTTCTCGACGACCTTGTCCACGATGAGGTCGTACAGCTTGGCCCGCCCCAGCTGGCCCGAGTCCTTGATCAGCTGGGCGGCCTGCGGGGACGCCTGCTGCGCGTCGCGCACGTCCTTGACCTTGGCCTGGACGGTGGACACCTCGATCCGCTGCCCGCCGACGACGGCGGCGGCCCCGGGGTGTGCCTCGTTGCCGCAGGCGGCGAGGAGGGGCGCGGCGATGATCGCGGCGACGACGAGCGCGGTGCGACGACGGCGGTGCAAAGGGGCCTCCCGGCGTGATTGTGCTTCGCTGCACAAAGCCTTGCGGTGATCGATGGTAGGCAGTCGGAGTGGTATGGGCCACTGATTCGCCAAACGATTCGCCGGGCGTGGGGATGCGCGGGCGCCCCACCGCGTCAGCGGGCCGAGGCGCGCTCCGGCTTCGCGTCGCGCCCGGCCCGGCGGGAGTCCGGGCGGAGCATGATCGTGCGGGAGACCACGAACGTGATCGGGATCGCTGCCGCCGCCGCGATCAGAGGGGCGTACCGGCTGCCGAGGTGGAGCACGTCCACCAGCAGGTACACCCCGCTCGTGGTGACGACGAAGTTCGCCGCGTTGGTCAGCGGGAACAGCAGGAACTTCCGCCACGTCGGCCGCGTGCGGTACGTGAAGTACGAGGTCAGGAAGAACGATCCGACCATGCTCAGCAGGAAGGCGACGACATGCGCCGCCACGTACGGGAGCCAGGTCAGCAGCACCAGGTACAGGCCGTAGTACGTCCCGGTGTTCACCACTCCCACCAGGGCGAATCTGACCATCTGGCCCCGTACCGTCATTGCCCTACCAGTTCCCCCGTGCGCCTGTTCCGCTCGTCGTCCTGTCGGGGAAGGCCGGCGTTGGTCGCCTTCACCAGGAAGTGCGGACGCCGCTTCACCTCGTAGTAGATGCGGCCGACGTACTCGCCGACCACACCCAGCATCAGCATCTGTACCCCGGCGAGCGCGATGACCGCCACGAGCAGGGTGACATACCCGGGGGTGTCCACGCCGTTCACCAGGGCGACACCGACGATCCACGCCGCGTACGCCATGGCCACCGCGAGCAGCAGCATTCCGAGATAGATCGCGGCACGCAGCGGTTTGTTGTTGAAGGAGAGCAGTCCGTCCAGGCCGTAGTTGAGCAGCTTTCCGAAGCTCCATTTGGAGCGGCCCTGCTCGCGCACCGCATTCTCGTACTCGAAAGTCGTCGTACGGAATCCGACCCAGGCGAAAATGCCCTTGGAGAACCGGTTGTACTCGGTGAGCTCCAGAATCGCGTCGACCGTACGCCGCGACAGCAGCCGGAAGTCCCCCACGCCGTCCACGAGCTCGACGTCGACCAGCCGGTTGATCAGCCAGTAGTAGGCGCGCGCGGTGACGGTGCGGGTGACCCGGTCGCCCTTGCGGGTGCGCTTGGCGATGACCTGGTCGAAGCCCTCCTCGTACAGATCCAGCATGCGCCGGACCAGCTCCGGCGGGTGCTGCAGATCGGCGTCCATGATGACGACCGCGTCGCCCTCGGCATGCTGGAGACCGGCGAGCATCGCCGCCTCCTTGCCGAAGTTGCGGCTGAAGGAGACATAACGCGTACGGGAGTCGGCCTCGGCGATCTCCTGGAGGAGATCGAGCGTCCGGTCCTGGCTTCCGTCGTCCACGTAGACCAGCTCGAATTCCTGCCCGAGCAGAGCAAGTTCGGCGGTCACATGGTCGTGGAAGCGGCCGATGATCTCCTCTTCGTTGAAACACGGGACAACTATCGAGATCAGCACGGGAGAACAACAACCCGCTCGAATGTCGCCGCCCCGTTCTCCACATGACTCCCAGGCGACTATTGGGTGAACTGACCTGTTCCCAGCATGTTTTCACGATCGGCGCTGGCATATTCGATTCATCATGTGGACTCTGCCTTCCGCGCGCGGCCGTGCCGCTGCCCTCGCCGCGCTGATCACCGTAGGGACGGTGAGCGCCGGCGACGCCGTCGCCCGCACCTTCCCCTTCGGACCGCGCACCCGCAGCGTGAACGACCTCGGCAACCAGTTCGTCCCGTTCCACGCCCGCCTGTGGGACCTGCTCCACGGACGCGCGGACGGCGGTGTGCTGCTCAACTGGCAGTCGGGCTACGGCACCAGCGCCCTGCCGGATCTCGGTACGTACCTGACGAGCCCGTTCTCCCTGCTCGTCGGGCTCTTCCCGCGGGACGAGATCGACCTCGCCGTGTACGTCGTGACGCTCGTCAAGACGGCCGCCGCCGCCGCGGCCATGACCTGGCTGCTCACCGCGCTGCACACGGGCAACGGCCGCCGGTGGATGGCGGGGGTGCTCGGCGCCTCGTACGCCCTGTGCGGCTGGTCGGTCGTGGAGGCGTCGTACAACCCGATGTGGCTGGACGGGCTGATCGCCTTCCCGCTGCTGTGCCTGGTCGGCGAATGGGCGCGGACGGGCAGGAGGCCGCTCCTGGGCCCGGTGATCGTCGCGCTCGCGTGGATCGCCAACTTCTACACCGCCTACATGGCCACGCTCGGCGCCGCGCTGGTGTTGCTCGCCCGGCTGCTGCTGGAGGACACCGGGGCGCGGGAGCGGATCCTCGCCCTGCTGCGCGCCGGGTGGACGGTGCTCCTCGGGATCGGCCTGTCCGCTCCGGTCCTGGTCCCGGTATTCCTCGGTTCGAAGCATGCCTACCCGGGCTGGAGCAAGGAGTTCGCGCCCGCGGGCTGGACGGACGTGTTCGCCCGGACGCTGCCGGCGACGTACAGCTTCTTCACCCCCGCCGTCTTCGTCGGCGGCGGGGCGCTGCTGCTGGCCGCCGGCCTCGCCTTCAACCGTTCGGTGCCGCGGCGCGAGAGACGCCTGTGGACCGTGCTCACGGTGGCCGTCGCCGTCTCGCTCCAGTGGGGGCCGACGCACCTGGTGTGGCACGCCTTCGCGACCCCGAACGGCAGCCCCTACCGGCAGACCTTCGTCCTCGCCGGCCTCGTCGTCATCGCCGCCTGGACCTGCCTGTCGCGCGGCTGGCCCGGACGGCGGCCGCTGCTGGGGGGCGGTGCGGTCGTGGCCCTGATCGCGCTCGGTGCGGGCAGCAGCGACCTGGTCAACGGCCCGGCCTACCTGCTGTTCGCGGCGGGACTGGCCGCCGTGCTCGGCGGCCTGCTGCTCGCCGCGCGGGGCCGGGCCGTGGCTGTGGCCGCGGTCCTGCTCACCGGGGCGCTGGCCGGCCAGGCCGCGGCGACGACCGCGTACGCCGACCGCGAGCGGCCGGCCAGGCTCGACGACTACCCGCCCTGGGGCGTCTCGCACGGCGAGCGGGCGGCGGCCGTCGCCGCGGCCGACGGCTGGCCCGCCTACCGCACGGACCCCGGGCGCACGCAGCTCACCGGCAACGACCCGATCCTGCTGGGCGGCCAGGGCGCGTCGTACTACAGCAGCCACACGCCCGACGTGCTGACGCGCACGCTGACCGCGCTCGGCGGCGGCTGGACGTCACGCGGCCGCAGCCTGCAGTCCCTGGACAACCCGGTCACGGACGCCGTGTTCTCGGTCGGGGCCCGGCTGCGGACCGCTCCGGGCGGGAAGCCGCAGGTGATCCGGCAGGAGACCGCCCCGCTGGTGACCGTGCGGCCGCCCGGTGCCGAGCCGCGCTATGGCGCCTCGCCGTTCCGCAACCAGGAGCTGCTGCTCGGCGCGAAGGTCTACGAGTCCCCGGTGGAGGGCGCCTGTCGCGTCGGCACCGAGGTGTTCCTGTGGGCGCCCGACTACACGGGCACGGCACGCCTCGGTGACGGCCCCGCGGCCATGCTGAGCGGCGGACAGCCGAAGCGGCGGGCGGCGCTCACCCCGCTCGGCACGGTCACCGAGCCGGGCACCCCCGTCGTCTACGGCGGCCGGGCGCCGCGGGACGCGAGCATCGGCTGCCTGGACCGGGACCGGCTGAACGCCGCGGTCGCCGGCCTCGCGAGGACCGGCGCGGTGCGGGTGGACGTGACGGACAGCGGTGTCACGGCGGATCTGCCGCCGGGCACGAAGGGCACCGCCGTGCTCGCGGCGCCGCGGATCGCCGGCTGGAGCTGCGGGGGACGCCCCGCGGACTCGTACCTGGGCCTGGTGGCCGTGCCGCTGGACGGCACGTCGTCGACGGTCACCTGCTCGTTCCGGCCGCCCGGCCTGCGGGCGGGGTCCGCCGCGGGCGCGGGGGCGCTGCTCGCGCTGGCCGTGACCGTCCCGCTCGTCAGGAAGCGGGCCCGGTCGCGCGGAGACGTGACGGCGTCGGAGCCGGCCGGCGGGAAGGCGTGAAGGGCCGGTGGCGGTGGCCCGCGCGGGTGTGACAGGCCCGGGGCGGTGTCCCACGCGGGTGTGACAGACCCGGGGCGGTGGCCCGCGCGGGTGTGACAGGCCCGGGGCGGTGGCCCGCGCCGGCGGGTGTCACCTCCGCTCGACCTGGAACCAAAAGGTCCTTCACGGCCGCGCCATCAAGACTTCACCTGCGCAGCATCGGCCCTTGGTGGGGCCCGCGGCCGTTCACGCGTACGTTCCCGGGCATGCCCTTTGTGCCCAACCGTTTGACGAAGCGAGTCCTGCGCCCCGCCCTCACGTTGGTCGAACCGCGCGTGAGATGGGGCGTGGAGCGCGTGACCAGGCCCCTGCGGGCCGACGTGGACTCCCTGCGCAGAGAGGTCGAGGAGATGCGGACCCACCAGTACGCGCTGGGTCTGCTCCTCGACAGCACGGGCAGGGGGACGCACCGGATGCCGACGCCCGGCGCGATCGACACCCTGGTGCGCCAGATACAGCAGGTGAGCGGCGGCAGCGAGCACGCGCACCGCAGCGTCGTCGTCGCCTACCGCACGGTGGTCGCCCAGGAGGCCCTCGGCGTCGGCAGGCTGGCGGGCTCCACGTCCAACGTCTGCGGAAAGCTCGCCACGGTCCCCCTGCTGTCCCCGCCCAACGGGAACATCCTCGAAATCGGCACGCTCTACGGGCAGTTCGCCTCCGCCCTGCTGCGGATGCTGCACCGCGCCGGTACACAGCCCGACCTCACGATCGTCGACCCGCTGGCCGGCTCCCAGCTCCAGCCGGGCACCACCCACCACGCGGACCCGACCGGGACACCCGTGCAGGAGGACGTCGTACGGGCCAACCTGGCGCTGGCCGGCAGTCCGCAGGCGTACGCGTCGAGGATCGAGCGGGGGTTCTCGTCCGATCCCGACGTGCGCAAGGCCGTCTCCGACCGGGAGTACGGCGTGATCATCGTGGACGGCGACCACTCCGAGGACGGGGTGCGTGCCGACCTGGAGTGGGTCGAGGAGATCGTCGCCCCCGGCGGGATCGTGGTGCTCGACGACTACGGCGACAAGAAGTGGCCGGGCGTGCAGGACGCCCTGGACAAGCACCTTGCGGCCGGCGCGTCCCGGCTGCGGATGCTGGGCCGTGTCTCGACGTCGGCGTATCTGCGGGCGACCTGACCGGACCGCCTTCAGCAGGGCGGCCCCGCTGCCGGGAACGGCGGCGGGGCCGCCCTGTTGGTCTCAGCCCGCGTGGAACCGCTGCTGGTGCTCCAGTGCGCGCCGCAGCTCCGCCGGGAGTCGGTGGTAGGGGCCGTACGCGCGCTCCGCGTCGAGCAGGAGCGCCTGGAACTGGTGCCGGGCGGCCGTGTGGTCGCCCACCGCCAGCAGCAGATGGCCGATGCGGTGGCGGACCTGGAGCGCGCGGTCGCGGTCGGCGCTCTCGTAGTACGGCAGGACCGCGCGGTACTCGGTGAGCGCGGCGGCCGCCTCGCCGAGCTGCTCCAGGCACTGGGCCGCGTCGAAGCGGTACTGCAACGTCTGCGGGTCCGACGGTCCCGCCTCCGCCGTGCGGTCGTCGGCGAGGCGGCGCAGCTCGGGCAGCGCCCGGCGGTACTGGCCGTCGTCCATCAGCGTCGCCGCGTACTGCTTGCGCAGGATCCGCACCACGGGCGAGTGCTCGCCGTGCTCGGCGGCGGCCGCCGGGAGGATCCCGCCGAGGATGTCCACCGCCTGCGTGATGCTGCCCTCGCCGAGCAGGCGCTTGACCTCGTCGACGGCCGCGGCGACGTCCGGCCGCGGCGCGGGCGCCACCGGCGGTGCCACCGGGGGCGGGGTGCTCACCCGGTCCGGCCAGGGCGCGTGCGGGCGCAGGAAGGGGCGGGTGGGGTCCAGCGGGCCGGCCGGCGCACCGCGCGCGGGCAGCAGGGGCGCCAGCACCTCGTACACCTCCTGGGCACCGGACGGCCGGTGCTGCGGGTCCTTGGCCAGCAGGCGCAGGACCAGGGCCTCGAGTGGCTCCGGGACCTCGGGGCGGACCTGGCGGACCGGAAGCGGCGGCTCGTAGAGATGGCGGTGCAGGACGCCGAGGGCGGTCGACCCCGCGAACGGCACGTTCCCGCTGAGGAGTTCGTGCAGGAGCACCCCGAGGGCGTACAGGTCGGTGTACGGGCCGACCGCGCCGCCCATCGCCTGCTCGGGGGCCATGTAGGCGGGACTGCCGATCGGCGAACCGGTGTGGGTGAGGCGGGTGGTGTCCGTGTCGACGACGGAGGCGACGCCGAGATCGAGCACGGTGACCGTGCCGTCCGGCTTCACCATCACATTGCGGGGCTTGAGGTCGCGGTGGACGATCGGCACGGCGTGCACCGCGCCGAGCACCGCGCACAGCTGGGCGGCGACGGAGACGGCCCACTCCCAGGGGTACGGGTCGTGCTCGGCGAGATGGTCCGCGAGGTCCGCGCCGTCCACGTACTGCATGACGAGGTACAGGTCGTCGCCGTCGCTGCCCGCGTCGTGCACGGTGACCAGGCCCGGGTGGGAGACCTGGGCCGTCACCCGGCACTCGCGCACGAAGCGGCGGCGCATGTCGTCGGCCGCGGTGGCGGCGGCCATGTGGTCGGGGCGCAGCAGCTTGACGGCCACGCGGCGGCCGAGGCGGGTGTCGTACGCCGTCCAGACCTGGCCCATGCCGCCCTGGCCGATGAGCGCGGACATCTCGTAACGGCCCGCGACGACACGGCCGTTCACCTGCCCTCCTCCTTGCGGAGGAGGTCGCTGAGCTCGTCGAGCTCGGCACGGACCTGGTCGATGCGGCCGGACCGCGGCGGCGGCTCGGCGGCGGGCGCAGTGATCGGCTCCTGCGGGGCGGGCGCGGGCTGCGGGGGGACCTGCGGGTGCGGGGCGGGGGCCGTGTGCCGGGCGGGCGCGGGGTGCGGTGGGGCGGCCGGGGGCGGATAGCCGTACGAGGGCACCGTGGCCTGGTAGGGAGAGCCGGCCATCGGCACGGTGGGCGGCGGCACCGGGGCCGCCCTGTCGTAGTGGCGGATGTCCGTGACCAGGTAGAAGGCCAGCACCCCGAACGTGCCGATCGCCAGCCAGGCGAGGATCACGCCGGCGGTCGCGTCGGACAGCTCCGCGTCCGGGTCCTCCGGTGTCGTCTCGCCCACGTAGACGAGGCAGGCCACATGGAACACCAGCAGCGCGCAGAACAGGATCCAGTGCAGCGCCCGGCGCGTCACGATCGCGAGGCGCAGCATCGGTATCCAGCCGAGCAGCCCGCAGCTCAGGAGCGTCACCGCCGAGAAGACCAGGCGCAGCGCGAGAAGCGTCCCCGGGGTGGGACGCGGAGGCTGCGGCGGCGCATAGCCGTGGCCGTGCATTCCTGCTCCTGACACAGACATACGAGGTGGGACGAGGAGATGAGCGTATACACCGACACCGACAACGGCTCCGGGGTTGTACGGAACGGTTGTCCGGTGCGTCACCCCGCCGCGGCCCGGCAGGTCACTCCGGTCGTACGGTGCCGTCCGTCAGCCCGTCGTACAGCCCCTGCACCAGTTGTTCGCCCAGCCTGTTCGCGAGCCGCAGCGCGTCCTCGAACTCGGCCAGTGCCCGGAAGCGGGCCCCGTAGCGCCGCTGGTCGGCCGGCGGCAGGCGCGGCAGCTGGAGGCGGCGCACGTCGAGGCGGGTCGCGGTCGACGCGTAGCTGCTGGCCTGGCGCTGGTTGGCGCTGCCGCGCAGGAAGCCCGCGAGGAACCACGGGTCGAGCGCGGCCGGGTCGGGGCGCAGCAGCTGGAGGTTGCGACCTAGGGCCGCGCCGGCCTCGGTGGCGTCCGCCACGCGCGCGACCGTGCCGCCGCCGAGCACGGGGACGACGACGTCGCCCGCCTCGACCAGGACGGGCTCCTCCTCGGGGCCTTCGCGGAGGCTTCCGGAGGGCGGCCTGCCCGCGAGGACGTCCTGCTCGGTGAGGACCGCGACGGGGGCGCCGGCCGGAGCGGCGCCCGGTCCTCCGGCACGCAGGACGAGGGCGCCCGCGCGGGCCAGCTCGCCCACGGTGGTGGACGGCCAGTGCGCGGGAGCGGCCGGGGGCTGCTCGACGGGCGGTGGCGTGAGTTCGCCGGTGCGCCGCAGGCTCTCCGTCAGCCGTTCGCGCACGGCGCCCAGTTCGGCGGCGCCTCCGCCCGCGGCCGGAGGCGGCAGGTGGCGGGCGGGGGCCAGGTCCACGTCGTCGTCGAGGAGTTCGATGACGGGGACGGGCCTGCTCACGCCGGGGTTCTCCTCGGCCGAGCCGTTCCGGTCGAAGGGCTGCCACGCGTCGAGCACCGCGGTCTGGACGGCCGGCCAGTCGAGCCGGTCGCGGCCCGGCGCCGTCGCCTGGTCGGTGCCCGCGGCGTCCACGAGGAGCAGATCGGGCGAGGGCCGGTCGCCGGCGCCGGGCCTGCGGAGCACCCACAGGTGCAGGGGGATGCCGTACGGGGGCGCGGCCCCGGCGGGCAGGGCGATGACGGCGCGCAGGGCGCCGCGGCGCAGCAGTCCCGCACGGATGCGGCGGCCGGAGCGGCGGGATGCGGCGGCCGGGGGCATCAGGAGGACGGCGGTGCCGCCGGGGCGCAGGCGGGCCAGTGCATGCTGGACCCAGGCCAGCTCCGACTCCGTCCGCGCGGGGAAGCCGTACTCCCAGCGGGGGTCGTAGGCGAGTTCGTCGTGGCCCCAGTTGCGTTCGTTGAACGGCGGGTGGCACAGCACGGCGTCCGCCGCGAGCTCCCCGAACGCGTCCGCGCGCAGCGCGTCGCCGGCCGCCGCCCGGACGTCGGCGTCGGTGGTCAGGGCCAGCCGCAGCGCCGTGAGGGCGGCCAGGTCCGGGTCGACCTCCTGGGCGTACAGCGCGGCGGGCCGGTCGGCGGCGCGCAGCAGCGCGCCGGTGCCGGACGCGGGGTCGAGGACGGTCCGGGCGGGTCCGGCGAGAGCGGCCATGAGCGCGGCGGGGCCGGGCGGGGTGAGCGTGTACTGGCGGGGATTCGCGTCGAGGTGACGGCCCAGCAGGAACTCGAACGCCTGGCGGGTCCCGGTCTCCGCGGCGAGTTCCGCGACGCCGCGCAGCATCGGCACGGAGGGGACGAGCTCGTCGGTGAGCGGTGTCCGTACGGCACGCGGGGCGCCGAAGCGCAGGGTCAGCACCTCCTCCACCGCGACGGGCAGCACCTCGGCGAGGCGCTCGTCGGAGACCGCGGAGAGCTCCAGCCAGCCGGCCGTCCTGTCGCGTACGAGGAGGAGCGCGCAGCCGGCGTGCACCAGGGCGGTGACGGCACCGGAGGGATGGCCCGCGAGCTGCTGCCAGACCCGTTCGCGCAGCGGGACCTCGGCCAGTTTTCCCTGGTCGCGCAGCCACCGCTCGACGTCGGCCAGCGCGAAGGAGGGGCTCGTCTCGCTGCCGCCGACGGGCTTGGGGAAGTCGGCGTGCCGGCGGCGCCAGTTGCTCACGGCGGCGCGGCCCACTCCCGCGAGCCGGGCGATCCCGGCAGCGGTCACCTCTGCTGCGTTGTCCGGCACCCGGCTGGCTCCCCTCGACCTGTTCCGGCCACCGCACCGGCGGGCTGTCGCTCGCCCCGGCGGGGCGGGTGCCCACCGGGTGGTCCGGCGACCGTCCGCACAGGGCGGTTCCGATGCTGTGGCGGCGATCCTACCCGCCTTCCTGGCCGGACCCCTTCACATGATGACACCACCATGAACGAAGAGTTCTTGTTGACTCGGTTCACAGGCTCTGCTCTCATTGACCCATCGGAACACGGATCCGGCCTGACGGCCCGGCCACAACCTCGGGGGACACCCATGTCGCAGACCGCCCAGCAGCCCGAACAGCCCCACGGCGCCTGGCCGTACGGCGCCTCCGGCGCGTCCGCTCCGGTGCGCAACGGGCTCGGCACCGCCGCCCTGGTGCTCGGCATCATCGGCACCGTCACCGGATTCGTCCCGCTTCTCTTCTGGCTGGGCGGCCTCCTGGGCCTGCTCGCCCTGGTCCTCGGCCTGCTGGGCCGGGGGCGCGCCAAGCGCGGCGAGGCCACCAACAAGGGCACCGCGACGGCCGGCGCGATCCTGGGCCTGATCGCGATGATCGTCGGCGTGGTGATCGGGATCGCGACGGTGAAGGCCGTGGACGACGCGGTCGACGACCTGAACAGGACCACCGAGAACACCGCCCCGAAGAACCCGTCCGAGAACACGGGCCGGGACGGCAAGAACACCAAGGCCGAGGTCCTCGGCGCCGGGGAGAGCATCGTCTACGACGACGACCTGACGGTCACCGTCTCCGCTCCCGAGCCGTTCACTCCCGGCGAGTTCGCCGTCGGCCACACCAAGGGCAACAAGGCTCACAAGGTCACGATCGTCATCGAGAACGCCGGCAAGAAGAAGTTCGACTCGACCCTCGTCACCGTCATGGCCCGCGCGGGCAAGGACGGCGTGAGCGCCGAGCGGATCCTCGACGACAAGGTCGGCCACGGCTTCGACAGCGCGATCCTGCCCGGCAAGAAGGCCACGGTGACCTACGCCTTCGACGCCCCGGCTGACGCGAAGAACCTGACGGTCGAGGTCGTCCCGGACGTCTGGTACGACGCCACGCAGTGGGACCTGGCCCTCTGAGCCGGTCCCCGGAACCCGCCCCCGCCGACGCGCGGCGCGAGGCCGGCCGGCGCTCCTGACCGCCTCCTGCCGCGCATCCCTTCCCTTCCCCCATCACCCCTTCCTCGGAGAACCCTCATGCCTGCCACCGCTCCCCGCCGGTTCACGCACCTCGTCCGCGCCGCGCTCTGCGCCGGCGTCGCGCTCGCCGCGACGGCCTGCGGCCCCTTCTCCGGCGCGTCCGACGAAGCCGACGGTCCCTTCCCCGGGATGTCCGGACCGGAGATCGCCGACAAGGCCGCCGAGGCAACCGCCAAGGCGACCTCCCTGACCGTCGACTTCGCCGGCGACACGACCGACGGCACCATCAAGGCGTACATGGCGATCGACGCCAAGGGCGACTGCAAGGGAACGCTCACCATGGGCGGGACGGGCACCGCCGAGCTCGTCCGCACAGGCGACACGGCCTACATGCGCTTCGACGAGGCGTTCCTGCGCAGCCAGAACGAGGGCGGCACGGCCGAGGAGAACGCGGAGGTGCTCAAGATGCTCAAGGGCCGCTGGCTGAAGGAGAACGCGTCCTCGCCCGAGGCGAAGGAGCAGCTGGAGTTCTGCGAACTGGACACGTTCCTGGGCGAGTTCCGCCAGGGCTACACGCTGGCGCGGCGCGGCGGCACGACCACCCTGCAGGGGAAGCAGGCGGTCGTCCTCACCCAGAAGGACGGGGATGCGAGCTACAAGATCTACGTGGCCGCCGAGGGCGAGCCGTACGTGCTGAAGGTGGAGCAGAAGGGCGGAGAGGAGCCGGGGACGATGACGTTCACGGACTTCAACAAGCCGCTGGGGCCGATCGAGCCGGCCGCCAAGGACGTCATCGACCTGCACAAGGCGCAGCCCGAGCAGTGAGCGCCGGACACGAACCGCCGGGGAGGCCGCAGGAGGGGGCGGCCTCCCCGGCGGCGGTGCCGTCCGCCGCCGGAGGCGTACCGAGCCCGCCCCCGCGCGGGCGCGGGCCCCGCGCGAGTCACAGCCGGTGGCGCACCCAGACGTTCGGCTCCACGTACACCGCGTAGCCGCGCTCCGCCTCGACGTGCACCGGGACGAGGGCGCCCGGGACCTCGACCTCGCCGCTGGTGTCGAAGGGCAGGCCCGTCCACTTCCGCCACTCCGCGACCGACCCGGACACCGTCATCGACGCGGGCGCGACCTTCTCGACCACGCCCCCTGCACGGACGTGGACGCGCAGCCAGGGGTCGTGCGGAAGGCCGTCCGACGGGCGGGTGCGGAAGGCGTACTCGTGGATGGACGCCTGCGGTTCGGCGCTCTTCGCGCTCGGCCGCACCGGCGCGATCAGCTCGGCGAAGCCGAGCCGGCGCACGTTGTCCCGCATCGCCGCCAGCATCAGCCCGGATATCCCCTGCCCCTGGCGGTCCGTGGCCACCGTGATCTCGATCGCGCTGACGACGTCCGGCTTGCGTCCGTGCCGCAAGTCGGAGAACGCCCACAGCACGACCTGGTCCCAGCCCCGCTCCGGCAGCTCCCGGCGCCCGTCGGTGTCCAGGGCCAGCGGCACGCTGAACGCCCGTGCCACGACCCGGCCTTCGGGGTCCGTCGCGACCAGGACGTACTCCGGCAGCTCCGCGACGATCCGCCCGATGTTGGCCCAGCCGACCGGGTCGTGGGTGACGAACTCGTCCCAGGTGTCGAGCATCTGCCACAGGGGGCCCTGGAGTTCGGGGCGTTCGGCAAGGGTCGTGATGGTGAGGTCCATGCCCGGAGGCTACCGACCGCCTCAGAATCCGCCCCACCGATTTCTCCCGGGCTTCGGGTCCACCGCCCTGCGTGCCGCGCGTTCCACCTGTTCCACGGTCCCGGCGCCGGAGCGTGTCAGCCGCCGCACTGGCGCAGCATCGCCCGCTTGTCGGCCGCGGTCACCGCGAGTTCGTACGCCGTCGCCACCTGGGCGAACCGCACGGCGTAGGAGCAGCGGACCCGCTTGTTCGGCGGCAGCCAGGACGCGGGGCCGGAGTCGCCCTTGGCACTGTTCGCGCGGCCGTCGACGGGCAGCAGGTTGAGCGGGTCGTTCGCCAGGCGCCGCCGCTTGGCGTCGTCCCAGCGGGCCGCCCCCATCTGCCAGCTGTACGAGAGCGGTACGACGTGGTCTATCTGCACCTCGGACGCCCGGCGCTTGCGCCACTCGACGGTCCTGCCGGTGTACGGGTCGTGCAGGGTCATCCGCACGACGACGCAGTCGGAGCCGGAGCGGTGGGCGAGGTCGTGGCCGTCGCGGGCGAGCAAGTCGTTGCGGGTGTCGCAGCCGTTCCGGGCGAGCGGGACCCCGTCCGCCGTGTCCAGCCAGGCGTAGCCGAACTCGTCCCGGTCGTAACCGGTCCTGGGCCCCCGCCCCTTGGTGGCCAGCGCTTCGATGACCTCGCGGGCCGCCGCCCGGTCGCGGTCGGTCGTGACGGCGCCCAGACCGGGCCGGGTCCCCTCGGGGTTGTCGAGCGGGCTGGTGCCGGATGCCGGCCCCGGGGTGGGCTTGGCGTCGGCGCCGGGCTGCCGGGCACCGGTGGCATCGCAGCCGGCGAGCACGACCACGGCCAGCAGCGCGGCCCCTCCCGCGAACGTCCCGTGTCTTGTCACGCCCGTACGGTACCGGGCCGGTGGTGCGGTGCCGGGGCGGGTTCCGGCGCCGGACCGTGCCGACGTGCCGTGACGTGCCGGTGCAGAGCCACTGCCGTGTCAGACCTTGCCGATGCCGAGCGTGTTCTGCGCGGGCAGCAGGCCGGTGCCGAGGGCCGCGAGCCAGTAGGGGCCGAGCAGTTCGGACAGGCGCGCGGTGTCGTCCGGGCCGAGGGCCGCCCAGGGCCCGGTGGCCGTCTCGTCCGTACACCGCTCGATCTCGGCGCGCAGCGCGCGTCCTTCGGTGGTGGCCGTGCCGTCGGGGTCCACCAGCCCGCGGGCCGTGAGCCGTTCACGGCCCGCGCGCCATTCGTCCGCGCTCCAGCCACGACTGGCGAAGGTCTCGACGGGCGCGGCGCCGATGCCGGCGAAGGAGACCAGGGACTCGACCGGGTCGAGTCCGGCGGTCAGCAGGGCGGCGATGTGCCCGTCGCCGCGGTGCTCGCGCAGGACAGTGGCGGCCTGCCACAGGACGAGGTGCGGCTCGTCGGCCCAGGGCAGCGCGGCGTTGGCGGCGGCGAGGGGCCGGCCGGCGCAGTCGGCGGCCTCGGCGGCGCGGCGGGCGAGCGCGGCGGCCTCGGCGAGCGCGGGCGTCCCGACGGCGTCCCCGAGGACGTCGCGGTAGGTACGGTCGACGGCGCGCAGGCGGGCCGCGACGACGTCGCCCGGGGCGGCGGTCCGCCAGGCGGCCGGCACGTACCGGCCCACCATCCGGGGGCTGAAGCTGTAGAACGCCGAGGCGACCCGCGCCGTCCCCGCCTCGCCCAGGGGCGCGGCGCGCCAGGCGAAGTAGCCGGGCCAGCGCTCGTCCGTCCCGTATCCGAGGGCGGCGGCCTCTTCGAAGGCCGGCGGCGCGTAGTAGAGCAGGGCGTGCAGGGGCTCCAGCAGATGCCACATCTGGCGTACGCGTCCGGGCTCCACGGTGTCTTCGGTGTTCACAGCCATGTCGTCCTCCTCCGTCGACGTACTCATCTTGTCACTGGCAAGATTCCTCTCCTCTCCCCAACTTGTCAATGCCTAGTTTGTGCGTACGCTGCTGAGCATGACCACCCGGCGCACCTACCACCACGGCGACCTGCGGCACGCCGTACTGACCGCCGCCCTCGACGTCATCGCCGCCGAGGGCCCCGACGCCCTGAGCCTGCGCGACCTGGCCCGCCGCGCGGGCGTCTCGCACGCCGCCCCCGCCCACCACTTCAAGGACCGCACGGGCCTTTTGACGGCCATCGCCGCCGAGGGGTACGGCCTGCTGGCCGACGCCCTGGCGGACGCCCCCGACCTGCGCGAGCGCGGCATCGCCTACATCCGCTTCGCCATCGACCACCCCGCCCACTTCCAGATCATGTTCCAGCCCGGCCTCCACCGCGCCGACGACCCGGACCTCCTGGCCGCCAAGGAACGCGCCTCCGCCGAACTGCGCGCCGGCGTCACCGCCCTGGGCCCCGACCCGCGCACCGCCGGCATCGCGGCCTGGTCACTCGCCCACGGCTTCGCGACACTGCTCCTCACCCACAACCTGGACGACCCGATCGGCGACCGGACGCCGGAGGAGGTCTTCCGCTCGCTCACCGCGCTGGCGTTTCCCAAGTGACGGGGGAATAGCGGAAGTCGACGACCGCTTGAAGGTGATCGACAACGGAGCGAGCAGACGGGTGGAGCAGATGAAGAGCACATATCCCCTACGGCGCACGGGCGTTGCCCTCCTCGCCGCGGTCACGCTGACCGCACTGCCGTTCACGGCCACAGCCACCGCGGCGGACCAGCAGGGCAACCGTGCGTGGCGCGGCGCCTGGGCCGCGTCGCCGCAGGAACCGACGGCCCCCTTCGCACCCAACTGGTCGCCGCAGGGCTTCTCCGACCACACGGTCCGGCAGGTCGTCCGCGTCTCCACCGGCGGCACCAAGGCCCGGATAGAACTCTCCAACCGGTACGGCACCACCCCGCTGCGCATCGCCGGAGCGACCGTGGCCCGCACCGCCGAGGGCGGCGCCGTGCAGCCCGGCACCGTGCGGCAGCTGACCTTCGGCAAGCATGGGTCCGTCACCGTTCCGGCGGGCTCCACCGCCACCAGCGACGGCGTCGGCTTCCGGGTCGAGGCTCTCGATTCGGTCACCGTCACGCTCTACCTGGCCGGCCCGACCGGCCCGGCCACCTTCCACCACTTCGCCGCCGCCACCAGCTACCGCGCCGAGGGCGACCACCGCTCCGACGTGTCCGGCTCGGCGTTCGACGAGACCAGCGAGTCCTGGTACTACCTGTCCGGCGTCGAGGTGTCCGGCGGGCAGGCGGGCGGGGCGCGCCGGGACGGCGTGGTGACCTTCGGCGACTCCATCACCGACGGCGTCGGCTCGACGGTCGACGCCGACAACCGCTACCCCGACGAGCTGGCGGAGCGCTTCGCCGCCGCCGGCCGCCCGCGCGGCGTCCTCAATCACGGCATCGGCGGCAACCAGGTCACCAACGACACCACCTGGGCGGGCGAGAAGGGCATCGAGCGCTTCAAGAAGGACGTGCTCACCGAGCCGGGCATCCGCACGGTCGTCATCCTCGAAGGCATCAACGACATCGGCGGCAGCAGCCCCGCCTTCCCCGGCGGCGGCACCCCCGAGGTCTCCGCCGAGCAGCTCATCGAGGGCCACAAGGCGCTGATCCGCGCGGCCCGCGCCAAGGGCCTCACGGTGATCGGCGCGACGCTGACCCCGATCAAGGGCTCCTTCTACGACACCCCGGAGAACGAGGCCAAGCGGGACGCCGTCAACGCCTGGATCCGCACCTCGGGCGCGTACGACGCCGTCGTCGACTTCGACCGCGCGGTGGCCGACCCCGCCGACCCGGACCGCATCCTGCCCGCCTACGACGCGGGCGACCACCTGCACCCGGGCGACGCCGGGTACCGCGCGATGGCGCAGGCGCTGGACCTCGGCGCGCTCTGACACCCACCGGACCTGGGGCCGGCCCGGGTCGGCCCCGGGTCCGGTCCAGGGTCCGGGCCAGGGCCAGGGCCAGGGTCCGGGCCAGGGCCAGGGCCAGGGGCTGGGCCAGGGCCAGGGGCTGGGCCAGGGACAGGGGCTGGGCCAGGGACAGGGGCTGGGCCAGGGCCCGGTCCAGGGACAGGTCCGGGCCCCGGGCCGGGGCTACGACCCGAGGATCGTCGTCAGGAACTCGCCCGTCCACGCCAGCAGTTCGCGCCCCACCACCGGCTTCCCGCCGATCTTCCCGCTCGTCGGGCGCGGCACCAGGATCTGGTGGACGGCCGGCTTGATCACCGTGCGCGGGTACAGCCGCTTCAGCCGCAGCTCCTGCGACTCGCGCAACTCCACCGGCCCGAAGCGGATGTTGGGCCCCTGGAGCACGATCTCGCCGACGCCGCACGCCCGCGCCAGCATCCGCAGACCCGCCACCAGCAGCAGGTTCTCCACGGGCTCCGGCAGCTTGCCGTAGCGGTCGGTGAGCTCCTCGCGGACCGCCTTGACGTCCTCCTCCGAGTTGGCGGAGGCGATCGCGCGGTACGCCTGGAGCCGCAGCCGCTCGCCCGGCGCGTAGTCGTGCGGGACGTGCGCGTCGACCGGCAGCTCGATCTTGACCTCGAGAGGGGGCTCTTCCTCCACGCCGCCTTCGAGGGAGGCGCGGTAGTCGGCGACCGCCTCGCCCACCATGCGTACGTACAGGTCGAAGCCGACGCCGGCGATGTGGCCGGACTGCTCGCCGCCCAGAAGGTTGCCCGCGCCGCGGATCTCCAGGTCCTTCATGGCGACGTACATGCCGGCGCCCATCTCGGTGTGCTGGGCGATCGTCGCGAGCCGCTCGTGCGCGGTCTCGGTGAGGGGCTTCTCCGGCGGGTAGAGGAAGTACGCGTAACCCCGCTCGCGGCCGCGGCCGACACGTCCGCGCAGCTGGTGCAGCTGGGAGAGGCCGAAGTTGTCGCCGCGCTCCACGATGAGGGTGTTGGCGTTGGAGATGTCGATGCCGGACTCGACGATGGTCGTGGAGACCAGCACGTCGAACTTCTTCTCCCAGAAGTCCACGACCACCTGCTCCAGGGCGCTCTCGCCCATCTGGCCGTGGGCGGTGGCGATCCGGGCCTCGGGCACGATCTCCCGCAGCCGCGCGGCCGCCCGGTCGATCGACTCGACGCGGTTGTGGATGTAGAAGACCTGGCCCTCGCGCAGCAGTTCGCGGCGGACGGCCGCGCCGATCTGCTTCTGCTCGTACGGTCCGACGAAGGTCAGCACCGGGTGCCGCTCCTCCGGGGGCGTCGTGATCGTCGACATCTCGCGGATGCCGGTGACCGCCATCTCCAGGGTGCGCGGGATGGGCGTGGCGGACATCGTCAGCACGTCCACGTTGGCGCGGAGCTTCTTCAGCTGCTCCTTGTGCTCGACGCCGAAGCGCTGCTCCTCGTCGACGATGACGAGACCCAGGTCCTTGAACTTCGTCTCGGACGAGAAGAGCCGGTGCGTGCCGATGACGATGTCGACGGAGCCGTCGCGCAGCCCCTCCAGCGTCGCCTTGGCCTCCGTGTCCGACTGGAAGCGGGACAAGGCGCGGGTGACGACCGGGAATTGGGAGTAGCGCTCGGAGAACGTGCCGAAGTGCTGCTGCACCAGCAGCGTCGTCGGGACGAGGACGGCGACCTGCTTGCCGTCCTGGACCGCCTTGAAGGCGGCCCGTACCGCGATCTCCGTCTTGCCGTATCCGACGTCGCCGCAGATCAGGCGGTCCATCGGGACCGTCTTCTCCATGTCCTCCTTGACCTCGGCGATCGTGGACAGCTGGTCGGGCGTCTCCACGTAGGGGAAGGCGTCCTCCAGCTCCCGCTGCCACGGCGTGTCCTGGCCGAAGGCGTGGCCGGGGGCGGCCATCCGGGCCGAGTACAGCTTGATGAGGTCGGCCGCGATCTCCTTGACCGCCTTCTTGGCGCGCGCCTTGGTCTTCGTCCAGTCGGCGCCGCCGAGCCGGTGCAGCGTCGGCGCCTCGCCGCCCACGTACTTGGTGACCTGCTCCAGCTGGTCGGTGGGGATGTAGAGCCGGTCGCCGGGCTGGCCGCGCTTGGCGGGGGCGTACTCGACGAGCAGGTACTCGCGGGTGGCGCCCTGCACGGTGCGCTGCACCATCTCGATGTAGCGGCCGACGCCGTGCTGCTCGTGGACGATGTAGTCGCCGGTCTCCAACGTGAGCGGGTCGATCGTCTTGCGGCGCCGGGTCGGCATCCGCTGGCCGTCCTTGCCGGCCGCCTTCTGGCCGGACAGGTCGGTCTCGGTGAGCACGGCGAGCCCCAGCGCCGGGTCGACGAAGCCGTACTCGATCGAGCCGCACGCCACGTGCACGAGGGAGGGGGAGATGTCGGCGAGGTCGGCGTCGAGGCGGGCCGCGATGCCCTCGCCGCCCAGCACCTCGACCGTGCGGGCCGCCGGGCCGTGCGCCTCGGTGACATAGACCGTGCGCCAGCCGTCGGCCAGCCAGCCCTTGGTGTCCGCGAGCGCCCGGGCGGTGTCGCCGCGGTACGACTCCGGGGCGTGCATGCCGAGCTTGACCGTCCCGTCCGACAGCTCCTCGTCGGCGGCGAAGGGCGACACCGACCACCACATCATGCCCAGCTCGCGGGCCCGCTCCCGGACGTCCGCGATGCCCCACAGCGACGCCGCGCCGACGTCGATCGGGGCCTCCCCCCCGCCTGCCGTGGCCGCCCACGACGCCTGGAGGAACTCCTGGCTGGTGGCGACGAGGTCCGCCGCGCGCGTGCGCACCCGCTCCGGGTCGCACACGACGGCCATGGCGCCCTTCGGCAGGACGTCCAGCAGCAGCTCCATGTCGTCGACGAGCACGGGGGCCAGGGACTCCATGCCCTCGACCGCGATGCCCTCCGCGATCCTGCCGAGCAGCTCCCCGAGCTCCGGGTGCGCCTCGGCGAGCGCCGCGGCGCGCTGCCGTACGTCGTCGGTCAGCAGCAGCTCCCGGCACGGCGGCGCCCACAGCCCGTGCTCCGCGACCTCCAGCGAGCGCTGGTCGGCGACCTTGAAGTAACGGATCTCCTCGACGTCGTCGCCCCAGAACTCCACCCGCAGGGGGTGCTCCTCGGTCGGCGGGAAGACGTCCAGGATGCCGCCGCGCACCGCGAACTCGCCGCGCTTCTCCACCAGTTCGACCCGGGAGTACGCGGCGGCCGCGAGGCCCTCCACGATCTCGTTCAGATCGGCCTGCTGTCCGGTGCGCAGCTCCACGGGCTCCAGGTCGCCGAGGCCCTTGACCTGCGGCTGGAGCACGGAGCGCACAGGCGCGACGACGACCTGCACGGGGCCCGCCGCCGGGTCGTCGGGAGAGGGGTGCACGAGGCGGCGCAGCACGGCGAGGCGGCGGCCGACCGTGTCGGAGCGGGGCGACAGGCGCTCGTGCGGCAGCGTCTCCCACGACGGGTACTCGACGACGCCCTCGCCGGGCAGCAGCGAGCGCAGCGCCGCGGCCAGGTCCTCGGCCTCCCGCCCAGTGGCGGTGACGGCCAGCACCGGCCTGCCCGTCTCACGGGCGAGGGCGGCCACGGCGAAGGGCCGCGCGGCGGGCGGGCCGACCAGATCGACGTGCATCCGGTGACCGTCCCCGGCCGCCTTGACCGCTTCGGCGAGCGCCGGGTCACGTACGACGGCATCCAGCAGACCGTGCAGGCTCATGAAGGGCTTTCCGTCCAGGAGGACCCGTGAGGGTCCCGGGTGGGCAACGCGATGCGCCCGACACGTGGAACGGGCCGGGGGTCTCCAGCGTACGACGGTGGTACGACAGCCGCGTCCCGTCCCCGGGCGGACCCGGGGACGCCGCCGGAAAGAAACCTCGCACCGGCGTCAACCGGATCGCCTCCCGGGTGCGTATAAGCGGTGAGACCCACCACCCCGACAGGAGCAGCATTGACCGACGAGGAGTTCGAGGAGTTCTACGCGCACTCCGTGAAACACCTGGTCGGGCAGGTGTATCTGATGACGGGGGATCTGCACGAGGCCCAGGACGTGGTGCAGGAGGCGTTCGTACGCGGCTGGGCGCGGCGCTCCCGGCTGCGCTGGGACGCCCGGCCCGACGCGTGGATCCGCACCGTGGCCTGGCGGCTCGCGGTGAGCCGGTGGCGCAGGCGCGGCCGGGCGGCCGCTGCCTGGCGGCAGCGGAACGGGGAGCTGCCGGACAGCACGCCCGCGCCGGACGCGGAGACCGTCGCCCTGGTCGCGGCGCTGCGGCAGCTCTCCGAGCGGCAGCGGCGGGTGGCCGTCCTGCACTACGTCTGCGATCTCACCGTCGAACAGGTCGCCGCCGAGACGGGAATCTCGTCGGGCACGGTCAAGACCCATCTCTCCCGCGCCAGGGCCGCGCTGCGGCCCCATCTGACCTCGGAGGAGGAGCACAGTGTCTGACGTCCCGGGCCGCACCCCCGACCCCGCGGCGGGAGGCGGCGACGAGGCGCTGAGCGCCGCCCTCAAGCGGGCCGCCGAAGCCGGCGGCCGGCGCGTCGTGCCCGAACCGGCCCGGCACGTGGCGGCCCGCGGGGCGCGGCGCAGACGCCGCACGCTCGCCGCGGCGGCCGTGTGCGCGGTGTGCCTGCTGGCCGGGGCGGGCGCCCTGACCGCGGTCGGCCTGGCCGCGCCCGACGGGGGCGTCCCGGCGGCACCGCCGTCACCCTCGCCCTCGCCCTCCGTGTCGGTGCCCCCGCCCGACTCGGTGGTCCCGTCGCCGGGCGAACGGTCCCCGACCCCGACGGGTCTGTCGTCGTCGTTCCCGCCGTCCGGCGGCGACGACACGGGCTCCCCCTCGTCCCCCTGACCGTCGACCGTCCGCACCACCCCACCGAAAAGGGCCCTCTCATGCCAGGAGTCCTCCTCGCCGCGCCCGCGACCGGGGCGGTCGCCGCGACCCGGGCCGCGCCTTCGGTACGGCGCCGCGCCCCGGCGCCGTACGTCCTCGCCGGTCTGCTGTTCGTCGCGTACGCGACGATCTCCGTCTGCCGCTACCGCCGTATGGAGACGCTCTCCTGGGACCTGGGCATC
The DNA here is from genome assembly GCF_043080095.1 of Streptomyces sp. NPDC015127. NCBI lineage: Bacteria > Bacillati > Actinomycetota > Actinomycetes > Kitasatosporales > Streptomycetaceae > Streptomyces > Streptomyces sp. NPDC015127. The sequence continues at coordinate 57,106 of NZ_JBIBVE010000016.1, forward strand.
TTCGAGCAGGCCATACGGGCCTATGCCCACCTCCAGGCGCCCGTCGCGGATCTCAAGGGGCCCGGGACGCACATCCTCGGCGACCATTTCAGCCCGGTCACCGCGCTTCTCGCCGCGCCCTACCGGCTCTTCCCGTCCCCCGTCACCCTGCTGGTCGCGCAAGCCGCGCTCTTCGCCCTGTCGGTGATCCCCGTGGCCCGTATCGCGGGGACCTCGATGGGTCTCGCGTACGGGCTGTCGTGGGGCGTGCAGCGCGCGGTCGACTTCGACTTCCACGAGATCGCCTTCGCCGTGCCGTTGATCGCGTTCGCTCTGGAGGCCGTCCTGCGCGGGCGCTGGTACCGCGCCCTGGCGTTCGCCGTCCCGCTGGTCCTCGTCAAGGAGGACCTCGGACTGACCGTCGCCGCGATCGGCGTCGTCGTGGCGCTGCGCGCCCGGCGCGCCTCGCCCCGGGCGGCCCTGTGGGCGCTCGGGACCGCCGCGTTCGGGGTGGTGGCGGTACTGGTCACGCTGACGCTGGTCATCCCCGCCTTCAACACCGGCGGCGGGTACGACTACTGGGACAAGGTGGGCCGGCACGACAGCGCGGCGGACTTCCTCACCACCGCGGTCGACGTCAAACTCCGCACCCTCGCCTGGCTCCTGCTGCCGACGACGGGTCTGCTCGCGCTGCGCTCGCCGCTGCTGCTGGTGGCCCTGCCGACCCTCGGCTGGCGCTTCCTGTCGGCCGACGACCACTACTGGTCGACCGACTGGCACTACAACGCGGTCCTCATGCCCGTCCTCGCCCTTGCGCTGGCCGACGCCGTGGACATCTGCCGCCGCAGCCCGCGCTCCTGGCTGCGCGCCTACGCCTTCCGGCTGCCCGCCGGCACGGCGGCCGCGGCACTCGCGCTGACGACCACGCTGCCCCTGGCCGCGCTCACCGATCCCGCGACCTACCGCAGGAGTGATCAGGTGATCGCCGCGGAACGGCTGCTGGAGCGCATACCGGACGGGGCGTCGGTCGAGGCGAACATCGGCCCCATCAGCCGGCTGGCCGGCCGCTGCCGCGTCTTCTGGGTGGGCGGTGCGCGGGGCGAGACACCGGACTACATCGCCCTGGACAACAGGGACGGCGGCTTCCCGCGGCCGGAGGAGTACGCCGTGACGCTGCACCCCGGCGCCCGCTATTCCCTCACCGGGGAGGCGGGCGGCTTCCTGCTGCTCCGGCTGCGGTCCTGACGGCCCGCGCCACGCGCACGACGGCCGGCCCCGCGCACTCCGGCCGGGCCGGGCACATGGCGGCGGCCCCGGACGTCCGCCGTGGACATCCGGGGCCGCCGCCGCCGAGCCCGCACCCCCGTGCCGGACCCGCCGCTTGCCGCTACTCGGTGGCGATCGCGTTGAGCACGTTCATCCGGCCCGCGCGGAACGCGGGCACCAGCGCGGCGAACAGTCCCACGAACGCCGAGCCCACGAAGACCGTGATGATCGTCGGCCACGGGATCTCCAGAACGCCCAGTCCCTCCAGCGCGAGCAGCTTCTGCGCCGAGGTGCCCCAGCCCATGCCCAGGCCGAGCCCGAGCAGGGCGCCGAACAGGGCGATGACCACCGACTCCAGGCGGATCATGCGGCGCAGCTGGCGGCGCGAGAGGCCGATGGCGCGCATCAGGCCGATCTCCCGGGTCCGTTCGACCACCGACAGCGCGAGCGTGTTCACCACACCGAGGACCGCGACGATGATCGCGAGCGCCAGCAGGCCGTAGACGATGTTCAGCAGCTGACCGATCTGGTCCTTGAGGTCCTGCTTGAAGTCGGTCTGGTTCTGCACCTTGTACTGCGGGTACTCGGCCAGGGACTTCTTGAGGGCGGCGTACGCCTCCTTCTCCTTGCCGTCCACCGCCTTGGCGAACATGATCAGGTTCTGGGGCATCCTGTCGGCGGGGACGTACCGGGCCGCGGTCGTGAGGTTCAGGTACATCGCGCCCTTGTCGACGTTCGTGTCGTCGGAGGTGATCGCGGCGACCTTCAGGTCCGTGCTCTGCCCGTGTGTGAACGCCACCCGGATCGAGTCGCCGACTTCCACGCCGTGCTTCTTCGCGTAGTCGTCGCCGACGGACATCGCGTCCTTGCCGTATGCGGCCTTCAGCTCGCCCGCGACGGTCTCGCGGCGCAGGTCGTCGGCGTACGTCGGGTCGGCGGCGACCAGGTTCAGGTCCTCGGAGGCACCGTCGGGGGCGGTGATCCTCGCCCGCACGTTCCGGTACTCGGTGACGTGCGCGATGTCCGGCGCCTTCTCCAGCGCCTGCTGGGCCTTCGGCACGATCGGCCTGCCGTCGTTGGCCGACGACTGCACGATGAAGTCCGCGCCGACCGACTTGTCCAGCTCCTCGGTCGCCGAGGCGACCATGGACGAGCCGACCACGGACAGGCAGGCCACCAGCGCGAGGCCGATCATCAGCGCGGCGCCGGTCGCCCCGGTGCGGCGCGGGTTGCGCAGCGCGTTGCGCTCCGCCATCCGTCCGACGGGGCCGAACATCCGCAGCACCAGGGCGCTGATGACCCGGACCACGACGCCGGCGAGGAGCGGGCCGATGACGATGAAGCCGATGAGGGACAGGACGACGCCGAGGCCGAGGAACATCGATCCCTCGCTCGCCTTGTCGGCCTGGGCGGCGACGACGAGCGCGGCCGCGCCGCCGCCCGTGAGGACGAGGCCGATGATGCCGCGGACCAGTCCCGCCCTGCCGTCCGCCGGGGTGCCCGCGTCGCGCAGGGCCGCCATCGGGGAGACCTTGCCGGCCCGGCGGGCCGGGACGTACGCGGCGAGCACGGTCACGATGACACCGAGCGTCAGGCCGACGGCGGGGGTCGTCCACTTCACGGTCAGGTCGTCGGTCGAGAGGTTCATGCCGACCGCGCCCATCAGCTTCATCAGCCCGACGGCAAGGCCCACACCGGCCGCGACGCCCGCGACGGAGCCGACCACGCCGAGCAGCAGCGCCTCGACCAGCACGGAGCGGTTGACCTGCTTGCGGCTGGAGCCGATCGCCCGCATCAGGCCGATCTCGCGGGTGCGCTGGGCGACCAGCATCGAGAAGGTGTTGACGATGAGGAAGATGCCGACGAGGAGCGCGATCCCGGCGAACCCGAGCATCGCGTACTTCATCACGTCGAGGAAGGAGCCGACCTCCTCACGGCCCGCGTCCGCCGATTCCTTCGCGGTCTGCAGCTTGTACGGGGCGTCCAGCGCGGCGGACACGTTCTTCTTGAGCTGCGCATGGTCCACGCCGGGCGCGGCGCTGACGAGGACATGGGTGAACAGGCCCTCCTCGCCGAGCAGTCCGCGCTGGGCGGTCGCGGTGTCGAAGTAGACGACGGCCGCGCCCGGGTTGGTCACCTTGAAGGAGGCGATCCCGGAGATCTTCGCGGTGAAGTCACCGGTGACGGCGATCGTGCGCAGTTCGTCGCCGAGCTTCAGGCCGTGCTTGTCGGCGGTGTCGGCGTCGACCATCACCTCGGTGGGGCCACGGGGTGCGTGGCCGGAGGTGATCTCCATCGACTTGAGTTCGTTCTTCGTCCAGTTGGCGGCGATCGTCGGGGCTCCGCCGTCGGATCCCATGTTCTTGTTCGCCGAGTCGACGACGGTCACGCTCATGCTCATGACCGCGCCCTCGGCGGAGGCGACGCCCTCGGCCGCGACGACGTCGTCGACGAGGGAGGCGGGCAGCGCCTCGGGCTTGCCGGTGGCCGGGTTCTCGTCGTCGCCGGAGCCCTTGGGGGTGACGGTGACGTCGGCGGCGCTCACGGCGAAGAGCTTGTCGAACGTGGTGTTCATCGTGTCGGTGAACACCAGCGTGCCCGACACGAAGGCGACGGACAGCAGCACCGCCACCGCGGACAGCGCCATGCGGCCCTTGTGCGCGAGGAAGTTGCGCAGAGAGGTCTTGAGGACGGTCATGACGTACGCCCCCGGGCGTCGAAGTCCTTCATCCGGTCGAGGACGGCGTCGGCCGTGGGCCGGAGCATCTCGTCGACGATGCGGCCGTCGGCGAGGTAGAGCACGCGGTCCGCGTAGGAGGCGGCGACCGGGTCGTGCGTGACCATCACGATGGTCTGGCCGAGTTCGTCGACGGAGCGGCGCAGGAAGCCGAGGACTTCGGCGCCCGCCCGGGAGTCGAGGTTTCCGGTCGGCTCGTCACCGAAGATGATCTCGGGCCGGGCGGCCAGCGCACGGGCGACGGCGACGCGCTGCTGCTGACCACCGGACAGCTGGGTCGGCCGGTGCTTGAGCCGCTCCCCCAGGCCGACGGTCTCGACGACCCTGTTCAGCCAGGCCGCGTCCGGCTTGCGGCCGGCGATGTCCATGGGAAGCGTGATGTTCTCCAGGGCGTTCAGCGTCGGCAGCAGGTTGAACGCCTGGAAGATGAACCCGATCCGGTCCCGGCGCAGTTGGGTCAGCTTCTTGTCCTTGAGCCCGGTGATCTCGGTGTCGTCGAGGAAGATCTGGCCGGAGGTGACGGTGTCGAGGCCGGCCAGACAGTGCATCAGCGTCGACTTGCCGGAGCCGGACGGGCCCATGATGGCGGTGAACTGCCCCCGGGCGATGTCCACGTCGACGTGATCGAGCGCGACGACCCGGGTCTCCCCGGCGCCGTAAGCCTTGACGACCTGCCGCCCCCGTGCGGCGACGGCCGTGCGCCCTCCGGTCTCCCCGTGCGCGGGGGTGGTTACAGCCGTTGTCACGGTAGGTCTCCTAGGTGTGGGAAGTGACGACGGATCGCCACAGGTACGGGTCGAGTCTTGCGACAGAAGCGGTCCGGCGCGCTGGTGCGCAGCCCCGTTCCGACCGGGGGTTTTCCCCACCCCTCGGCCGGTGCGCGGCCCCAGCTGCGGCCGTAAGACCAAGTTAAGGAACGGCCCCGGCCCTTCTCGTCGTCCGCCGGGACGACCGTCCCCTGAGCGGAAGTAAGGAGAAGCCCCTAGGGGCCCTCCACCCTCAGGTGGAGCCGCACTCGGACGAGAGTGCACCCTCCCCCCGCGTGAGGCTCAAGTGAGAGGGTGTCCCCCGGAATAGATGCATGGGGAAAGGATCTGACGTGGGCGTCGAGGACACCCCCGGACGCCGAGAAGCGACGGAGAACGATCCGACCGCGGCGCCCCCGCCGGGGACCCGTGCCGGGGCCGGGGCCGGTGGGGGCGCCGAGGGCGCGTCGGCCGGGCGGCGTGGGAAGCCCGCGCGGCGTGGGCCCGTGGTCGCCGCGCTCATGCTCGGGATGGCGCTCGCCGCGCTCGACGGGACCATCGTCTCCACCGCCGTACCGCAGATCGTCGGCGACCTCGGCGGCTTCGCCGTCTTCTCCTGGCTGTTCTCCGGCTACCTCCTCGCCGTCACCGTCACGCTGCCCGTCTACGGCAAGCTGTCCGACACCTTCGGCCGCAAGCCCGTCCTCGTCGCGGGCATCGTGCTGTTCCTGATCGGGTCCCTGCTGTGCGCCGTCGCCTGGAACATGGCCGCGCTCATCGCGTTCCGCGTCGTCCAGGGGCTGGGCGGGGGCGCGCTCCAGGGCACGGTGCAGACGATCGCGGCCGACCTGTACCCGTTGAAGGAACGGCCCCGGATCCAGGCCAGGCTGTCGACGGTGTGGGCGACGTCGGCGGTCGCGGGCCCGGCGATCGGCGGGCTGCTCGCCGCGTACGCCGACTGGCGCTGGATCTTCCTGATCAACCTGCCCATCGGGGCCGTCGCGCTGTGGCTGGTCGTCCGCCACCTCGTCGAGCCGTCCCGCCCCGCGCCCGCGACCCGCCCCCGTGTCGACTGGGCGGGAGCGCTGCTCGTCTTCGCGGCGGGCACGCTCCTCCTCACCGCCCTGGTGCAGGGCGGCATCGCCTGGCCCTGGCTGTCGGCGCCGTCCCTCGCGCTGCTCGGTGGCAGCGCCGTCCTGATCGCCGTCACGGCCGTCGTCGAACGCCGCGCCGCCGAGCCGATCATCCCCGGCTGGGTGTGGCGACGCCGCACCATCGCCGCGGTGAACCTCGCCCTGGGGGCGCTGGGCCTGCTGATGGTTGCCCCGACGGTGTTCCTGCCGACGTACGCCCAGTCCGTCCTCGGCCTCGGGCCCATCGCGGCGGGCTTCGTGCTCTCGGTGATGACGCTGAGCTGGCCGGTCACCGCCGCACTGTCCAACCACGTCTACACACGCATCGGCTTCCGCCTGACCGCGATCATCGGCATCGGCCTGGCGATGCTGATCCTGCTCGCGTTCCCCCTGCTGCCCTTCCCCGGCGCGCCCTGGCAGCCGGCGCTCGTCATGCTGCTGCTCGGCGCCGCGCTCGGTCTCTTCCAACTCCCCCTGATCGTCGGCGTCCAGTCCACCGTCGGCTGGTCCGAGCGCGGCACGACGACCGCGTCGGTGCTCTTCTGCCGCCAGGTGGGCCAGTCGGTGGGCGCGGCTCTGTTCGGCGCGATCGCCAACGCCGTGCTCGTCTCCCGCCTGGGCGGCGGCGACCTCGACTCCGTCTCGCGTGCGCTGGAGCACCCCGCGTCGGGCGCGGCGAGCGACACGCTGCGCCGGGCGGTGGACGCGGCGGTGGACCACGTCTACGTGGGCGCGGCGGCCGCCGCCGGACTGGCGCTGCTGGCCCTGGTGTTCGTGGCCCCGCGCCGTTTCCCGGTCATCGCGGACCGGAACGACGCCTGAGGCGGTTCACGGGGAGCGCGGCCCCCGCCGCCGGGAATCGTCACCGAAACGACATACCGAACAGTCAGTAACCCCTTACGCCGCGCCCCTACCGGTAAGTAACGTACGCGGACCACCAGCGCCACCCGCCCCGTTCCCCGAGGCGGCATAGGAGCGAGACGATGTCGTACCACCAGCTCTTCCCCGAACCGCCCCCGCAGCCCCGACCGGCGGGCCGCCACCGCCACGAGGCCGCGCCGCCGGCATGGGACGAGGACCCGGACCCCTGGACCACCGGCCGCCGGCAGCCGGAGCACGCCTGGAACGCCGACCGGCAGCAGCCCCAGCACCCCGGGGGCATCGACCGGCAGCAGCCCGAGCACCCCTGGGCCGCCGACCCGCAGCGGCCCGCGCAGCAGCCCGTCCCCGACGACCGCGGCGACATGCGCGAGCTCGGCTCGGCCTACCGCCGGCTGCGCCGCGTCGCGACGTTCACCGCGCTCGGCTACTTCGTCCTCTTCCTGATCCTGTCCGGCTACGCCCCCGGCATGATGACCGGCCGCGTCTCCGGCGGACTGACCACCGGACTCGTCCTCGGCCTCCTCCAACTGCCCGTGGCGCTCGCCGCGATCGCGGTCTACGAACGGATCGCGCGCCGGCGGGTCGACCCGCTCGCGCAGGCGATACGGCAACGGGCCGAGGCGGCCGCCGCGGCCCCGCAGGAACGTGCCGGCCGTCCGGGCCGCCCCTCCTGGCAGCAGCCGACGGGCGGTGCGCGCGCATGACCGGCTTCAGCTCCGAGGCGCAGACCATGTCGCTGATCGCCTTCATCACCGTCATCACGGTCACGCTCCTGCTGTGCGTGATGACCGGCCCCGACCGCGACGACCTGGGTGAGTTCTACACCGGCTACCGCTCGCTGACCCCCGTGCAGAGCGGCCTCGCCATCGCCGGCGACTACATCTCCGCCGGCACCGTGCTCGGCACCATCGGCATCATCGCGCTCCTCGGCTACGACGGGGTGACGCTCGCCCTGAGCACCGTGCTCTCCCTGGTGCTGATGATGTTCCTGCTGGCCGAACCCCTGCGCAACGCGGGCCGGTTCACCATGGGGGACGTCTTCTCCCGCCGCGCCCAGGGCCCCGCCGTACGCATCGTCACCGCCGCCGTCACCCTCACCGCGCTGCTGCCGCTGGTCGTCTTCCAGCTCGCGGGCGCGGGCGATCTGCTCGCCGTCGTCCTCGGCTTCCACGCCGACGGGTTCAAGACCGGGGCGATCGTGTTCCTCGGCCTGCTGATGATCGCGTACGCGGCGATCGGCGGCATGAAGGGCACCGCCTTCATCCAGATCGTCAAGACCGTCGTCCTGCTGGTCGCGGCCACCGCGGTCGCCCTGCTCGTCCTGGAACGCTTCGACTTCAGCCTGCCCGTACTGCTGGACACTGCCGCGCGGGGCAGCGGGGCGGGCGACGCCTACCTGGCCTCCGGTCTCCAGTTCGCCGGCGACGAACTCGACATGATCAGCACCCAGTTGACGGTCGTACTCGGCGCCGCCGTGCTGCCGCAGATCACGATGCGCATGTTCACCGCGCGGAGCGCGACCGCCGTGCGGCGGTCGATGTCGTGGGCCGTCTCGATCGTCGTCGTGACCTGCCTCCTGATCGTCGTCATCGGCTTCGGCGCGGCGGCGATCGTCGGCCACGAGGTGCTCGTCGCCGGCGACCCGCAGGGCAAGACCGCCTTCCTGATGGTCACTCAGGCCGTCCTCGGCACCGATCCGACGACGCTCGAAACCCTGCTGTTCACGGCGGTGGCCACGGCGATCTTCCTCACGCTGCTCGCCTCGGTCGCCGGAATCACGCTCGCCTGCGCCAACACCCTGGCGCACGACCTCGTCGCGCACGGCCTGCGTCGCCGGGCGGCGCTGGCGCCCCGCACCGAGACGGCCATCGCCCGGGCCGCCGCGGCCGGCGTCGGTCTGGTCGCCCTCGTCATCGCCGCCGGCGCCCGGCACCTGAACCTCCAGGCGCTGCTGATCCTGTCGTTCTGCATCGGCGCCTCAGCGGTCGCGCCGGCGCTCGTCTACAGCCTCTTCTGGCGCCGCTTCTCCCGCACGGGCCTGCTCGCCACCCTCGTGACCGGCACCGTCGCCTCGCTCGTCCTGACGACCGGCAGCAACCTCGTGTCCGGGTCACCGCAGGCCGTCTTCCCCGACGCGGACTTCAACTGGTTCCCGTTCACCACGACGGGCCTCGTCTCCGTCCCGCTCGGCTTCCTCGCGGGCCGGCTCGGCACGGTGCTCTCCGAACGCGACCGGGCCGGGCAGCGGCAGCGCTACGAGGAGCTGGAACCGGCGATCCTCGCCGGCACCGTGGACACCACCGCCGGGCGGTAGGCGTCGACGGCCCCGCCCCGGTCGGCCACGAACGGGTGCGGGGCCCCACCACAGCAGGGCGCCGTGGTCCGCCTCGCGGACCACGGCGCCCAGTCGGTTGCTCAGCGGGTCAGAGCAGCCCGTCCCACATCTGCTCCAGCAGCACCGACCACCAGCTCTCCGGCGACGACAGCGCCGCCGGATCCAGAGCGGCCAGCTGCGCCTGGAAGTCGACCGTCCAGCGGCCCGCCTGCTCCGGGTTGAGCCCGAAGCGCAGCCGCCACATCCGGCCGAGCAGCGCCATGCACCGCACGAACTCGGGCAGGCCCGTGTTCACGAACTGCGGCGCCACCGGCGCACCGCCCGGTCCGGCCTCGACCGGCACCGCGACGATGTGCGCCGTGCCGTACTGGACACAGATCGCGCGGCCGAAGTCGCTGCCCAGCACCAGGTACGAGCCCGCGTCGGACGCCGGCTGCACCTGCCGCTGGGCGGCGAGCTCCGCCAGCGTCGGCACCACCGGCTGGGCCGGCTGCGCCCAGAAGAACGGGTTGAAGTCGCCCGGCAGACCCGCCCACACCAGGGTCGCCGCCACGATCTCCGGCACGCCCTGGCGCGACACGGCCCGCTGGTCGAACCGGCACAGACCCTGCGGACCGAAGGCCGCCGCCAGCTCCTGCGCGACACCCTCGGGCGGGATCGGCGGGGCGGGCGGAACCTGCGGCAGCGGGGCACGCACCGGAGCGGGCCTGGCGGGCCCGTCCGCGACCTGGTGCAACTCGCCCTGGTGAGCGATCAGTTGTGCCATGCCCTGCTGACGGGACGCGTGGTCCCGGCCGTACGGGGCGATCGAGGTGATCCGCGCCTGCGGCCAGGTCTCGCGGATCATGCGGGCGCAGTACGCCCCCGGGAGGTCGCACGACTCCAGCTCGGTGTGCAGCTCCAGCACCTGCTGCGGCGGCACGTTCATGGCGCGCAGCTCGTGCAGGATCTGCCACTCCGGATGCGGGGTGCCGGGCGCCGAACGGCGGATCAGCTGGGCCTCGGAACCGTCGGGCGCGCGGTAGCGCAGCACCGCCTGGTAGCCGGGGCCGACGGTCGGCAGACCGGACGGCTGCTGCGGGTACCCGTACGAGGGCGGACCGCCCGCCGGCTGACCGGGGTGCGGTACGCCACCGGGGACGCCGGGCGGACCGGGCGGCTGCGGGGCGCCGGGGCCCATCTGGGCGGGACCGGCGAGCATCGTCGCCGCCTGGTGCACCCCTCCGCCGGGAGGCGGCGTCGCACCGGGAGGCACGGGCGGCCCGGGAGGCGGCGGCGTGGAGCCCGGAGGACGCGGCGCACCAGGAGGACCCGGAGGCTGCGGAGCACCCGGACCCATCTGAC
>NZ_JBIBVE010000016.1:67626-215221 GCF_043080095.1 Streptomyces sp. NPDC015127
CTCGGATCCGCCAGCATCGTCGCCGCATGATGCACCCCGCCACCAGGAGGCGGCGTCGCACCAGGAGGCGCCGGCGGCCCGGGAGGCGGCGGCGTGGAGCCCGGAGGACGCGGCGCACCAGGAGGACCCGGAGGCTGCGGAGCACCCGGACCCATCTGACTCGGATCCGCCAGCATCGTCGCCGCATGATGCACCCCGCCACCAGGAGGCGGCGTCGCACCAGGAGGCGCCGGCGGCCCGGGAGGCGGCGGCGTCGAACCGGCCGGCGCGGGGGGCTGGGGCCCCTCCGGGCCGAGCTGCGAGACGAGCTGCGTCGGCAGATAGCCGCCCGCGGGCGCGCCGGGAGTCCCCGGGCCCGTCGGCGGCGGCGTGGCACCCGGCCGTGCGCCGGGCGTGCCAGGGGCACCGGGCGGCGGCGGAGGCGTCGCGCCCCCTGCCGCGCCGGCGCGCGCGCCGCGCGGCGGCAGGACCGCCTTGCTCGTCGCCGCGTCCGCGATGTCGGCCGCGCTCGCACCCTGTGGTCCGGCGGGCGGCGGCGTCGCGGAGGAAGCCGGGGGCAAGGGGGATGCCGGGGACGCGGGGGACGAGGCGGCGGGCGGCTGCGCGCCCGGCCCGTTCTGGGGGTCGAGCGCCGGGGCGATCGCCGTACGCGGCAGCTGACTCCCGCCCGACATGAGCGCCGTCGGTGCGTCGGCGCCGACGGGCGGCGGGGTGGCGGCGTCGTCCACCGACACCGGCGGCGCGAACACCGTCGCGGGCAGCGGCACGGACGCGTCGTCGCCGCCGTCCGCGCTCGTGTCCGTCCAGCCGGTGCCCGCGGCGGGACGGGCGGGCACACCGTCGGACGCCGTCGGCTCGTGGTCGGCGCCGCCCGCGCTCGGCCACGCCGGGCCGTCGTCGCGCCGGGCATCCGCGTCGTCCGCGGCCGCACCCGCGTCGGGCCACGGCGTGGCGGCCGAACCCGGCGAAGTCCCCGTCGGCTGCGAGGAGTTGCCACCGATCGAACCGGATGCGTCAGCAGATGACGCATCCGCACCCGCGGCCGACGGCGACGCGTCGCCGCCCGCACCCCCGTCCGCCTCGGACGCCGCCGCCCGACGGTCCGGGATGCCCAGCTTGTCCGCCGCCTCCTGAAGCCACTCCGGCGGGCTCAGCAGGAACGACGTCTGGTTCAGATCGATACGCTGCGGCGGCTCCGCCGCCGACGGGGCCGCCGCGGCCGCCTGCGCCCCGTACTCCTCCTCGTACCGGCGGATCACCTCGCCCACCGGCAGTCCCGGCCACAGCGTCGCCTCACCGCTGTCCCGGGCGATCACCAGCCGCTGCTCCCCGCCGTCCGAGCGCACGCCGCCCGCGCGGTCCTCCGCCCACACCACGAAGCCCAGCTCGAACTCCCGCACCCGCACCTCACGGTGCTGGTACGCGGGCACATCGCCGTTCACCCACTCCTCGGCGCGCTCCTGCGCCTGCGCAAACGTCACCATCGGACCGTCACCCCTCGCCCGGAACCGGAACGGCCCGCGCGAAGCCGCCGTCCACCATCAGATTCGCCACGGTCTCCAACTCCGGCGGATTGCCCGCGAGCCGCCGCAGGAACGCGTCGAAATCCTCGCCGCACGGCAGCAGCAGGCGCTCCACCCGCTCCTGCACATTCCAGCCGGCCGCGTCGCTGACGTCCCGCGCGTCGTCGTACGCGCAGAACCACACCGACCCGACGTCCGCGCCCCTCACCTTCACCGCCAGGATCCCGCCCTGCACGAAGGCCACCCCCAGGTAGTCCTTCGTCAGATGGTCCCGCAGACACTTGTTGACGTACACCAGGTCGTTCACGGCGGCCTCGTCGCGCACCGTGAAGAACGGCTGGTCGACCAGCAGCCCCAGCTCGGCGTCGAGCGCCGCGCCCACCGGCGCGCAGCCGCCCGCCGCCTTGAGGAAGGAGCGGTACGGCCCCGGCAGCCGGTAGCCCAGGTCCTCCTCCACCCCCTGCAACTGCTGCTCGGTCACCGAGACCGCGCCCTTCGGCAGACCGAAATGCGCGGGCCGCGTCTCCTGGAGCGGGCGCGTGCCCCGCTTGCCCTGGTCCACCGGAGCCGTCGCCAGACCGCCGTGATGCCGCAGCAGCGCCTTCACCTCGACCGGCACCAGCTCGAGCCGGCGCGTCCCCGGCACGTGGTGCCAGGTCCAGCCGTGCGGCGTCGCCACCGCCGGGACCGTGTCCCACAGGGCGTGGCCGTCCGCGTGCAGCGCCGCGTTCGCCGACACGAAGTCGGTGAGCCGCAGCTCGTCCACACCGAAGCCCTCCGGCGGCTCGGCGATCTCCGCGGCCGCGCGCGCGTACGGCGAGAAGTCCGGGAATCCGTTGTCGTCGACGCGCACCCCGCGCGGATGACGCGCGGCCCGGACCGGGTCCGGGAAGTGCACGACCTGCCCGGCGTAGGCCGCATTCGGTGGCGCGGTACGCGCGCCGGCCCCGGGGCCCATTGCTGCCCCCAGGCCCTGCCGACCTGTCGTCATGGCGATTTGCCCCCTGTGGCGTCTGGCTGGTTCAGCACAGCCTATGCGGTACGGCAAGAGCGGCGGCCGATGCTCCTCTTCCGTAACGAACAGTCACTTTCGAGTGACCCAGAGCCCATAGGCGACACGTTTAAGCGACCCAGCTTCCACACCACCCGCCCCATTTGGCAGGCTGTTCCCTCGCCACTCGGGGGAGTGCACGGGAGGGACCGAAGCGCCATGCACACAGCGCAACCACGCACGAACGGTGATCCACGCCTCAGTTGGAGCAGCGACGACACCGTACGGCCACCCGGCCTCCGCCACCGCCGCGACGGCATCCTGCCCGCCGTCGCCGCCGCACTCTCCGTCCGCGGCGAGACCCTGACCTGCACCGCGGGCAAGGCCGACCAGCCGCCCACACTCCATCCACTCGTACAGGACTTCCTCGACACCCTCACCAGCGGCCAGCGCGAGCGCTTCACCGGCCGGTGCCCCGAGGCCATCCTGCTCTCCCGACAGCTCGCCTCCGCCGAGAGCCAGCGCTCCAAGCGCGCCCAGCGCAAGCCCCTCACCCACAGCGAGGCCCGCCGCGCCCTCAAGCACGCCAAACTCACGGCACGGCGCATCCGCGAGGACGGCGACCCGCTCCACGGCAGCTACGCGCCGCCCTGCCGGTCGTGCACCGCGATGCTGGACCACTTCGGCGTACGTCCCGTCGACCCGACCGCACCCGAGAACGGCTGACACCCACACCGATGCCCGACCACCTGAGCACGACCCGATTCCCCGTCGCCGTCGACGCCGCGCTGCGCGAGGCCGGCTGGCAGCCCGGCCGGTGGGACATCAAGCAGGCCGAGCACTGGGCCGACAGCCTGCGCGCCCACGTCTCCCCCGCAGGTCACCGCCACAGTGTCTTCCCCGCCGTCGTCGAGGCATGGGCCGAATTCGGCGGGCTCACCGTCACCGCTCCCGGGCCCGGCCGGCAGCATGCCCCGGCACCGGTGCACTTCGACCCGCTCGCGGGCCTCCACCTCGCCCGCACCCTGTCCGACCTGGGCCGCGCCCTGGACACCGAGATCTCGCCGCTGGGGCGGGAAGGGGACCACCAGGCGGTGCTCGCGATGGACGCCGAGGGCCGTGTCTACAGCATCGACCACACCGGCGACTGGTACCTCGGACCGGACATCGACCAGGCACTGACCACACTGGTCACCGGCATCCAGCCCGCCCGCCTGACCCTGGACCAGCACCTGCCCGACGGATCAGAGCCGGACACCCCGTAGCGCCCGCGGGTGTCCCCGTGACGCGACGCTCACGCCGCCTCGGCGTGGTGCGGCAGCACCGCCGAGACGCGAAAGCCCCCCACGTCGGTCGGACCGGACACGAACACCCCGCCCAGCGCCGTCACCCGCTCCCGCATACCCACCAGCCCGTTCCCCCCGCTCGGCAGACCCGGCACCGACGCGGCACCCGCCGCGTCCGGAGCGCCGTTCTCCACCTGCATCGCGACCTCGGCATCACGGTGCGCGAGCCGCACCCTCACCTTCGCGCCCGCGGCATGCTTGTGCACATTGGTCAGGGCCTCCTGCACCACGCGGTACGCGGTCTGCTCCACCTCCGGCGCATAGTCCCGGGCCTCCCCCTGCACCGCGAACTCCACCACCATGCCCGCCTGCCGGGACTGGCCCACCAGCACCTCGATGTCCGCCAGACACGGACCGTCCCCGGCTGCCGCGGCCGCGGCAGCCGCCGCGGCCACCCCCACCGCCGCCAGCGGCACCGGCTTCTGCGCACCCGCGCGCTGCACATCCTCACCCGCGCGCAGCACCCCGAGCATCTCCCGCAGCTCGGTCAGCGCCTGCCGGCCCATGTCGCCCACCAGCGCGGCGTTCCGCACCGCCTTCTGCGGATCCTTGAGCGCCACCGCCTGCAACGCCGCCGCGTGCACCACCATCAGGCTCACGCGGTGGGCCACCACGTCGTGCATCTCCCGCGCGATCCGCGTCCGCTCCTCCTGACGCGCCCACTGCGCCCGCTGCTCCGCACGGTCCGCCAGCAGCGACAGTTCCTGTTCCAGGGAGTCGGCCCGCTCCCGCAGGCTCTCCATCAGCCGCCGCCGCGCCCCTATGTAGAGGCCGAAGAGCACGGGCGGAGCCGTCAGCCCTAGCGACATGAAGCCGGCCATCAACGGCACGTACCACGCACCGAAGTCCCCGCCCTGCACGTCCTGGCGCACCCGCACGAACGTCACGATGAACGTCGCCACCAGCGACATCCCCGCCAGCGTCGCCGTGATCCGGCGCGGCACCTCGGAGGCCGCCAGCGTGTAGAGGCCGACCACGGCCATCAGATAGCCCATCTCGGCGGGCGTCGTCGCCACCGACACCAGCACCACGGCGATGGGCCACCGCCGCCTGAGCACCAGCACCGATCCGACGGCCAGGCCGAACAGCACCCCGAAGGGCACCGGCAGCGCGGCCTGCTCCGCGAACGCAACGCCTTGCAGCGCGCACTCCACGGCGGACACGCCCGCCAGCCCCACGTCGAGCACGGCACTGCGCCGCCGCCCCCACCACAGCCACGCCCGGGCGGTCGAACCCGTGGCGTCCTGCTCTGCCCCCGTTGCGGTCATGACTCCCAGACTACGGGCGGCCGCGAGTCATTTTCCCGGGAGTGCGGACGCCCGGAACGCGCGCGCTTTCCATGACCGTTCGCAAGAACCTCGACGAGACCTGCCGCGGCTGCCTCGTCCTCTGCATCACCAAGAGTGCCGGTCTGTACCGTCGCACGGAGGGCGCCTGTTACGGCATAGTGTTGGGTGCCCAAGAGGCACCGCAATCGAATGTCCGATTCAGGTGCCTTTTATCCCCTGTGGTGTAATTGGCAGCACTGAGGCTTTTGGTGCCTTATGTCCGGGTTCGAGTCCTGGCGGGGGAGCCCTTGTACGCGGGTCCTGACCTCCCTGGTCAGGACCCGCGCTCGTTTCTCCCCCGAAACCCCCCGGTATCCTTCGGATGTCCACCACCCGAAGCCGAAGGGCATATCCGTGAGCGCCAATCGCCCGGCAGCCGTCGTCGTTCTCGCAGCGGGTGAGGGCACCCGCATGAAGTCGAAGACCCCCAAGGTCCTGCACGAAATCGCCGGGCGTTCGCTCGTCGGACACGTCGTCTGTGCCGCGCGGGAGCTTCAGCCCGAGCAGCTCGTCGTGGTCGTCGGCCACGCGCGCGAGCAGGTCGAGGCCCATCTCGTGGAGCACTACGCGGGCACCCGTACCGCCTTCCAGGCGGAGCAGAACGGCACCGGCCACGCCGTGCGCATGGGCCTCGAGGAGCTCGGCGGAGAGCTGCGCGGGACCGTGATCGTCGTCTGCGGTGACACCCCGCTGCTGTCCGGGGACACACTGACCGCCCTGGCCGCCACGCATGCCGCCGACGGCAACGCGGTGACCGTGCTGACGGCCGAGGTGCCGGACTCCACCGGCTACGGACGCATCGTGCGCGACGACGCCACGGGCGCCGTGACGGCGATCGTCGAGCACAAGGACGCGACCGACGAGCAGCGGGCGATCCGCGAGATCAACTCCGGTGTGTTCGCGTTCGACGGGGTCCTGCTGGCCGATGCGCTGAAGAAGGTGCGTACGGACAACAGCCAGGGCGAGGAGTACCTCACCGACGTGCTCGGGATCCTGCGTGAGGCCGGGCACCGGGTCGGCGCGTCCGTCGCGGCCGATCACCGGGAGATCCTGGGCATCAACAACCGTGTGCAGCTCGCCGAGGCGCGCCGGCTGCTCAACGAGCGGCTGCTGGAGCGGGCCATGCTGGCCGGTGTCACGGTCGTGGACCCGGCGTCCGTGCTGCTGGACGTGACGGTGACTTTCGGCCAGGACGTCGTCGTGCATCCCGGTACGCAGCTGCTGGGCGCCACGCATCTCGCGGAGGACGCCGAGGTGGGCCCGAATGCACGACTGAGGGACACCACGGTGGGCCGGGGTGCCCGGGTGGACAACACGGTGGCGGACGGCGCGGAGATCGGCGAGGCGGCGACGGTCGGCCCGTTCGCGTACCTGCGTCCGGGGACGAAGCTGGGCGCCAAGGGCAAGATCGGCACGTACGTCGAGACGAAGAACGCCGTGATCGGCGAGGGGACGAAGGTGCCGCACCTGTCCTACGTCGGTGACGCGACGATCGGCGAGTACTCGAACATCGGCGCCGCGAGCGTCTTCGTGAACTACGACGGCGAGAAGAAGCACCACACCACGATCGGGTCCCACTGCCGCACGGGCTCGGACAACATGTTTGTGGCTCCTGTCACGGTCGGGGACGGCGCGTACACGGCCGCGGGCTCGGTGATCACCAAGGACGTGCCGCCGGGTTCGCTGGCCGTCGCCCGTGGCCAGCAGCGGAATATCGAGGGCTGGGTGGCTCGTAAGCGCCCGGGCAGCGCTGCCGCGCAGGCCGCTACGGCGGCAACGGAGGGCGTCGCCGAGGAGAACTGACCGGAAACGAGTGCGCCGAACTCGGCGTACCGTGATACGTGCACACAAATTCGGCTGGCTCGCGCCCAGGATCTTCGCGGCCAGAGAACACGTCTGAGGAGACAGTGCTGTGACCGGGATCAAGACGACCGGCGAGAAGAAGCTGATGCTCTTCTCCGGCCGCGCCCACCCCGAGCTGGCCGAGGAGGTTGCACACCAGCTCGGTGTCGGCCTCGTCCCGACGAAGGCTTTCGACTTCGCCAACGGCGAGATCTACGTCCGCTTCCAGGAGTCGGCGCGTGGCGCGGACTGCTTCCTGATGCAGAGCCACACGGCTCCCATCAACAAGTGGATCATGGAGCAGTTGATCATGATCGATGCTCTGAAGCGGGCCTCGGCCCGGAGCATCACCGTGATCATCCCGTCGTACGGCTACGCGCGCCAGGACAAGAAGCACCGCGGCCGTGAGCCGATCTCGGCCCGTCTGGTCGCCGACATGCTCAAGTGCGCGGGTGCGGACCGCATTCTCACGGTCGACCTGCACACCGACCAGATCCAGGGCTTCTTCGACGGCCCGGTGGACCACCTGTCGGCGCTGCCGGTCCTCGCGGACTACGTGGGCGCGAAGGTCGACCGGAACAAGCTGACGATCGTGTCCCCGGACGCGGGCCGGGTGCGTGTCGCGGACCGCTGGTGCGACCGTCTGGACGCGCCGCTGGCGATCGTGCACAAGCGCCGTGACAAGGACGTCGCGAACCAGGTGACGGTCCACGAGGTCGTCGGTGAGGTCGAGGGCCGGGTGTGTGTCCTGGTCGACGACATGATCGACACGGGCGGCACGATCTGCGCGGCGGCCGAGGCGCTGTTCGCGAACGGTGCCGAGGACGTGATCGTGACGGCGACGCACGGCATCCTGTCGGGCCCGGCCGCCGACCGGCTGAAGAACTCGAAGGTGAGCGAGTTCGTGCTGACGAACACGCTGCCGACGCCGGGTGAGCTGGAGCTGGACAAGATCACGGTGCTGTCGATGGCGCCGACGATCGCGCGCGCCGTGCGTGAGGTCTTCGAGGACGGTTCGGTGACGAGCCTGTTCGAGGAAGACAAGTAGGCAGCAGCAGAGGCGAGCAGGGCCGTCCCGCGATGCGCGGGGCGGCCCTCGCGCGTTTCGGCGGGCGTGCGGGGGTCGGCCCCCACGCGTTCCGGCAGGTGATCCATTTGGGTGCCGGGCGGCTGCCGCGTAGACTGCCGTAGTTGCTCGGCGAGGGAGGCCGCACCTGTGGTGCGGCGGTCCGTTATCGACGCGCTCTTCGTAGCAGGCCAGTCGTGGCCGGGTGACCGCCACCATTCCGCTTCTGTCTACGAGGAGTGCACATGTCCGAGGTCAAGATCGCCGCTGAGCTCCGTTCCGAGTTCGGCAAGGGCGCCGCCCGTCGTGTCCGCCGTGACAACAAGGTCCCGGGTGTTCTGTACGGTCACGGCACCGACCCGGTCCACATCACCCTGCCGGGCCACGAGCTGCTGCTCGCCCTGCGTACCCCGAACGTCCTGCTTGCCCTCGACATCGACGGCAAGAACGAGCTCGCCATTCCGAAGGCCGTGCAGCGCGACCCGCTGAAGGGCTTCCTGGAGCACGTCGACCTGCTGCTCGTGAAGCGCGGCGAGAAGGTCAACGTCGAGATCCCGGTCCACACCGAGGGCGAGCTGGCCCCGGGCGGCTACCTGCTCGAGCACGTGCTGAACGCTCTGCCGGTCGAGGCCGAGGCCACGCACATCCCCGAGTCCGTCTCGGTCTCCGTCGAGGGCCTGGAGGCCGGCGCGTCCGTCCTCGCGAAGGACATCACCCTGCCCAACGGTGTCAAGCTGGCCGTCGAGGAGGACGCTGTCGTCCTGCAGGTCCTGGCCGCGCAGGCGGAGGAGCCGACCGGCGAGGTCGCCGAGGGCGAGGGCGAAGAGGCCGCCGAGGCCTGAGCCGCAGGGGGTGTCCGGCCCTGATCCGCCGGACACGCCCTAGGCTCTGCTTGAGGCTTTTCACGGGGTGGCGGGCTGCGGCCTGCCACCCCGTTCTTCCTGTTCGGGCCGGTGACGAGGAGACGCAGCGCAGATGTCCGACGTGAACGCACCCTGGCTGATCGTGGGCCTCGGCAATCCGGGGCCCGGTTATGCCGCGAACCGGCACAACGTGGGCTTCATGGTCGCCGATCTGCTGGCCGGGCGGATCGGTGGATCGTTCAAGCGTGCGCAGAAGGCGCAGGCGCAGGTACTGGAGGGCCGTATCGGCGCTCCGGGTCCGTCGAACCGGCGGGTGATCGTGGCGAAGCCGATGTCGTACATGAACCTGTCGGGTGGCCCGGTGACGGCGCTGCGGGACTTCTACAAGGTGCCGACCGGGAACATCGTGGCGGTCCATGACGAGCTGGACATCGACTACGGGACGCTGCGGCTGAAGCTGGGCGGCGGGGACAACGGCCACAACGGCCTGAAGTCGATGACGAAGGCGATGGGTCCGGACTACCACCGGGTGCGGTTCGGGATCGGCCGCCCGCCGGGCCGGATGCAGGTCGCGGACTTCGTGCTGAAGGACTTCTCGTCGGCGGAGCGCAAGGAGCTGGACTACTTCGTGGACCGCGCGGCGGACGCGGTGGAGTGTCTGGTGATCG
Organism: Streptomyces sp. NPDC015127; assembly: GCF_043080095.1. Classification (NCBI taxonomy): domain Bacteria; kingdom Bacillati; phylum Actinomycetota; class Actinomycetes; order Kitasatosporales; family Streptomycetaceae; genus Streptomyces; species Streptomyces sp. NPDC015127. The sequence goes on from NZ_JBIBVE010000016.1 coordinate 77,254, forward strand.
ACGGGCTGGAGCGGGCGCAGGGGACGTACAACACCTGAGACCTGGGTCTCCTCGGGCCGGTCCGAGGTTGACCCGGCGCTGCCCTATGGCCAAGGATCGCGGGCCATGAAGCGGAACTCCTCCGGCCGGATACTGACCCACGCCCGCAAGGCGTCCATGGCGCTCGTCGCCCTGCTCCTGCTGGTCGCCGGCTTCTGGTCGTCCTGGGGCAATGCGCAGCACATCCTGCTCTCCAAAGGCCGCGAGCACGGCACGCTCACGGTCGCGCGCTGCGACGACACGGTGTGCACGGGGCCGTACGTGCCGAAGGACCCGGCGCCGGAGCGCGAGCGGGTGACGATCGAGCGGTCGGTCGCGGTGAAGAAGGGTGTGACGCTCGCCGTCGTGCTGAAGCCGGGTACGCGCGAGGCGGTGCGCACGGGTCCGGCGGGCGGGCTGCACGCCTGGCTGCCGCTGGGCGGCGCGCTGCTGCTGGCGGCGCTGGTGATCGGCGGCGGGTTGCGGCTGACGCGCGTGGCGTGGGTGTCCGCGTCTGCGGGCGGGGCCCTGCTGGTGGCGTCGTTCCTGGCGCTGTAGGTCCGTCAGGAGCCGTTGCGGAACGGCGGGTTCACCTGATCGTTATCAGGGCCTTCGGGGACGAATCCGTACGCGTGGTGCGGATGCGGAGCAAGAGACCTTGACTGGCGCGTGGGTTCACAGGACGCTGAGCCGCCCCCCACGGCGTCTTCATCCCTCTCTCACGATGGACACCCATATGCGCATCCTTCGTTCCACCAGCGCTCTGGTGGCTGCCGCGGCGGTCTCGCTGTCGGCCGCACCCGCCGCGTTCGCCACGAACGGCGACAACGGCACGGTGAAGATCCACGACTCCGCGACCGGCGAGGAACTCCGCAAGAACGAGCCGAAGGTCTGCGAGTTCTACCTCGACGCCTTCGGTTTCGACGCCGGTCAGCAGGTCGAGTGGCACATTGAGGCCTGGGCGAACAACGACCTCGCCAAGGGCGAGACCGTGAAGTCCGGTTCGCTCACGCTCGACGCCGACGGCCACGAGCGCACCCTGGACATGACCCTGCCCGACGGGCAGTACAAGCTGTTCTGGAACTTCGACGGCGAGAACGGCAAGGCCAAGCAGAAGGTCTTCAAGTCCGACTGCGAGGACGAGAAGCCGGGCGAGGACAAGCCCGGTGAGGACAAGCCGGGCGAGGACAAGCCCGGTGACGACAAGCCGGGCGAGGAGAAGCCGGGCGAGGGTGAGCCGTCGAGCACGCCCAGCACCTCGGCCCCCGCGGCTCCCGCGCCGAGCGCCGACGGCACGTCCGGCGACCTCGCGGAGACCGGCAACGGCGCACCCATCGGCATCCTCGCGGGCGTCGCTGCCGCGCTGGTCGCCGGTGGCGGCTACCTGGTGGCGCGCCGCCGTACGGCCCGTCAGCACTGACACCTGACATGACGATGCCCCCGCCTATCCAGGCGGGGGCATCCTCGTGTCGTCGCGCGTCAGCCGGTGTTGCGCAGGCCGGCCGCGACGCCGTTGACCGTCAGCAGCAGGGCGCGGGCCAGCAGCGGGTCCGGCTCCTCGCCGCGCGCCGCCGCGTCGCGCTGCCGCTTGAGGAGCGCGACCTGAAGGTAGGAGATCGGGTCCAGGTACGCGTCCCGGATCGCGAACGTCTGCCGCAGGACCGGGTTGGATCCGACCAGTTCGTCGCTGCCGGTCACCTTCAGCACCTCGCTGACGGTCAGGGCGTGCTCGGCCTCGATGACGTCGAAGACGTGCTTGAGGTGGTCGGGCACGAGCGTGTCGACGTAGTGGCGGGCGATACGCAGGTCGGTCTTGGCGAGCGTCATCTCGACGTTGGCGACGAAGTTGCGGAAGAAGTGCCACTGCTCGTACATCTCGTCGAGCACGGTGGCACCTTCTTGCCGCAGGCCCTCGCGCAGCGCCCTGAGGCCGGAGCCCACGCCGAACCAGCCGGGCACGATCTGCCGCGACTGCGTCCAGCCGAAGACCCACGGAATGGCGCGCAGTCCGTCGAGACCGGCCCCGGAGTCCGGGCGGCGCGAGGGGCGCGAGCCGAGGTGCAGGTCGGCCAGCTGGTCGACGGGCGTGGCGGCGAAGAAGTACGCGGGCAGGTCCGGGTCCTCGACCAGCCTGCGGTACGCGGCATGGGCGGCATCCGAGACGGTGTCCATGGCCGCGTCCCACCGGGCGAGGGCCTCGTCGGACTGGCGGGGGGCGGTGTGCAGGGCGGACGCCTGGAGCGTCGCGGCGACCGTCAGCTCCAGGTTCTCCCTCGCCAGGGAGGGGATCAGGTACTTGTCGGAGATGACCTCGCCCTGCTCGGTCACCTTGATCTCGCCCTCCAGCGTGCCCCAGGGCTGCGCCAGGATCGCGTCGTGCGAGGGGCCGCCGCCGCGGCCGACGGTGCCGCCGCGGCCGTGGAAGAGCCGCAGTCGGACGCCGTGGCGGTGCGCGACGTCGCGCAGCCTGCGCTGCGCGCGGTGGATCTCCCACTGGCTGGTGGTGATGCCGCCGAACTTCGAGGAGTCCGAGTAGCCGAGCATGACCTCCTGGACGTCGCCGCGCAGCGAGACGAGGCGCCGGTAGGAGGGGTCGGCGAGCATGCCTTCGAGGATGACGTCGGCGGCCTTGAGCTCGTCGGTGGTCTCCAGCAGCGGCACGATGCCGATCTTGGCCCAGCCGGCGTGCAGGTCGACGAGTCCGGCCTCGCGGGCGAGGACGGCCGCGGCGAAGACGTCGTCGGCGCCCTGGCACATCGAGATGATGTAGGACTCGATGACCTCGGGCCCGAAGCGTTCGAAGGCTTCCTTGACGGTGTGGAAGACGCCGAGGGTCTTCTGGCCGGCGGCGTCCAGCGGCGCGGGCGTGGGCGCGAGCGGGCGGCGGGAGCGGAGCTCCTTGGCGAGCAGCTTCTGCCGGTAGTCGCGGGGCATGTCGGCGTAGCGCCAGGACTCCTCGCCGAGCCGGTCGAAGAGCTGCCCGAGGGCGTGGTGGTGGGCGTCGGCGTGCTCGCGTACGTCCATGGTCGCGAGCTGGAGACCGAACGCGGACAGGGTGCGGATGACCCGGTCCATGCGGCCGTCGGCGAACAGGCCGCCGCGGTGCTCGCGCAGTGAGGTCTGGACGAGGGTGAGGTCGTTGATCAGCTCGGCGGTGCCGAGGTAGTCGCGGCCCTCCTCGTGCGGGGTGCCCTTGGCCAGGCGCTCGCGGGTGTTGATGAGCTTCTGGCGGATGCAGGTGGCCTTGAGCCGGTAGGGCTCCTCGGCGTTCAGCCGCTTGTAGCGGGGGCTGATCTCGGGCAGCCGCTCCAGGTCGGCCCGCAGGGAGTCGAGCAGCTCCTCGGTGGCGCCGGCGTAGCGGATGGAGTTGGACAGCAGTCCGCGCAGGTGGTCAATGACCTCGATGGCGTCCGTGATGCCGTGCTCGTGCTGGAGGATCAGGACGTCCCAGGTCACGGCGGGGGTGACATTGGGGTTGCCGTCGCGGTCGCCGCCGATCCAGGTACCGAAGGTGAGCGGGCGGGTGCCGGGCGGCAGCTCGACGCCGACGCGCTCCAGCTCGGCGGCGAGGTCCTCCAGGACGTCGCCGACGGCGTTCGCGTGCAGCTCGTCGAGGTAGTAGATCGCGTTGCGGGCCTCGTCGGTCGGCTCGGGGCGCACGACCCGCAGCTCGTCGGTCTGCCAGATCAGGTCGATGGACTCGGCCAGGCGCAGGTCGTGGCGGCGCAGGTCGGAGGCGATGACCGGGGTCTCCAGCAGCTCGGCGACGCGGCGGAGCTTGTTGAGGACCGAGCGGCGTGCGGCCTCCGTCGGGTGGGCCGTGAAGACGGGCCTGACGTTGAGGTTCCTGACCGTGGCGCGTACGTGCTCGGGGTCGCCGTCCTTGAGCATGTCGGCCGTGCGGGCGAGCATGCCGCCCTCCGCTGCGCGCTTCTCGCGCAGCTCCTTGCCGCGGTGCACCTGCTCGGTGACGTTGGCCAGGTGGAAGTACGTGGAGAAGGCGCGGACCAGCTTGGCCGCGGTCTCCAGGTCGGTGTCGCCCAGCAGCGCGGCGGCTGCCTCACCGTCGGTACGCGTCAGGGCACGGACCCGCTCGACGAGCTCCAGGAGCTCGGGGCCCTCCTGGCGGACGAGGGTCTCGCCCAGAAGATCGCCCAGTCGGCGGATGTCGGCGCGAAGCTCGGCGCTGGCGGTGGAAGTCTGGTCGGCACTGCTCACAGGTGCGGCTCCTTGCAGTGTTTGAGCACGTCTGGAGGGGTACTGGAGGCTTGCGGACCGCGCTGTCCGACGAGACCCAGGATAGGTGTCCATTTCCCTGACGTTGTCCGCAGGTCTCTTGCCCCGTCGTCGGGCACTGCCATACTTACGTCGCCGTAGGTTACGGAACCGTAGCCAGGACCGTGACAGCGGCAGCCTCACGTCCCCTCTCCCCACCCCCAGGGAACCCTCATGACCACAAGCCCCGATCTGCTGAACGGCACCGAACAGCCGCCGCCCGCCGACGCACCGTCCGCCACGCTCGGCGGGGACAGCAAGCGGTCGATCGAGCAGATCGCCCTGCTGCTGTTCATCACGGTCCCCTTCCTCGCCCTGCTCGCGGCCGTGCCGCTGGCCTGGGGCTGGGGCGTGAGCTGGCTCGATCTCGGCCTGCTGGTGGCCATGTACTACATCGGCTGCCACGGGATCACGATCGGCTTCCACCGGTACTTCACGCACGGCTCCTTCAAGGCGAAGCGTCCCCTGCGGATCGCGCTGGCGATCATGGGATCGCTGGCGGTCGAGGGGCCGCTGGTGCGCTGGGTGGCCGACCACCGCAAGCACCACAAGTTCTCCGACGCCGAGGGCGACCCGCATTCGCCGTGGCGGTTCGGCGAGACGGTCCCGGCGCTGATGAAGGGCCTGTGGTGGGCCCACATCGGATGGATGTTCGACGAGGAGCAGACCCCTCAGCACAAGTACGCCCCCGACCTGATCAAGGACCCGGCGCTGCGCCGCATCTCGCGGGACTTCATCTGGTGGACGGTGCTGTCGCTGGCGATCCCGCCGCTGGTGGGCGGTCTGGTGACGATGTCGTGGTGGGGCGCGTTCACCGCGTTCTTCTGGGGCTCGCTGGTCCGGGTCGCGCTGCTGCACCACGTCACGTGGTCGATCAACTCGATCTGCCACGCGGTGGGCAAGCGCCCGTTCAAGTCGCGCGACCGCTCGGGCAACGTGTGGTGGCTGGCGGTCCTGTCGTGCGGTGAGTCGTGGCACAACCTGCACCACGCGGACCCGACGAGCGCGCGGCACGGCGTGCTGCGGGGTCAGCTGGACTCCAGCGCCCGGCTGATCCGCTGGTTCGAGCTGGCGGGCTGGGCGTACGACGTGCGCTGGCCGCAGCAGTCCCGTATCGACGCCCGTCGCGTGGACGCCCGCGGCAAGAGTGACACCGCCGAAGCGGCATGATGGACGGCGTGGCGAGTGACGGCAGTACGAACAGTACGGAGAAGACCCGGTCGCCCGGCGGCAGGCGGGCCCGCCGGGTGCGGATGACCGGCGCGGAGCGCCGGGAGCAGTTGCTCGACATCGGGCGCACCCTCTTCGCCGAGAGGGGCTTCGAGGGCACGTCGGTCGAGGAGATCGCGGCGAAGGCGGGCGTGTCCAAGCCGGTGGTGTACGAGCACTTCGGGGGCAAGGAGGGCCTGTACGCGGTCGTGGTCGACCGTGAGATGCGCCAGCTGCTGGACATGGTGACGGGCGCGCTGACGGCGGGCCATCCCCGGGAGCTGCTGGAGCAGGCGGCGTTCGCGCTGCTGGACTACATCGAGACGTACACGGACGGCTTCCGCATCCTGGTGCGGGATTCGCCGGTGGCGCAGTCGACGGGTACGTTCGCGTCCCTGATCAGCGACATCGCCACGCAGGTCGAGGACATCCTGGGCATGGAGTTCAAGAACCGGGGCTTCGACCCGAAGCTCGCCCCGCTGTACGCGCAGGCGCTGGTGGGCATGGTGGCGCTGACCGGCCAGTGGTGGGTGGACGCCCGCCGCCCGAAGAAGGCGGAGGTCGCGGCGCACCTGGTGAACCTGGCGTGGCACGGCCTGGACGGCCTGGAACAGAAGCCGCGCCTGATCGGCCACCGCAAGAACTGACCCGGCGCTCCGCCGCGGGCGCCGCCGGGCCGGGACGGGAACAGCGGCGAAATCGATCGGGTTCCCGTACATCCCTTGATCCCCCTCGGCCGTCTATCTCACTGCCTCGTCTCGCCGACCAGGCAGTGAGATCGACTTTCCCCGGAGGGGACTTTGACTTCAGTGGATTCCGGCCGCCCTGCCGTCGTGCGTCGCGCAGGCGCGCGGCGTGTCGCGGCCTGCGCCGCGCTGGCCGTCTCGGCGGGCATGCTGTTCGCCGTTCCGGCGCAGGCGGACGACGCTCCGGCGGCGCGCACGCCGGTGGAGCGCACCGCGCCGACCGTCGAGAGCATGCCGAAGTCGCCGATCATGCAGTCCGGCGCGGCGAAGGCTCCGTCGGGTGCCTCGGCCGCCGCTGCCGGCACCGAGGCGCCGGCCCTGCCGCGCAGCGACATCGACCGCGACGGCTTCAGCGATCTTCTGGAGCGCTCCGTCGACGGCCAGTACTGGGTGACGCCGACGGGCAGCGCGGAGAGCTACATCTACGTGTTCGGCACGAGCGAGGAGACGTTCAAGGACGCGTTCTCGATCGCGGGCATGGACGCGGCCGAGCCCACCCGTCCCACGCTCTTCACGCTGTCCACCGACGGCCGCCTCTCGTCCTACCGCAGCTATGACACCTACGCCGACCTGCAGTGGTCCGGCACGGGCTGGCAGGAGTTCAACAAGGTCTTCTCGCCCGGCGACCTGACCGGCGACGGCGTCGGTGACGTCCTCGCGCGCAACCCCGCGGGTGAGCTGTTCCTGTTCCCGGCCCAGCCGGGTGCGGCGGAGCCGTTCGCGCCGCGCATCCGGGTCGGCTCGGGGTGGGGCCAGTTCGATCAGCTCGTGGGCGTCAACGACGCCAATGGCGACGCGGTCGCGGACCTGTTCGCGCGCAACCCCGCCGGTGAGCTGTTCTTCTACGCCGGCACCAAGGCCGAGCAGCCCTTCAAGCCGCGGGTCAAGATCGGTGACGGCTGGGCCCAGTACAACCAGCTGTTCAGCGTGGACGACATGAACGGCGACGGCTTCGGCGACCTCGTGGCCCGCACCGTGTCCGGCACGCTCTACCGGTACCTGTCCACGGGCGCGGGCACCTTCACGCCGAGGACGCAGCTCAGCACCGGCTGGAACCACGTCTCGCAGTTCTCCGGCGCGGGCAACAACCCGCACTGGGGGAAGAACGAGGTCGTCGGCGTCAACAAGTCCGGTGTCATGTACGCGTACTACGGCATGAACAACGGCCGGCTCAGCCCCCGTGAAGAGGGCGGCTCGGGCTGGGGCGGCGCCAAGCTCACGCTCACGTCCTCGTTCAACGACGACGGCTACGGCGACCTGCTCGAGGTCATGGACGGCACGCTGTACAACTACGACGACTACGTCGGCGACGGCGAGATCGGCAGCGGCTGGGGCATCTACAACACCCTGTTCGGCCCCGGCGACCTGTCCGGCGACGGCAGGGCCGACCTGCTGGCCCGCGACGGCGCCGGTGCCCTGTACCTGTACCGGGGCAACGGCGACGGGTCGGCGTTCGCCGCCCGCCAGAAGATCGGCACCGGCTGGGGCCAGTTCAACGTGCTCGTCGGCGCCGGTGACATCGACGGCGACGGCCGCGCGGACATCGTCGCGCGCGGCACGGACGGCAGCCTCTACCTGTACGCGGGTACGGGCGTGTACACGGCGCCGTTCAAGGCGCGGAAGCTGATCGGCACCGGCTGGAACCAGTTCAACAAGTTCGTGGCGCCCGGCGACCTGACCGCCGACGGCCGCGCGGACCTGCTGGTCCGCAACGCGGACGGCGTGCTGTACCGCTACGACGCCAACGGCAGGGGCGGCTTCCACCCGCGGGTGCAGGTCGGCACGGGCTGGAACACCTACAGCACCCTGCACTGATCCGATCCCCGCTGCCCCCGGGCAGCACGGCGCCCCGCCCCGGTTCTCCCGCGGCGGGGCGCCCTCGTACGCGGCCCCGGCCTCAGCCGAGGACGGCGGCGAGCGTCACGCGAGCTTCCTGGCGACGGCGAAGATGCGGCGGAACGGGAACACGGTGCCGTGCGGCCCCGGCGGGTACGCCTTGCGCAGCAGGTCCCGGTACTGGCCCAGGAACTCACGCTCGGCCTCCGGGTCGTCGGCGAGTTCGGTCAGGACGGGACGCAGCGCGGTGCCCTTCACCCAGTCGAGCACCGGGTCCTCGCCGCCGAGCAGCTGGAGGTAGGTGGTCTCCCAGGTGTCCGTGTCGCAGCCCAGGTCGGCGAGGCGCAGCAGGTACTCGGCGGGCTCCAGGATGTGGACGTAGCGGCGTCCGTGGTCGCCGAGACGGTCGCGCCACTGCGGGGACTCGCACAGCTCGCCGAGCAGGGCGTGGCTGGGCGAGGTGAAGTTTCCGGGCACCTGGAACGCGAGGGTGCCGCCGGGTGCGAGCCCGTCGATCCAGACGGCGAAGGACTCGGGGTGGTTGGGCACCCACTGCAGCGCCGCGTTCGAGACGATCAGGTCGTAGGGCTCGTCGGGGGTCCAGTGCGCGGCGTCGGCGGGACGGAAGTCCAGCCAGCCGCCGCCGGGCGTGGTGCCGGCGTGGTCCTTCTCCGCCCGGGCGAGCATCTCGCGGGAGAGGTCGAAGCCGGTGATGTGGGCGTCGGGCCAGCGGTCGGCGAGGAGCGCGGTGACGTTGCCGGGGCCGCAGCCGATGTCGGCGATCCGGGCCGGACGGCTGCCGGAGGGCAGCTGGGGTATGCGCGCGAGCATGTCCAGGAAGGGGCGGGTGCGGTGTCCGGCATGGCGCAGATACTGGTGTGGGTCCCAGGTAGGTACGGAATGCATGTTCGAGTCCCCCTTGCAGGAACGGACAGCCGAAACGGAACGGTTCCGGCCCGACCATGCCCAATAGTCAAGCAGACTATATCTTGACGTCAAGAGACTTCATGTCGACAGACCAACTACACTGATCGACATGGAGGACGAGGTCGATCGACTGGTCGCAGCATGGCGCCGAGAGCGCCCTGACCTCGACGTGGAACCGCTCGAGGTGCTCAGCCGCGTCTCACGGCTCGCCCGCCACCTCGACCGTGCCCGCCGGCTCGCGTTCGCCGAGCACCAGCTGGAGCCGTGGGAGTTCGACGTACTCACCTCGCTCCGCCGGGCCGGCGCGCCGTACCAGCTCTCCCCCGGCCAGCTGCTCACCCAGACCCTGGTCACCTCCGGCACGATGACCAACCGCATCGACCGGCTCGCCAAGAAGAACCTGGTCGAGCGGCTGCCCGACCCCAGCGACCGGCGCGGCGTCCTGGTGCGCCTCACCCCCGAGGGCCGTGACCGCGCCGACCAGGCACTGGCCGGGCTGCTCGCCCAGGAGCGGGCGATCCTGTCGCAGCTGTCCCACGCCCAGCGCGCCGAGCTGGCCGCACTGCTACGCCAGTTGACCGCCCCGTTCGACAACATCCCCACCTAGTTCGGCCGGGCCGACGCCCGCTCTGCGCGCCAGGGCGACCGCCGCGAGTGTGGAGTGCACGCCGAGCTTCCCCAGCACGTTCTGCATATGCGTCCGGACGGTGTGCGGGGACAGGAAGAGGCGCTCGGCGACGGCTTTGCGCCCCAGGCCCGCGACCATGCAGCGCAGTACCTCCTGTTCGCGCGGGGTCAGCGACTCGACCAGCTGCTCGCTCTCGGTGCGGTGCTTGCGGGCCGCGGTCAGCTCGCGCAGGACCCCGGTGAGCAGTGCGGGCGACACATGCGTCTCGTCCCGCAGCACCCCGCGGATCACGGCCAGCAGCCGTTGCAGCGAGCAGTCCTTGGCGACCCAGCCCGACGCCCCCGCCTGGAGCGCAAGCGCCGCGCGGGCGGCGTCGTCCTTCTCGGCGAGGACCACGGACCGTACCGCGATCTGATGCGAACGGACGCCGGCGACCAGCGAGATCCCGTCCACGAGCCCGTCGTCGGTGCCCGCGACCGCGCGCGGCGCGGGCACCGGGGCGATCCCCAGATCCGCGTCGACGAGCATGACGTCGAAGCGCCGCCCGTCGGACGCGGCCCTTTCCAGGCAGCGCAGCGCGGCGGGCCCGCTGCCCGCCGCGGCGACCTCGACGTCGGGCTCGGCGGCGAGAGCCGCGGCGAGCGACTCGGCGAAGATTCGGTGGTCGTCCACGACCAGGACCCGGATACGAACCACAAGCACCCCCAGTGCCGGAGGACGGATCGGCGCGGATACGACGCCCGGAGAGGGAGGTTCAGGACATCGCCCGGCCGCCGCCGTGCTCTGACTGATACCCCGACCCGGGCGCCGTACCCAACGGTCTCGCCCCCTGATCGACACCGGCCCCCACCGGTGTTGAGCATCAGAGTACGGACGGGTGGCCGCGACGGAAGGCGATTTGCAGAACTGATCGCCCGGCCGCCGACACTGCGGACGCCTCCGCCCTATACCCGAACCCGCGTTCTGTCCATGGGACATCATGTCGAGTTCTTCCATTGTTATGACCCAATCATGATCTTGTTTTCGCGGAGTTCTCCTTCCTAGTCTTCCCAAGATCGTTCCGCGGCCCGGCCCTCATGGCCAATTGGGCTTCATACGCAGGGAGTTCGCATGACTCTGAACGAGCAGGGCTTCGCCATCATCGATACGCCTCCGCTGGACGGCCACACCCTGGCCGAGTTCGAGAAACTGCCCCTCGACCCGTACACGGGCTCCACCCAGCGGTACCGCCGCTTCTCCCAGTTCCGCCTCGTCCACGACGGCGAGTGGAAACTGGAGCTCCTGCCGCACCGCCACTTCGCCCAACCGCGCCAGTACAACGACCTCGTCGGCGGCCAGATGCGGACGCTGGAGCCGCTGACCGTGGATCCCACACCGCTCATCGCGGCCGGGGCCGAGGCGCTGGACCTCGACAAGGACACCGACTGGCAGCTCAACGTCCACCAGTGCCGCGTCGTCTCCACCCCCGACGTCGAGGGCGTGGCCGCCCCCGAGGGCCCGCACCGGGACGGCCACCGCTACGGCATCGTCGCCGTCACCCGCCGCCACAACATCTCGGGCGGCGAGACCCAGCTCATGCAGCTCGGCGGGGGCGAGCCGTTCTTCCGGACCACCCTTCAGGACGGGCAGGCCATCGCCTTCGACGATCGCGCGATGTTCCACCACGTCACCGACATCGAGCACCTCACCGACGAGGGCGGCCACCGCGACGTGTGGCTGGTGGCGGTCAACTCCTGGGAGGAGCGGCGCTACGGCGAGGAGTACGAGGCCGAGGTCCGCGCGAGCAACGAGGCGTGATCCGCGTGTCCAACCCCGTACTCACTCACCCGGCCGGCCCCGCCACCGACCGCACCGCGCCCGTCTACGACCACATCGGCGTGGGCTACTCCTCCGTACGCCGCCCCGACCCCCGGTGGGCGCGGCAGATACGGGAGTCCCTGGGTGATCCCCGCACGGTCCTCAACGTGGGCGCGGGCGCGGGCGCGTACGAGCCGGCCGACGTGCAGCTCGTCGCGGTCGAGCCGTCGCTGCGGATGCGGGCCCAGCGGCCCCCGGGCTCCTCCCCGTGCGTCATCGGCAGCGCGGAGAGCCTGCCCTTCGACGACCAGGCCTTCGACGCGGTCATGGCCGTCCTGACCGTCCACCACTGGTCGGACCTGGAGGCCGGGATCGGCGAACTGCTGCGGGTCGCCTCCCGCTTCGCCGTCGTGACGTACGACATGGACGTCCAGGCCGACTTCTGGTTCACCCGCGACTACGTCCCCGAGATCGCCGAGGCCGAACGCTCCCGCGTCCCGTCCCTGGACCGCCTCACCGAACTCCTCGGACCGTGCGAGGTCACCGAGCTTCCCGTGTGGCACGACTTCGCGGACGGATTCATGACCGCGTTCTGGCGGCGGCCGGAGGCCTACCTCGACCCCGAGACCCGCCGGGCGTGCTCAGCCTTCGCCCTGACGGACGAGCAGGCGGTCACGCGGGGCGTCACGCGCCTGCGCGAGGATCTCGCGTCGGGCGAGTGGAACCGCCGGTACGCCGACATGATCCAACGCGACAGCATCGACGCGGGCTTCCGCCTGCTCACCGGCGTCTCGCCCCACGCGGAGCTGCGGCCCGCGCCCCTGGAAGGAGCACACGCGTGACCGGGGAACAGCCGGACAGCGGATCGGGGACGGGCTGGGACCACGAGCGGCTGGCCGGCATCGCACAGCGCCACGGCACACCCGTGCACGTGCTGGACGCCGGCCGGCTGGACCGGGCGACGCGGCACCTGCTGGACGTGCTCGGCGGACTGGGCCGGCCGACCCGGACGTACTACTCCGTGAAGACGAACTATCTGCCGTACCTGCTCCGGCGTCTCGTCGGCCACGGCATGGGCGCGGACGTCGTCTCGGGGTACGAGCTGGAGGCCGCGCTCGCCGCCGGGTTCGATCCGGCGGCCGTGGTGTTCAACGGTCCGGTGAAGACCGACGCCGAGCTGGCCACGGCCGTGCGGCACGGCGTGCGGGTCCACATCGACGGTGAGGACGAGATAGCCGCGCTGGAGAGGATCGCCGCCGAGGAGGGGCGCACCCTCGAGGTGGGCATCCGGATCTCCCCCGGCGTGGCGCTCTCCACGTCCTCCGACCCCTCGTACCGGGCCCAGGCCGAGCGGGCGGCCGCTCGCCAGCGGTTCGGCTGGCCCGCCGGGTCGCCGCAGCTCGCCCGTCTCGTCGAGCGCATCGCCGGGTCGGCCCACCTGTCGCTCACCGCCGTCCACGCCCATCTGAGCAGCCAGATCGTGCACGAGGATCTGATGCTCCGGGCGCTGGAGCGCGTACTGGACGAGGCGGCGGCCCTGCACCGGCGGTTCGGCCTGCACGAGGTCAACATCGGGGGAGGCTTCGGCGTACCGGGCATCCGCCGCCCGCGCACCGGCCCGCTGTCCGCCGTGTGGAGCCTGCAGGGAGGAACGCCCGCGCAGGACGACGAACCCGTCCTGGACATCGCCCGGTTGTTCCCCGAGGTGGACAAGCTGATGCAGGACCGGGGCCTGGACGGGGTGACCCTCGCCTGTGAGCCGGGCCGCTGGCTGGTCTCGGACACCATGGCCCTGGTGACGCGGGTGATGTCCCGCAAGGAACTGCCGGAGGCACGCTGGCTGATCCTGGACGGCGGCAACAATGTGGCCCCCTGGACGGGCACCGGCGAGGTCCACCGGCTGATTCCGATCGGCCGCCGGTTCTCGGAGCGTCACAGCACCTGGTCGGTGGCCGGGCCGCTGTGCTACGAGAACGACATCCACGCCACGTCCATGGACCTGCCGGACGACATCCGCACCGGTGACCTGCTGAGCCTCCACGACACAGGGGCCTACTCGCTGGGGCGCAGCAACAACTTCATCCGGACCAGGGCCGCGGTGGTCGCGATCGACGGTGAGCGGGAGCAGGTGGTCTGGCGGGCCGAGACCGGCGAGGACGTGTTCCGCCTGGCCGACCCGGACCTCCCGGACCCCGCCCCGGGGACACCGCGGTGATCAAGGGCTACCTGGAGCTCTTGAGGCTTCCGGGCGCGAGCGCGGCGGCGGTACCCGCCGCGCTCGCGCGCCTGGCCGGGACCATGGTCCCCCTCGCGCTGCTGCTGACGCTGGTCCAGTCGGGGCACTCCCTCGCGCTCGGCGGCACCGCCGGCGCGGCGTACGCCCTCGGCAGCGCCGTGGGGGGACCGGCCATCGGGCGGGTGATGGACCGCATCGGCCCGAGTGCGGTGCTCCGGATCACCGCGCCGGCCGCCGGCCTCGCCCTGGTCGCGGTCGCATTCGGCGCCGATGCCGCGCCGACCGCCGCCGTGCCGGCCGCCGCTTGTGCGGCAGGGCTGGCCACCGCACCGGTCGGCGCGTCGATGCGGGCCCTGTGGCCCGCTCTCACCGAGGACGCCGCCCTGCGGCAGCGGGCCTACTCGTTCGAGGCGACGCTCAGCGAGCTGCTGTTCATCATCGGGCCCTCGGCCGTCACCGTGCTCGCCACCCTGATCGGTTCCCGTGGCGCACTGCTGGCCACGGCGGTACTCCTGGGAACCGGCGGGCTCGGCTACGGGCAGGCCGCCGCCGTGCGCAGGCGCCGCCCCCGGCCCCGGCCCGGCGACGCCCCGGTGAACGGGCCGAAGGACCGGTCCGGTCCCGGACGGGTCGCGGCGTCGGCCGTGCTGGTGGCCATCGCCCTGACGGCGGCCCTGTCCAGCGCCCTGGTGGTGGCGGTCACCGCGTCGCTGCGGGACCAGGGATCGGCGCCGGAACTCGCCGGCACCCTGGTCGCGCTCCAGTCCGCGGGCAGCGTGGTCGGCGGACTCCTGTACGGCGCCCGTACCTTCGGGGGGACCGCGTACCCGCGGTACGTCAGGCTGCTGGTCGTGCTGACCGTCGCGCTGGCCGCCCTGCCGGCCGTCCCTCTGGCGCACCACGCCGGGCTGTCCGCCTCCTGGACGCTGGTGCTCCTGGGCGTCCTGCTGGTGGTCAGCGGTCTGCCGATCGCCCCGGCCGGGGCGGAGGAGTTCCAGCTCATCGGCGAGATGACCGCCCAGGACAAGGCGACCCAGGCGTTCGCGGGCGTCGGCAGCTTCATCGCGGTCGGCACGGCCGCGGGCTCCGCCGCGGCGGGCCTGGCCGCCGACCGCCTCGGTCCCACCGCCGCTCTGTGTCTGCCGGCCGCCTTCACGCTCGCCGCGCTGCTGGTGAGCCTGGCGGCCCGCGGCCCCGTCGTCCGAGCCGTCACCGCCACCCGCCGGATGGAACACCTCGCGCATTCGGCCCCCACCCAAGGAGAACCACACGCATGAGCACCGCACCCGGCGTACTCGCCGTCGTCGAGAGCCAGTTGTCGAACTTCGGCCTGACTCCCCTGCGCGCGGCCCACGAACTCGGCTTCCACACCGTTCTGATGAGCAACGACCCGGACCGCTACCGCGTGGTCGGACTCGCAGAGGAGGTCTTCGCCAAGCACATCGACCAGATCATCCAGGCGGACACCAACTCCGCGGACGCGGTCGCCGCCGCGCTGGAGCCGTTCCACGCCGAGGGCCGCCTGCGGGGCGTGATGACGGTCACCGACTACAACATCCCCGTCGTGGCGGAGGTCGCCGCGCGTTTCGGCCTGCCGGGCCTGTCCCCCGAGGCCGCCCGCACCTGCCGGGACAAGCTGCTGATGCGGCGCGCCTGCGAGGCGGCCGGTGTCGCGGCACCCGGCTTCCACCAGGCCACGACCGAGGAGGACGCGCTCGCCGCCGCCGACCGCTTCGGCTACCCGTGCGTGGTGAAGCCGATGACCGAGTCGGCCAGCATCGGCGTCACCCTCTGCCGTACGCCGGACGAAGTGCTCGCGGCCTACCGGGACATCAGCTCCTCGCCCACCGATTTCCGCGGCCAGCCCCGGCGGCCGGGCGCCCTCGTGGAGGAGTACCTCCTGGGCTTCGAGGTGAGCGTCGAGTCCGTGCTGCTCGACGGCGAGCGCCGGGTCCTGGGCGTCACGGACAAGGCCCTCGGCCCCCACCCGCACTTCGTGGAGATGGGCGACACCTTCCCGTCGATGCTGTCGGCACCGGTGCGCGAGGCGTGCGTCGACCTGGCCTGCCGGGCGCTGGACGCGGTGGGCCACGACTTCGGCGCCGCGCACGTCGAGGTGAAGATGACCGCGGCCGGCCCGCGCATCGTCGAGGTCAACGGCCGCATGCCCGGCGCGGAGATCACCCAGCTCATCCGCGAGGCGACGGGGATCTACCTCCAGCGCGAGGTGATCAGGCTGCACACGGGCCGGCCGGCCGACCTCACGGCCACCCGCGACGCCGCCGCGGCGTCCCGCTACCTCGCCGCGCGCGAATCCGGGGTCCTGACCGCCATCGGAGGCGCGGACCTGGCGCGGCGCGTCCCCGGCGTGGTGGACGTGGACCTGGAGGCCCACCCGGGCGACCGGGTCCGCCCCGCCGAGAGCAATCTCGACCTGCTGGGCTACGTCGTGGCTGTCGGCGACACCACCGGCGACGCCGTGCGCAGGGCGGAGGCGGCTCTTGGGCAGCTCACCCCGGTGATCGACTCGGCGGTCGAGGGCGTGCGATGAGCACCGCCGCCGCGCCTAACGGCTCACAGCCGGTGGAAGTGGCCGTACGGCGGAGCCTGAAGGAGGTCGACACCACGCGGTGGGAGGCGCTGCTCGGCCCCCGCGGCTTCTACGCCGCGCCCCCGTGGCTGCGGCACTGCGAGAACACCGCCGCCACCGAGCCGTACTACTTCACCGCCTTCGACGGCGGTGATCCGGTGGGTGTCCTGCCCGCCTACCCGCTGGAGCACGCCACTCCGTACGTCTTCTGCAGCCCCGGCCGGGTGATCGGCACCGTCCATCGCAACGCCACGGGCGAGGACGCCCCCTGGGCGGCCGGGCTGATGCCCGCTCTGGCCTGCGGAGGCCGCAACCCCTCGCACACCAAGGCGGGGACGGACGGCGGCCTCGGCGCGGGCCGGCAGCGCGAGGTCCTCTCGGCTCTGGTCGGGGCCGCCGAACGGGAAGCGTGGGCGGCCGGACTGCAAGCGGTGTCGTTCCTGTACGTCGACGAGGACGACGATCCGCTGCGCCGGGTCCTGGCGGACCACGAGTACCTCGCGCTGCCCGGCCAGACCGCGTACTCGCTGCCGGTCCCGGACGACGGCGCCTTCGACACCTACCTCGCACGGTTCGAGCAGCGCCGCCGGGTCAAGCTCAAGCGCGAACTGCGCGCCCTGCACGAGGCGGGCGTCGTCTACCGCACACAGCCGCTCAGCGCCGACATCATCGAGCGGATCGCCCCGCTGGAGATGGCGCTCTACGCCAAGCACGGCACCCCCGCCGACGCGAACGCCTTCATGGCGGTCCTGCACAGCATCGCCGACCACGCCGGCGATGCGGCCCGGGTCACCACCGCCTCGCTCGACGGGCATCTGGCGGGCTTCGTGCTCACCTTCACGCACCGGGGGGAGATGTACGCCCGCCAGGCCGGATTCGACTACGAGGCGCAGGGCAGACTGCCGCTCTACTTCGGGCTGGTCTACTACGAGTTGCTGCGCGTGGCGCTCGCCGAGGGGCTCTCGCAGATCCACTACTCCACCGGGTCGGACCGGGTGAAGCTCTCCCGCGGCTGTACGGCACGGCGGCAGATCGCCTACGTCAAGGCCCGCAGCCCGGAGCACACCGAACAGCTGTCCCGGCTCTCGCACCTGCTGTGAACCGGGCCCCCGGTCCGCGGGCGGCCGGGGGCTCGTTCAGCTCAGCCGCCGCGCTCCTGCCGACGGGACCGCCGTGAAGACACGCGGCTGCTCCAGCGAACGGGCCGCGAACGCCTCCTGGACCGCCTTGGTCACCAACTGCGCCGACGACGACTCCGTCAGCACGATCGCCGAACCGCCGAAGCCGCCCCCGGTCATCCGCGCGCCGAGGGCGCCCGCGGTGAGAGCCGTGTCGACCACCAGGTCCAGTTCGCCGCACGAGACCCTGAAGTCGTCGCGGAGCGAGGCATGGCCCTCCGTCAGCACCGGGCCGATCGCGCGCACCTCGCCCGCCTCCAGGTGCGCGATCACGCGCTCCACCCGGTGGTTCTCCGTGACGATGTGACGGACCAGGGCGCGCACCTCCGCGTCGTCGATGCGGGCCAGGGCGTCGCCGAGCCCGTCGTACGGGACGTCCCGCAGCGCGTCCACGCCCAGGACGGCCGCGCCCGCCTCGCAGCCCGCGCGGCGCTTTCCGTACTCGCCCTCGCTGTGGGCGTGTTCGACCCGGGTGTCCACGACGAGGAGTTCGAGGCCGTGGGCCGGCAGGTCGAAGGGGACCTGCCGAAGCGAGAGGTCACGGGTGTCCAGGTGCAGGGCGTGGCCCTCGACGCAGCAGGCCGAGGCCATCTGGTCCATGATCCCGGTGGGGGCGCCGACGTAGACGTTCTCCGCCCGCCGGCACAGCCGGGCGATGTCCCGGGAGTCCATGCCCAGCGAGTACAGGTCGTTCAGGGCGAGTGCGGTGACGACCTCGATCGCGGCGGAGGAGGACAGCCCGGCGCCGGTCGGCACCGTCGACTCGTAGTGTATGTCGGCGCCGCCCACCGCGAGGCCCGCCCAGCGCAGCGCCCACACGACGCCCGCCGGGTAGTCGGTCCAGCCGCCCGAGCGCGCGGCCGGCGCCAGGTCGTCGACGCGCAGTTCGACGGGTTCGCCGGCCACGTCGGCGGAGTGGAGCCGCAGCACGCCGTCGTCGCGGCGCGCCACGGTCGCCACCGTGGTGTGCGGCAGCGCGAAGGGCATGACGAAACCGTCGTTGTAGTCGGTGTGTTCACCGATCAGATTCACCCTGCCGGGGGCTGCCCACACACCGTCGCTCATGACGCGTTTTCCCTCCCGCGGGCGAATGCCCAGGCGTCGGACACGATGCCGGCCAGGTCGGCGCGGCTCGGTTGCCAGCCCAGGCGCTCCTGGGCGGCGGCTGCGGAGGCGACGAGGACCGCGGGGTCGCCGCCGCGGCGCTCGGCCATGACCTCGGGCACCGGGTGACCGGTCACCTTGCGCACGGTCTCGATGACCTCGCGCACGGAGAAGCCGTTGCCGTTGCCGAGGTTGCAGATCAGGTGCTCGCCGGGCTCCGCCGCGTCGAGCGCGAGCAGGTGGGCCTCGGCGAGGTCCGCGACATGGATGTAGTCGCGGACGCAGGTGCCGTCGGGCGTCGGGTAGTCGTCGCCGAAGACGGAGATGGACTCCCGCTTGCCGAGGGCGACCTGGAGGACCAGCGGGATGAGGTGCGACTCGGGGTCGTGGCGCTCACCGCAGTTGCCGTACGCGCCCGCGACGTTGAAGTACCGCAGGGACACGGCGGCCAGGCCGTGCGCCGCCGCCTCACCGCTGATCATGTGGTCGACGGCGAGCTTGGAGGCACCGTAGGGGCTGGTGGGCGCGGTCGGGTCGGACTCGGTGATCGGGGTCGAGACCGGTTCGCCGTACGTCGCCGCGGTGGAGGAGAAGACGAGGGTGCGCACTCCGGCGGAGCGCATGGCGGCGAGCAGCGCCATCGTGCCGCCGACGTTGTTCTCCCAGTACTTCTCCGGTTTCACGACCGACTCGCCGACCTGCGAGAACGCGGCGAAGTGCAGGACGCCGTCGTACGAGGCGTCGAGATGGCGTGCGGCGTCCTGGATGCGGCCCTCGATGAACTGCGCGCCCGCCGGGACGCCCTCGCGGAACCCGGTGGAGAGGTCGTCGAGCACGGTCACCCCGTGGCCGGCCTCCAGAAGGTGCTGGGCCACCACGCTGCCGACATATCCCGCACCGCCTGTGACCAGGTACTTCTTGCTCACTTAGCTCGCTACCTCTCGCAGTCGCTCTGCCGCGGCTTCCGGCGGCACGTCGTTGATGAACACGCTCATACCGGACTCGGAACCCGCGAGAAACTTCAGCTTGCCGGAAGTGCGGCGGATGGTGAAAAGCTCGAGATGGAGGGCGAAGTCGTCCCGCCCGTCCGCGGTGAACGGCGCCTGGTGCCAGGCGGAGATGTACGGGGTCGGCGGTTCGCCCGGGCCGAAGATCCGGTCGAAGCGCCTCAAGAGTTCCAGATAGACCTGTGCGAACTCTGTGCGCGCGGCGTCCTCCAGCGCCCGCAGGTCGGGCACCCGGCGCTTGGGATACAGGTGCACCTCGTAGGGCCAGTGCGCCGCGTACGGCACGAAGGCGACCCAGTGCTCGCCCTCCAGCACCACGCGGACGCCCTCGGCCAGCTCGCGCGCGACGACGTCGTCGAAGAGGTTGCGGCCGGTCGCCGCCCGGTGCGCGGCCGCCGAGCGCAGCATCAGGTCGGTGCGCGGGGTGACGAAGGGGTAGCCGTAGATCTGGCCGTGCGGGTGCTGGAGGGTCACGCCGATCTCGGCGCCGCGGTTCTCGAAGCAGAAGACCTGCTCGATGCCCGGGACCTCGGCGAGGTCGGCGGTGCGGTCGGTCCATACCTCCAGGACGAGTCCGGCCTGCTCGGCGGTGAGGTCGGCGAACGAGGCGTCGTGGTCGGAGGTGAAGCAGACGACCTCGCAGCGGCCGAGGTCGCCGGCGAGCGAGGGGAAGCGGTTCTCGAAGACGGCGACGTCGTAGTCGGCGGCGGGGATCTCGCTGAGGCGGCCGTCGCGCGAGGGGCAGAGCGGGCACTCGTCGGCCGGCGGGTGGTAGGTGCGGCCCTGACGGTGCGAGGCGATGGCGACGGAGTCGCCGAGCAGGACGTCGCGGCGAATCTCGGCGGTGGTCGAGACGGCGTCGAGGGGCCGTGAGTCGACGGCGTCGCGTACGACGTCGTCGCGGGAGTCGTAGTAGAGCAGCTCACGACCGTCGGCGAGCCGGGTCGACGTCTTCTTCACACGGAGCTCCTCACCACTTCCATCCAACACAACCGCACACAACAAACCATGTATCAACAGCCCGCGTCAATGGAGCCCCCAACGGCGCGCGACCCAAGATCACCGCCGCCACCAACCCTTCGACCACATCTCAACCATCACAATCAAACAAAGAACGCCAACACAACTGTTCACTTTCCGACCATGGAGGCGTAGGTTCCGCTGTGTTCAGTTCGCCCCACGAAGCGAGAACTCATGCACTACCTGGCCGACGGGCTCCGGCTCCCCACGAACGGGCTCGACTACACGATCCTGGCGATCTACTTCGCCGTCGTCCTGGGCATAGGCTTCGCCGCCCGGGCCAGCGTCAGGACCAGCCTCGACTTCTTCCTCTCGGGCCGCTCACTGCCCGCCTGGGTCACCGGTCTCGCGTTCGTCGCCGCCAACCTCGGCGCCACGGAGATCCTGGGCATGGCCGCCACCGGCGCGCAGTACGGCGTCGCGGTCGTTCACTGGTACTGGATCGGCGCCATCCCGGCGATGGTCTTCCTCGGCCTGGTGATGATGCCGTTCTACTACGGCTCCAAGGTGCGCTCGGTCCCCGAGTTCCTGCTCCAGCGGTTCGACAAGTCCGCCCACCTGCTGAGCTCGGTGCTGTTCGCCTTCGCCGCGATCCTGATCGCCGGCGTCAACCTCTACGCCCTATCGATCGTCGTCGAGGCCCTGCTCGGCTGGCCGCAGTGGGTCTCGATCGTCGTGGCCGGATTCTTCGTCCTCGCGTACATCACGATCGGGGGCCTGTCCTCCGCGATCTACAACGAGGTCCTCCAGTTCTTCGTGATCCTCGCCGCGCTCATCCCGCTGACCCTGCTCGGGCTCAAGCGGGTCGGCGGCTGGGACGGGCTCACCGGCTCGCTGGAGCGCAGCCGCGGCGAGGACTTCCTCACCGCCTGGGGCGGCACCGGCATCGGCGACCCCAACCCGCTCGGCGCCAACTGGCTGACCATCGTCCTCGGCCTCGGCTTCGTCCTCTCCTTCGGCTACTGGACGACGAACTTCGCCGAGGTGCAGCGCGCCCTGTCCGCGAAGAACCTCTCGGCCGCCAAGCGCACCCCGCTGATCGCCGCCTTCCCGAAGATGTTCATCGTCTTCCTGGTGATGATCCCGGGTCTCGTCGCCGCCGTCGTCGTACCGAAGATCGGCACCGCGGGCTCCGACCTCACCTACAACGACGCCATTCCGCTGCTCATGCAGGAACTGCTGCCGAACGGTGTGCTGGGCATCGCGGTGACCGGTCTGCTCGCCGCCTTCATGGCGGGCATGGCGGCCAACGTGTCGTCCTTCAACACCGTCTTCACGTACGACATCTGGGCCAAGTACGTCCAGAAGGGCCGCGACGACCGGCACTACCTGCGCTTCGGGCGGCTGATCACGGCCATCGGCGTGCTGTGCTCCATCGGCACCGCCTTCCTCGCCTCCAGCTTCGGCAACATCATGGGCTACCTCCAGACTCTGTTCTCCTTCTTCAACGTGCCGATGTTCGTGGTCTTCATCATCGGCATGTTCTGGAAGCGGGCGTCGATGAAGTCCGGCGTCTGGGGACTGCTCGCGGGCACCACGGCCGCGATGGTCAACTACTTCTTGATCTACAAGCAGGGCATCGTGGACATCCCCTCCGAGCAGGGCGCCAACTTCGTCTCCGCGATCGTCGGCTTCGTCGCCGGCGCGCTGGTCATGGTGCTCGTCACCCTCTTCACCGCCCCCAAGCCGGCGGCCGAACTCGCCGGTCTCGTCTACGGGACGACGTCCCCGGGCATGGCGGAGGCGCCGTCCGAGGGCGACGACGCCTGGTACCGCAGGCCCGCGCTGCTGGGCTGGGGGGCCGTCGTACTCGCCGCACTGTGCTACGTCCCCTACTCGTTCTGACCCGATCGGAGGCATTGAAGACCCATGTCCGAACTGCAGCGCGAAGTCTCCGAGCTGGAGCGCAAGTCCGCCACCGCGGCACGTCTCTTCGACATCCGACGCATCATCGGCGGGCTGTTCACCGTCTACGGCGTCATCGTCACGATCGCCGGCCTCTTCGCGTCCGACGCGGACCTGAAGAAGGCCCAGGGCGTGAACATCAACCTGTGGACGGGCCTCGGCATGTTCGCCCTCGGCCTGTTCTTCCTCCTCTGGCTGACGCTGCGCCCCACCGCGCCGCCCGCGCCCGAGGACTAGTGCGACGAGAGACCGGGCGGCGGACCTCCGTGTGCCGCCCGGTCCAGCAGGCCCGTGCGCGCGGCCAGCGCCGCCGCCTCCAGCCGGGAGCCGACGCCCAGCTTCATCAGCACGCGCTGCACATGCGTCCTCGCGGTGCTCGGCGCGATCCCCATCCCGGCCGCGATCAGCCGGGTGTCCTCGCCCTCGGCGACCCGCACGAGCACCTCGACCTCGCGCGCGGTGAGCAGCGACAGGAGGCGCTGGCCCTCGTCGTCGGGCTGCGCGGCCGGGTTGAGCAGCTCGGCGAACGCGCCCTGGAGCAGCTGGGGTGCCACCACCGCCTCACCCGCACGGGCCTTCACCAGTGCGCGCTCCACACCCTCTATGCGCTCGTCGTGGCGCACATAGCCGGACGCCCCGGCCGCGAAGGCCGCGGCGATGCCCCGCGGACTGGGCACCGGCCCGAGGACCACGACGGCCACCTGGGGGCGCTCCCGCTTGATCCGTGCGACCGGGTCGAAGGCGCCCGGCGCGGCAGGCGCCTGGGTGCCCAGCAGACAGACCTCGGGCGCTCTGGCGACGACCAGCTCGGCCGCTCCGGCGGCAGGCGCGGCCGCCGCAAGCACCCGGTGCCCGCGCAGTTTCAGCGCCGAGGCGAGCGCCTCCGCGAGCAGTCTGTGGTCGTCGACCACGATGAGCCGCACGCCCATCGAGCAACCCTCCCCGTTGGAGCAGGCCCCCCGGCCTCCTGACCCGGCAAGCTACACGCTCGTGCCGAAGAGCGCGCCCCCAACTCGGCAGAAGCGTCCCGGAACGCCGAATTCGTCGGCAAACAGGCCCACTTGTGCCGGTGCGGACGGGCCGAACGACCGCGGCCCGGCCCGTCGGGTGCGACGGGCCGGGCCGGGTGGTGCGCTCGTACGGGTCAGTCGGCCACGCTGAAGGCGACCGCCAGGTACTTCTTGCCGAACTGCGAGTCGTTCTCGCGCGGCTTGCTCATCAGGTCCTGCGAGACGAAGAACCGGCCCGCCGCGTAGTCGTACTCGGCGCCGTTCTCCGGGAAGCTCGTCTCGGCGTCGCGCACGGCACGGTCGGAGGGGTTCTCCAGCAGCACCGTCTGCTTGAAGGTGGCGCCGTCGATGCTCACGACCTGACCGCCCTTGTTGTAGGGGGGCCACTTGTAGACGATGAGGTTCCCGCCGTCCATGCGCAGCGGCAGCGCGTGGTAGCCGTCACCGGCGTCCGCGCGCTCGGACGTGCCCTTGCCGGTCGCGAGGTCGAAGGCGATGATCTCGTTGGTGCGGCCCCCGTCGCCGGTGCCGTCGTGCTCGGTGGTCGGCAGGTAGAGCCGGTCGTTGCCGACGAGCACGAACTGGCAGCCCTCGACGCCGTCGCTGGCCGAGCAGCGGGCCAGGTACTTGTCACCGAGGGCCGCGATCTTCGCCCTCAGCTTGCCCGTCTTGCCGTCGATGGAGAAGAAGTCCGAGATGCCGAAGGTGCCCGTGTCACCGACGTCGGCGGCGACGACGAGCGGGTCGCTGGACACCACGCGGGCGTCCTCGACACCGGCCGGCATCTTGAACGTCGACAGCGGGGTCCCGTTGTCGGGGTTGAGCGGCTGGACCATGGCCGTGCGGTTGTCGTAGTCGCCGCAGGTGCGGACCGCGACAAGCGCCTTGCCGCCGCCGTAACCGATGTCACGGCACTGCTGGGCGTCGACCTTGGGCTTCCAGCGGACCGCTCCGGTGGTCAGGTCGAACGCGGCACCGCCGTAGAGACCGCCCGCGGCAACCGTGTTGCCGCTCTGGGTGACCTGCTCGAACTGGCTCTTCTCGTCACCGTCACCGGCGACCGACTTGCTCCACAGCAGCTTGCCGGTCTTGAGGTCGATGACGCCGACCTCGGTGCACTTCTCGTAGAACTTGGGGGCGGTGCGCTTCTTCGCCTCGAAGAGGATCGCCGTCTTGTAGTCCTCGGTCATGTGGCGCGAGGCCGCGCAGACCTGGCCGGCGAGCGGGGTGGTCCACAGGACGCTGCCCTTGGCGACGTCGTACCCCACGACCGAGTTGACGCCCGGCTTCACGTACGCCTTGTCGGTGACCCAGGAGCCGGGGACGGCCGTCAGGTCCTCGCGCGGGGGCTCGGGAAGCTGGAAGGCGACCTTGGACTTGGTGTTCGCGCCCGCCTTCTCCTTGCCGGCGCCGTCCGGTGCGGGCTTGGCGTCGCCGCCACCGCCGGAGCCGCCGGACGCGCCGCCCGAGGAGTTCGTGGCCTCGTCCTTCTTGCCGTCGTCACCGGTGCTCGCGTACACGATGCCGCCGACGACGATCAGGACGATGGCGACGCACGCGGCGATGATGATCTGCATCTGCGTGCTGATCTTCTTGCCGCTGCTGCGGCCGCTGCCGCCGTTCTGGGGCGGCATGTACTGCGGCTGCATGGGCTGCGTCGGGTAGCCGTAGCCCTGCTGCGGCTGGCCCGGGGCACCCTGCTGCGGGTAGCCGTACGGCGGCTGGGCCGGGCCCGGGGGCGGGGTCTGGGGCGGCTGCCCGTAAGGCGGCTGGGCGGGCGGCGCGGTCTGCGGGTAGCCGTACGCGCCGTCCTGCGGCGGCGGGGGCGGCGCGGCGCCGAACCCGCCGGCCGGCTGCTGCTGGGGCGCGCCGAACCCGCCCTGCGGGGGCTGGTTCGGCGGGCCGGGCGGCTGGTTCGGCGGCGGGCCGGGCGGCTGGTTCGGCGGGGGCGGCGGCTGTGTCATGGGGTGCTTACCTCTGGGAACGGTGCGGCTGACGAGCGGACAAGGGTTCCGGGACGACGGTCACGGTCACTGGCCGAAGGCCATCATGGTCTTCGTCTCCTTCTCCTCCTTGTCGTTGCTCGCGCTCACCCGCCCGCTGGCGATGAAGAAGCGGCCGTCGGAGTAGGCCATCTTCGGCGAGTAGAAGGTGTTCTCGATCTGCGCGGTCGACGCCGGGTGCTGGAGCAGCGTCTTCGGCGCACCGCCGGACGGGGCGATCGTGGCGACCGTGCCGCCCTTGTCGTAGGAGGCGCCCATGTAGACGAGGACGTTGCCGCCCTCCATCCGCAGCGGCGTCATCTGGCGCTCGGCCGGCGCCTTGGAGCGCCACTTGGCCTTGCCGGTGTCGAGGTTGAAGGCGACGACCTCGTTGGCGGTGCCGTAGCCGGTCTCGGTCGCCATGTAGAAGGTGTTCGCGTCGGCGGCCACGCCGGTGCAGCCCTCGAGGTTCTGGCCGAAGACCACGAAGGAACCGCCGCAGCGGGGCTGGAACTTGTCGTTGCCGCCGGCGATCTGCGAGTGCGGCTTGCCGTTGTCGGTCAGCGCGATGATCGACCACTTCTTGGGCTCGCGCTGGGTGATGGAGACGACCAGCGGGCTCGCCGAGTAGACCTTGTCGATCTCCCAGCCCTCAGGTGTGTTGTAGGTCCACTTGACCTTGCCGGTGGTCGGGTCGATCTCCTGGAGCTGGTGCTTGGGCTTGTCGTAGTCCGAGGTGGGGCAGCTCGCTCCGGCCAGCAGACGGGGTCCGCCGGCGAAGGCGAACGGCTTGCAGTCGCCGGTCGGCTTGCCGAACAGCTGCTTGCCGTCGGCGAGGGAGAAGCCGTACGAGTTGCTGCCGCCGCCGACCGCCAGCGTGCTGCCGCTGATGGCGAGCGTGTAGTCGGCCAGCGAGCTGAACGCGCCGGACGGCTTGGGGATGGACTTCTTCCAGCCGGCCTTGCCGGTCTTGAGGTCGACCATCTGCAGGTCGTTGCACTTGGCCTTGTCGGTGAGGCCGTCCTCGACACCGAAGACGATCTTGCCGTCGGCGGAGGCGTTGACGGGCGCGGAGCACACCTTGGTGCCCACCGGCACGCTCCACTTCTTCGTGCCGTCGGTCACCGAATACCCGGCGATCTCGCGGTACATGGCCTTGACGACGGTGTCGCCGACCACCCACGGGCCGAACACGTCGGCGCCGTTGCGCGGCAGGTCGACGTCGTTCTTGGTCAGGAAGAGGACCTTGGCCTCGCCGTCCTGGCGCCCGGCGTTGAGGTCGTCCTCGCCGTCGCGGGCGCCGCCGTCGCCGTTGCCGTCGCCCTGGTCGACGGTCGGCGAGCCGGTCGGCTTGGGGTCGTCGGACTTGCTGACGCTCGGCTTGTCGTCCTTGTCGTCACCGGCGAGCGCGAAGTACGTGCCACCGCCGATGAGGAGCAGCGCGGCGGCCGAGGCGGCCACGATGATGCCCGTCTTCCCCTTGAAGAAGTTGCCGGAACCGCCGGACGGCGGGACCGGCGCACCCGGGTACTGCGGCTGCGTGGGGTAACCGCCGTAGGGGCCGGGCTGGTTGTACGGGCCGGGCTGCTGGGCGTACGGCCCCGGCTGCTGGCCGTACGGGCCGGGATGGCCTGCCTGCGGGTAGCCGTAGCCGGGCTGCGGCGCGGGCTGCTGCTGCTGCGGGTAGCCGTAGCCGGGGGCCTGCGGTGCGCCCGCGGGCGGCGTCGGCGGCATCTGGGGCGGCTGGACGGGCGGCTGCGGCACGCCCTGCGGGTTCTGAGGAGCTCCGAAGCCCGGCTGCGGCGGCTGGTTCGGCGGCTGTGTCATGGCGTACTACCTCTGGAGTGTTCGGTGCGAGTAGGGGTGGGGAATGTCCGGATGACCCAGACCGCATTCACTTGCCGAAAGCCATCATGGTGTTCGTCTTCCGCTCCGCCGCGTCGTCCAGCGCCTGGATCAGGGGGGCGACCAGGAAGAGCCGGCCGTCCGCGAAGACCGCTCGTGCCTCGGAGAAGCCCTCGGCGTCCGTCGTCGGGAGTTTGAGCAGGACCTTGCGCTCCCCGCCGGCCGGGGCGACGGTCGAGACCGCGCCGCCCGCGTGGATCGAGGGTCCGATGTGGTGCACCACGGTGCCGTCCTCGGCGGTCAGGGGCGTGATGCTGCGGTCGTCGCCGGGCGACGAACGTCCCGTGGCCCGGCCGGTGTCGAGGTCGAACGTCACGACCTCGTTGGCGCTGCCCTTGGTGGCGAGGTAGACGGCGGACCCGTCGGCCGCGGCGCCCGCGCACCAGCCCTGGATCTCGCCGCGGAGCTGGATCCCTCCGACCGACCCGCAGCGGGGCTCGAACTCGTCGTCGCCGAACGCGATCCGCGAGCGCAGCCGGCCGGTGTCCGTGAGCACGAACACCTGCTGGTCGACGACCTCGCCCGCCATGTCCTCCTTGTGGGCGAAGAAGGCGACCGGGGCGACCGAGAAGACCTTGTCGACCTTCCAGTCGGCCTCCAGCGTGTACCGCCACGCGGGCCGGCCGGTGGCCGGGTCGATCCCCTGGATCTCCTGCTTGACGACCTCGTCGGCGCCCGCGGGGCAGTCCGCCGCGGCGATCAGCCGGGAGCCGCCCGCGAACCCGAAGGGCAGGCAGCCGGACGACGGCCTGGCGAAGAGCCGGCGGCCGTCGGTGACGGAGAACCCGAAGGAGGTGTCGGTGCCGACGGCGGTGACCGTGGTGCCGCTGAGCGCGAGCACCAGGTCGGAGAAGCCGGTCATGCCCTTCGGCTTGGGCACGGTCGTGCGCCAGCCCGGCTTGCCCGTCTTCGCGTCGATCATCCGCAGGACGCTGCAGTCGGACTTCGCCGAGTGCCCGTCGAGCACGCCGATGACGATCTTGCCGTCGGGCGAGTCCTGCGGGGCGGCCATGCAGAGGTCGGAGTCGAGCTTCACGGACCACTTCTTGGCGCCGTCCGTCACCGAATACCCGGTGACCTCGCGGTACATGGCCTTGACGACGGTGTCGCCGACCACCCAGGGGCCATGGGCCAAGGCGCCGTCGCCGGGCACGTCGGCCTCGTTCTTCGTCACGAAGAGGACGTGGGCCTCGCCGGCCCTGCGCTGCGCGTTCAGGTCCTCGGCGGCGTCCTGGCCGCCGGACGCCGTGGGCGATCCGGCCGGCTTCGGGCCGCCGCCCGATGCGTCGGCGACGGGCGGGGTCTTCCGGTCGTCACCGCCCAGTGCCATGTACGTGATGCCGCCCGCGACGAGGAGTCCGGCCGCCGCCGCGGCGACGACGCGGCCGGTCCGGCCGCCGAGGAAGCCGCGCAGCCCGCCGGGGCGGGACGGGGGCGGGGTCTGGGGCTGTGGCTGCGTCGGATACGCGCCGTACGGAGGCGTGGCGTACGGCCCCGTCTGCGGATAGCCGTATCCGGGCTGCTGCGGCGGTGACTGCGGTGCCTGGACGGGCGGAGGCGGATACGCGCCCCCCTGCCACTGATGGTGCGCGGCGCCGAAGCCCCCCTCCGGCCCCTGCCGATCAGGCGGCTGAGTCATCAGCGCCTCCCCCTTCTCCTACGGTCCGCTGCCCGGCGGGCACCCCACGGCCTTCGGCGTGGTCGATGGTGCCCCGGCCCCCGTGGCCCCCCGGCGGGCGGCCGGAAGCGCAGCCGGACGCGCTTCTTTGTATCACCCGCGACGAACGCGGAACGGGCTCGGTCCTCCCCTGTTCCCAAGGGAGGACCGGCCCGTGATGCTGTTGTTACGCGGTTTCCACGGCTTCTCTACGAGTGACTTCTAGGCGTCTTCCGCCAGCTCGAGCCAGCGCATTTCCAACTCGTCGCGTTCGCCCGCCAGTTCGCGCAGCTCGGCGTCCAGCTTCGCGACGCGCTCGAAGTCGGTGGCATTGTCGGCGATTTGGGCGTGCAGCTTCATCTCCTTGTCGGAGATCTTGTCGAGCTGTCGCTCGATCCGCTGCAGTTCCTTCTTCGCCGCACGCGTGTCCG
The DNA here is from genome assembly GCF_043080095.1 of Streptomyces sp. NPDC015127. Taxonomy (NCBI): domain Bacteria; kingdom Bacillati; phylum Actinomycetota; class Actinomycetes; order Kitasatosporales; family Streptomycetaceae; genus Streptomyces; species Streptomyces sp. NPDC015127. The sequence continues at coordinate 106,715 of NZ_JBIBVE010000016.1, forward strand.
AGGCCGACTTCTCCTTGCCGCCGGCGGCGGTCTGGGCGGGCGGCGGCGGCGGCGTGGGCACGGACGCCTCGACCATGCGCGCCCGGCGCTCCAGGTACTCGTCGATGCCGCGCGGCAGCATCCGCAGCGCGCCGTCGCCGAGGAGGGCGAACGTGCGGTCCGTCGTGCGCTCGAGGAAGAAGCGGTCGTGGGAGATGACCACCATCGAACCGGGCCAGCCGTCGAGCAGGTCCTCCAGCTGGGTCAGCGTCTCGATGTCGAGGTCGTTCGTGGGCTCGTCGAGGAAGAGGACGTTCGGCTCGTCCATCAGCAGACGCAGCAGCTGGAGGCGGCGGCGCTCGCCGCCGGACAGGTCGCCGACCGGCGTCCACTGCTTCTCCTTGCCGAACCCGAACTGCTCGCACAGCTGGCCCGCGGTCATCTCGCGGCCCTTGCCGAGGTCGACGCGGTCGCGGATCTGCTGCACCGCCTCCAGCACCCGCAGCGCCGGGGGCAGTTCGGTGACGTCCTGCGACAGGTACGCGAGCCTGACCGTTTTGCCGACGCCGACGCGGCCGGCCACGGGCTGCTGCTCGCCCTGGGTGCGGGCGGCGTCGGCGAGGGTGCGCAGCAGCGAGGTCTTGCCCGCGCCGTTGACGCCGACCAGGCCGATGCGGTCGCCGGGGCCGAGCTGCCAGGTCAGGTGCTTCACCAGCACCTTGGGCCCGGCCTGGACGGTGACGTTCTCCAGGTCGAAGACCGTCTTGCCGAGCCGGGCGCTGGCGAACTTCATCAGCTCGGACGTGTCGCGCGGCGGCGGCACGTCGGCGATCAGCTCGTTCGCGGCCTCGATGCGGTAGCGGGGCTTTGAGGTACGGGCGGGGGCGCCGCGCCGCAGCCAGGCCAGCTCCTTGCGCATCAGGTTCTGCCGCTTGGCCTCCTCGGTCGCCGCGATGCGCTCGCGCTCGGCCCGGGCGAAGACGTAGTCGCTGTACCCGCCCTCGTACTCGTACACCGCGCCGCGCTGCACGTCCCACATGCGGGTGCAGACCTGGTCGAGGAACCAGCGGTCGTGGGTGACGCAGACGAGCGCCGAGCGGCGTGCCTGGAGGTGCTTGGCGAGCCAGGCGATGCCCTCCACGTCGAGGTGGTTGGTGGGCTCGTCGAGGACGATCAGGTCCTGGTCGGCGATGAGCAGTTTGGCGAGCGCGATGCGGCGGCGCTCGCCGCCGGACAGCGGCCCGATCACCGTGTCGAGTCCCTGCGGGAACCCGGAGAGGTCGAGCCCGTCGAACAGACCGGTCAGCACGTCGCGAATCTTGGCGTTCCCGGCCCATTCGTGGTCGGCCAGGTCGCCGATGACCTCGTGCCGGATGGTGGCCTCGGGGTCGAGCGAGTCGTGCTGGGTGAGCACGCCGATCCGCAGGCCGCCGCTCTGGGTGACCCGGCCGGTGTCGGGCTCCTCCAGCTTGGCGAGCAGGCGGATGAGGGTGGTCTTGCCGTCGCCATTGCGTCCGACGACGCCGATGCGGTCCCCCTCGGACACGCCGAGGGAGACGGAGTCGAGCAGGGCGCGTGTGCCGTACACCTTGCTGACTGCCTCGACATTGACCAGGTTGACGGCCATTTCTCTCCTGCCAGGGGGAACGATCGACCACCCAGCCTACTTGTCACAGCCGCCTTCCCCGCCCGGCCCGTTCCACCAGCAGCCAGCCGCCGAGCGCCATGGCGACGGCCGCGGGCGCGCTGACCGGCACGGCGACGAGCGTCGCGGTCCTGCCCTCCAGCAGCCCGCCGAAGCCGACCATGGACAGGCCGAGCACCCCGAACAGGCACAGGGCGATCCCCGTGGCGGCGACGGGCCCGGTGCCCGGCACGGGCGCTCCGGCGCTGTGCGCGGGCCGCTCGAAGCGGCGGAAGACGGCGACGAGGCAGGCGGTGACCACGACGGCCGCGGCGATCCGGAACGGGACCCCGGCCCACCAGGCCGCGCCCCCGGGCTCCGGCAGCTCCCGGCCCGTGGCGATCACGGCCCCGTACACGCCGAGCAGGGCGGTCAGGTGCCACAGGAACGCGGTCATGGCGATCCCGTTCGCGGCGACGACGCCCCGCCAGACGCGGGGACGGTTCACCAGGCGGGCGCCCGGCCCCTTCAGCAGCTCGACGGCACCCACGAGCCACAGCCCGTGGCAGAGCAGGGCGAGGGTGGGCGGGGCCATGTTGGAGATCTTCTCGCCGGGCATCCCGACCATGGACAGCGGATACGGCCCGAGGGCGACGAGCGCGGCGGCTCCGGTCAGCCCGGCGGCGGCGAGCACGGCGGGCCTGCGGATCCGGCCGTCGGCCCGCAGGAAGCCGAGCTGGTGGACGGCGAGCCAGACGAAGGCGAAGTTCAGGAACTCGACGAAGGGGACGCCCACGGCGAACCGCAGTACGTCGACGGCGACCGCGCCCGCGGCGAGCGCCCCGAACGCGCCCCAGCCCCAGCGCTCGTGCAGCCTCAGCAGCGGCGGGGTGAACGCGACCATGGCGAGATAGATGCCGATGAACCACAGCGGCTGCGCGACCAGCCGCAGCGCGACCCCGGTCGCCCCGCCGCCCCCGCCCAGCAGCTGCACGGCGAGCGCGGCGGCGCCCCAGACGAGGACGAAGGCCATGGTCGGCCGCAGCAGCCGCTGAAGGCGCCCGCGCAGGAAGACGGAATACACGGACCGGTCCGGGTGCCGGCGCCGCAGCGACCGGTACGAGAGGGCGTGCGAGAACCCGCCGACGAAGAAGAACACGGGCATCACCTGGAGGGCCCAGGTGAGGATCTGCAACTCCGGCACGACGGCGAGCAGGTTCCCGACCCCGTCGTCGGTGACGACGGCCATGAGCCAGTGCCCGCCGACGACGACCCCGAGCGAGGCGACACGGAGGAGGTCGACGTAGCGGTCGCGGGTGACGGGTGTGCGTTCCGCGAGCACGCGGAGGTCTGTGGCCATGCGCCTACGCTCGCGCGGGGGGCGCGGCGTACGGGAGGGCGCTGGTACTCATGCGTGCGTGAGTACGTTGCGGGGGGCGCTGCGCGGGCTTGTCCCCTCCCCGCCCCTTCCCGAAACCGTGGGCTCCGCCCCCGGACCCCCGCGCCTCAAACTCCCCCTACGGCCTGGCGGCCGTGGGGGTGCCCCCAGCGAGGCTGGATTTCGCGGAGCGAAATCAGCCCGTCCGGCGATTGAGGACACCGCGCGCAGCGCGGTACGGGGTCTGGGGCGAAGCCCCGGTTTCGGGAAGGGGCGGGGAGGGGACAAGCTCGCGCAGCGGCCGACTCCTCAGGCCGCGACCACCGTCGCCCCCGCCGCCGGTCCCGACGCCACGCGCGCCGCCCGGCACGTGCCCGACGCCGTCAGCGCCGACGCCACCGCCTCCGCCGCGTCCTCGTCCTTCGTCAGGAACGCCGTCGTCGGGCCCGAGCCCGAGACGAGGCAGGCGAGCGCCCCGGCGGACATGCCCGTCGCGAGCGTCTCGGCCAGCGACGGCCGCAGCGAGAGCGCCGCGGGCTGGAGGTCGTTCACGAGCGCGTCCGCGAGCGCCGCCGCGTCGCCCGTGCGCAGCGCGTCCAGCAGTGCGGGCGAGGCGACGGGATCGGGCACGGCGACACCCGCGTTCAGGCGGTCGAACTCCCCGAACACGACCGGCGTCGACAGCCCGCCGTCCGCCATCGCGAACACCCAGTGGAACGTCCCGCTGACCTCCAGCTCCGTGAGCCGCTCGCCGCGGCCGATTCCGAGCGCGGCCCCGCCCACCAGAGCGAACGGCACGTCGGAGCCCAACTCGGCGCAGATGGCGAGCAGTTCGTCACGCGACGAGCCCAGTCCCCACAGCTCGTCGCATGCCAGCAGCGCGCCGGCGCCGTCCGCGCTGCCGCCCGCCATGCCGCCGGCGACGGGGATGTCCTTGGCGATGTGGATGTGCACGTCGGGCGAGATCCCGTGGCGGGCCGCGAGGAGTTCGGCCGCGCGGGCCGCGAGGTTCGTACGGTCCAGGGGGACCTGGTCCGAGCCGGGCCCGGTGCACGTGATCGTCAGCGACGGGGCCGGGCGCACCGTCACCTCGTCGTACAGCCCCACCGCGAGGAACACGTTGGCGAGGTCGTGGAAGCCGTCGGGGCGCACCCCGCCGACCGCCAGCTGGACGTTGACCTTCGCCGGCACCCGTACGGTCACACTCACTGCTTCGCCTCCGCGATCCGCGCGAACTCCTCCACCGTCAGCGCCTCGCCGCGCGCCTGCGGCGATACACCGGCCGCCACCAGCGCCGCCTCCGCGGCGGCAGGTGATCCGGCCCAGCCCGCGAGCGCCGCCCGCAGGGTCTTGCGGCGCTGCGCGAAGGCCGCGTCGACGACCGCGAAGACCTCCTGCCGGGAGGCCGTCGTGGCGAGCGGCTCCTTGCGGCGCACGAGCGACACGAGGCCGGAGTCCACGTTCGGGGCGGGCCAGAAGACGTTGCGCCCGATGGCGCCGGCGCGCTTGACCTCGGCGTACCAGTTGGCCTTGACGGACGGGACGCCGTACACCTTGTTCCCCGGCTGGGCGGCGAGCCGGTCGGCGACCTCCGCCTGGACCATGACCAGGGTGCGCTCGATCGTCGGGAAGCGTTCCAGCATGTGCAGCAGGACCGGGACAGCGACGTTGTAGGGCAGGTTCGCGACGAGCGCGGTGGGCGGCGGCCCGGGCAGCTCCTGGACGTGCAGGGCGTCGGAGTGGACGAGCGAGAAACGCGACGCCTTCTCGGGCAGGCGGGCGGCGATGGTCGTCGGCAGGGCCCCGGCGAGCACGTCGTCGATCTCGACGGCGACGACCCGGTCCGCGGCCTCCAGCAGCGCCAGGGTCAGCGACCCGAGTCCCGGGCCCACCTCGACGACCACGTCGTCGGGCTCGACCTCGGCCGTGCGCACAATCCGGCGGACCGTGTTGGCGTCGATGACGAAGTTCTGGCCGCGCTGCTTGGTGGGGCGTACGCCCAGCGCGGCGGCCAGTTCGCGGATGTCGGCGGGGCCGAGGAGTGCGTCGGGATCAGTGGTGCTCACCGATACAGCCTACGGCCGCAGTGCGGCCACGGAGTCGCCCCCCGCTGCACGTAGAGCTTCTTCGCCCGGTACGTCTGCTCCGCCGGGGGCGCGTCCTGCGGGCGTCCGCTGCCGCCGAGCGCGCGCCAGGTGCCGGTGTCGAACTGGTACAGCCCGCCGTAGTTCCCGGACGGGTCGACCGCGCCGGGCCGGCCGCCCGACTCGCAGTGGGCGAGGGCGTCCCAGTCGAGGTTGTCGGCGCCGCCCACGGACGACGGCAGTTGCCGCATGCCGACCCGGACCTGCTCGGTGACCGGCTCGCGCACGATCTCCTCGGAGAGCTTGCGCGGCTTCTGGCGTACGCCGTTGACGGTGCGCAGCGCGTAAGTGACCCGGCGCACGCCCGGCGCACCCTGCCGTACGACGACCTCGGTGCCGGCGAACAGCTGCGGGTCGCGGGTCCGCTCGATCGTGTACGGGACGGGTTCCTCGCGGACCTTGCGAGTGCCGGTGATGCGCATGACGGTGACGGTCTGGCCGTCGCGGGGGAAGCTCTCGGGCGGTACGGAGGTGGTGTCCTGGCCGCGCAGCGCGATGCCGGCCTCGGCGAGCGCCTCGCGCACGGTCGCCGCGTTGGTGCGGATGGTGCGCTCGCGCCCGTCGGCCATGAAGGTGACGGACCGCTCGGTGCGCACGTCGAGGGCGAGCCCGGAGCGCGGGACCACCGACGAGCGCGGGACGGAGACGAAGGCGCCCTCCGCGCGGACGCCGAGCTCCCGCAGCGCCTCCTCGACCGTGCGGGCGGTGGTCCACACGGTGCGGCGGTGGCCGTCCAGGGTGAGCGCGAGGGGGCGGCCGTAGCGGACGACGACCTCGTCGCCGTGGACGAGCTCCGCCCTCGGGCCGGGGGCGACGCTGTCGTGCGGACCGACGGCGAAGCCCTCGTCGAGCAGGAATTCCTGTACGTCGTCGGCGAAGGTGTGCAGGGTGCGGGGCGCGCCGTCGACGGTGAGGCGTACGGACTTGTCGGCGGCGACGAAGGCGGACGTCCCGCCGGCGAGGAACGCGACGACGAGGGCCTGCGGGACGAGCCGGCGCAGGGTGTCGGGGCGCTCGGCCGCGCGCCGGCGCCGCCCCCGCGCCCGTCCGCCCGTACCGGGTGAGCCTGTGCCGGGCGAGCCCGTGCCGCCGGGGGCGTCCTGGTACGCGGCCGGCATCTGGCGCGGCAGCTGCGGCCCGCCCGCGCCCGTCTCGCCGTCCACCGGCGCCGAGGGTGCGGGAAGACCGGTTCCGCGCAGGTCCACGTACGGCATCGTCGGCGCGTACGCCGTGGCCAGGCGCGCGTCCACGACCGTGGGCTGCGGTGCGCCGTAACCGGCGGATGGCCACCCGGCCTGCCCGGTCGTCCCTACTGGAGGCCCGGCTTCACCGGGGGCCGTCCGGACGCCGGTCGGCGAGGCCGCGGACACGGGCGCGGAGGGCGCCTGACGGCGGCCGCCGCGTGCGGCACGGTGACTGCCCTGCGCATTGCTCACGACGCTCCAGAGGGTGTCCGGCCCGACAAGTGGCACCGGACAGTATCGGAGCGTTCGTCACTCTCCAAAGCGGCACGAACACACAGCGTCGCGAGAGACCGAGGTGTGCCCGATCCGGTCAGTAGCCGAATGCGCGCGCGGTATTCGCCGCGATCGCCGAGGCCAGCGTGTCCTCGTCCACTCCCTTGACCGCCGCCATTGCGCGCAGGGTGACCGGAATGAGGTAGGGCGCGTTGGGCCGTCCGCGGTACGGCACCGGCGTGAGGAACGGTGCGTCGGTCTCCACCAGGACGAGTTCGGCGGGCGCCACGGCGAGCGCGTCGCGCAGCGGCTGGGCATTTTTGAAGGTCACGTTGCCGGCGAAGGACATGAAGTAGCCGGCTGCGGCGCAGATCTCCGCCATTTCCACGTCGCCCGAATAGCAGTGGAATACGGTCCGTTCGGGTGCACCCTCCTCCGCGAGAATGCGCAGCACATCCGCATGGGCCTCGCGATCGTGAATGACGAGCGCCTTGTCGTGCCGTTTCGCGATCTCGATATGAGCGCGGAAGGAACGTTCCTGGGCGGCCATTCCCTCGGGGCCCGTACGGAAATAGTCGAGGCCCGTCTCGCCGACGGCCTTCACCTCGTCGAGGGCCGCGAGCCGGTCGATCTCGGCGAGCGCGTCGTCGAGCGCGTCGTCCCCGCCGGCCTCCCGCGCCCCCTGCCGCGACCAGCCGTCCGGATCACCGAGCACGATCCGCGGCGCCTCGTTGGGATGCAGCGCGACCGCGGCGTGGACCTCCCGGTGCGCGGCGGCGGTCTCGGCGGCCCAGCGGGACCCCTTGATGTCGCAGCCCACCTGGACGACGGTGGTCACGCCCACCGCCGCGGCCCTGGCCAGGGCCTCCTCGACGGTGCCGTCCTGCATGTCCAGGTGGGTGTGCGAATCGGCGACCGCCACCCCGAGCGGTTCGGGCAGTGGCGGCGGTGCGGACTTCGAACTCATGGGCGCGATCCTACGAGGCGCCCGTCCTCGGGCTCACGTGCGGTGTCGGCTCACTTGCGGTGATGGAAGGGGTGCAGGAGATCGGAGAGGTGCCAGCGGTGCGGTGCCTCGGCCGGTGTGTCCGCGTCCGGTGCGTCGGTCCTCGTCGACCCGGCGGCCCCGGAGGGCTCCTCCGCGGCGGCGGCGTGCGTACGGGGGACGTTCCACCCGGGGAACGGTCCGGTGATCGAGACGGGCGTCCTGACGACGGGGGCCCCGCCCTGCGACTCGTGCTCCATCAGCCCGTCGACCGACGAGACCTGCCCGGACCGCATGATCCGTACGACGTGCCCGCCGCAGTTGACACAGGTCGGACTCGACAGCGGCGACGGGACACGCTTCCCGTCCGCCTTGTAGACGACGAATTCCTGTCCGGTGCCGTCGACGTGGTGCTCGATCTCGTAGGCCTGCTCCCAGCCGTATCCACAGCGCATGCAGGCAAAGGCGTACGCCTCGTGAACCTTGGCGGCGCCTGTGATCTCACTCATGCCAGCTCCTCTCCACTGGTCCAGTGGACGCCACTTCCGGCGGGAGCGCATCATGCCTGTCGACTATTGGTACGAGCTTTGGCATCCCCATGCACAAAGAGCCAGGACACGGTCTGCGCTTTGCCTTTTACGATAGCCCTTTACCTTCTCACGGGGCCGATCGAGCCGCATTCTTTGCGGCGACGACCGCATCGAACACCTCGCGCTTGGGCAGGCCCGCCTCGGCCGCCACCGCCGCGATCGCCTCCTTGCGCCGCTCCCCCGCCTCCTCGCGCACGCGCACCCTGCGCACCAGTTCCTCGGCGTCGAACTCGGCGGGCCCGGTCTCGGGCGCACCCTCGACCACGACGGTGATCTCGCCGCGTACGCCCTCGGCCGCCCAGGCCGCCAGCTCGCCGAGGCCGCCCCGCTTGACCTCCTCGTACGTCTTCGTCAGCTCGCGGCACACCGCCGCGCGCCGGTCGGCGCCGAAGACCTCGGCCATCGCGGCGAGCGTGTCGTCGAGGCGGTGCGGCGCCTCGAAGTAGACGAGTGTGCGCCGCTCGTCCGCGACCTCGCGCAGTCGGCCGAGACGCTCGCCCGCCTTGCGGGGCAGGAAGCCCTCGAAGCAGAAGCGGTCGACGGGCAGCCCCGACAGGGCGAGCGCGGTCAGCACCGCCGACGGTCCCGGAACGGCGGTGACCTTGATGTCCTGCTCCACCGCGGCGGCGACCAGCCGGTATCCGGGGTCGGAGACGGACGGCATGCCCGCGTCGGTCACCAGCAGCACGCGCGCACCGCCGACGAGGGCCTCGACGAGCTCGGGGGTGCGCGCCGCCTCGTTGCCCTCGAAGTACGACACGACCCGCCCCTGCGTGTGCACGCCCAGGGCCTGGGTGAGGCGGCGCAGGCGCCGCGTGTCCTCGGCGGCGACGATGTCGGCGCCCGCCAGCTCGGCGGCGAGCCGCGGCGGCGCGTCCGCGACGTCGCCGATGGGAGTCCCTGCGAGTACGAGCGTTCCAGTCACAAAGCCATCCTCCCAGTACGGGAGACACCACTCGCACAGCCGTGTTCCCTACGATGGCGCGGTGACCAGTACCGCGCCACAGACCATCGAGGGCAAGGACGCCGACCAGCCGCCGCCCGGCTGGCAGCAGCGGCTGCGCCGATTCGGCTACACGCCCCGGCCCGTGATCGGCCTGCGCGAACGCCTGGTGCCGCCGTACACCCGCCCCTCGGGCCGGCTGTGGGCGGTGCTCGGCATCCGGCCGGGCGACGCGGAGCCGCTGCTGAGGATCGCCGCCTGGGGCGGGCCGCTCCTGGTGGCGCTGCTCGCCGGGGTGCTGCGGTTCTGGAACCTGGGCAAGCCGCACGCGGTGATATTCGACGAGACGTACTACGCCAAGGACGCCTGGGCGCTGATCAACCAGGGCTACGAGGCGAGCTGGCCCAAGGACATCGACAAGACGATCCTCAAGGACGGCTCGTCCGTCCCGATCCCCGACGACCCCGGCTATGTGGTGCATCCGCCGGTCGGCAAGTGGGTCATCGGGCTCGGCGAGAAGATGTTCGACTTCACGCCCTTCGGCTGGCGCTTCATGGTCGCCGTCCTCGGCACGCTGTCGGTGCTGATGCTGTGCCGGATCGGGCGCAGGCTCTTCCGTTCGACGTTCCTGGGCTGCCTGGCGGGCCTGCTCCTCGCCGTGGACGGGCTGCACTTCGTGATGAGCCGCACGGCGCTGCTCGACCTGGTGCTGATGTTCTTCGTGCTCGCTGCGTTCGGCGCGCTGCTCGCCGACCGCGACCGCTCACGGCGCAGACTCGCCGCCGCGCTCCCGGAGGACGCCGACGGCGTGCTGCGCCCGGACGCCCACGTGGCCGAGACCCTGTCTCTGGGGTGGCGGCCGTGGCGGCTGACGGCGGGCGTGATGCTGGGCCTGGCGGCGGGCACCAAGTGGAACGGGCTGTACATCATGGCCGCGTTCTGTGTGATGAGCGTGTTGTGGGACGTGGGCGCACGGCGTACGGCGGGCGCGGTGCGCCCGTACGCGGCGGTGCTGCGGAAGGACCTGGTCCCCGCGTTCGTCTCGACGGTGCCGGTCGCGCTCGTCACGTACCTGGCGTCGTGGACGGGCTGGCTGGTCACCGACAAGGGCTACTACCGGAACTGGGCGAGCACCGGGGACGGCAGGCAGAGCAGCTGGGGCTGGCTGTTCCCGGACTGGTGGCGCAGCTTCTGGCACTACGAGACGCAGGTCTACGACTTCCACATCGGCCTGACCTCCGGGCACACCTACCAGTCGAACCCGTGGAGCTGGCTGGTGCTGGGCCGGCCGGTCTCGTACTACTACGAGGACCCGGCGGCCGGCACGGGCGGCTGCCCGAAGGGCACGGCCGACAAGTGCGCGAGCGAGGTCCTGGCACTGGGCACACCGCTGCTGTGGTGGGCGGCGTGCTTCGCGCTCTGCTTCGTGGTGTGGCGCTGGCTGTTCCGCCGCGACTGGCGCGCGGGCGCGATCCTGTGCGCGTTCCTGGCGGGCTGGGCCCCCTGGCTGCTGTACCAGGAACGGACGATCTTCCTCTTCTACGCGGTCGTGTTCGTGCCGTTCCTGTGCCTGGCGGTGGCGATGATGATCGGCGCGATGCTGGGCCCACCGGGCTCCGACGAACGCCGCCGCGCGATGGGCGCGATCGGGGCTGGCGTGCTCGTGCTGCTGATCGTGTGGAACTTCATCTACTTCTGGCCGATCTACACGGGCACGCCGATCCCGATGGAGGACTGGCGCGGGCGGATGTGGCTGAACATGTGGGTGTAGCGGGGCGGACGACCCACGCATGCCGGGCCCGGCGAGGTCGTGTGGGCCGTGCCGACGGCCCCCGCCCCCGGCGTCCCAGTCCCATAACAACCACCTCCCCCTGTCACCCGCGTCCCGTAGAGTGCACCTGACTCGCGATCTTGAACATGTTCAGGATGCGCACTCTGGGGAGGGGGCTGCGTTCATGCGCAGTGGAGCGAAGGTTGCCGTCGTCGGCGGCGTGTTCGCCGTCGTGGCGACAGGGGTCGGCTACGGCGGTTGGAACCTGTACAACGGGCTCACCGGGAGTGGGACGGACGACGTCACCACCCGGTCCGCGCCCAAGGAGACCGGGCCGCCCGGTGCGGACGAGGTCGAGAAGACCGCGAAGGACTTCCTCGCCGCGTGGGCCGCGGGCGACGGCGCGGCCGCCGCCCAGCTGACCAACAACGCGGCCGAGGCACAGCCGTTGCTCACCGGCTACATCCAGGACGCCCATGTCACCAAGGCCGTGATCAGTCCCGGCGCGGCGGTCGGCACGAAGGTGCCGTTCACGGTCGAGGCGACCGTCGAAGCCGGCGGGGTGTCCAAGCCCTGGTCGTACTCCTCCGAGCTGACCGTGGTGCGGGGGCTCACCACCGGCAGGCCGCTCGTGGACTGGCAGCCCTCCGTCGTGCACCCCAAGCTCACCAAGGGCACCTCGCTCGTGACGGACGCGGCGTCCGCCCCGCCCATCAAGGCGGTCGACAAGGACGGCGTGGAGCTGACGAAGGAGAAGTACCCCTCGCTCGGCACCGTCCTCGACGAGCTGCGCAAGAAGTACGGTGCGAAGGCGGGCGGCACGCCGGGTGTCGAGCTGGCGATCACCTCGGAGGACCCGAACGTGCCCGACAGCACCCTGCTCACCCTCACCGAGGGCAAGGAGGGCACGCTCCAGACGTACCTGGACGCGGGAGTGCAGGCGGCCGCCGAGAAGGCGGTGAAGGCGTACGGCAAGGCGTCCGTCGTCGCGGTCGAGCCGAGCACCGGCCGCATCCGGGCTGTCGCCAACAACCCGGCGGACGGCTTCAACACGGCACTCGGCGGCGCACAGGCGCCCGGCTCGACGATGAAGATCGTGACCGCGGCAATGATGCTGGACAAGGGGCTGGTGACAGGCCCGAGTTCGTCGGTCGAGTGTCCGGCGACGGTCACCTGGGAGCGCGAGTTCCACAACCTCAAGGACTTCTCGCTCGGGACCACGACCCTCCGGCGCGCCTTCGCCCGCTCCTGCAACACCACCTTCATCAAGCCGGTCAAACCGCTGGGCCAGAGCGCCGGTTCGGCCCTCGGGGAGACGGCCCTGAAGTACTTCGGCATCGGCGCGGAGTGGCAGACCGGCGTGCCCACCTTCGACGGCGCGGTCCCCGCGTCGGCCGGCGCCGAGACGGCGGCCTCGTACATCGGCCAGGGCAGGATCCAGATGAACGCCCTCAACGTCGCGTCCGTCGCCGCGACCGTGAAAGGCGGGGGCTTCCGGCAGCCGGTGATCGTCCCGCAGGCCCTCGACGACCGCGACCTGGCCACCGCACAGCCGCTTCCGGCGGGCATGGCGCAGACCCTGCGGCAGCTGATGGGCGCGGGCGCCACGGGCGAGGGCACCGGAGCCCGCGCCATGGCCTCGGTCTCCGGGGACAAGGGCGCGAAGACCGGTTCGGCCGAGGTCGACGGCCAGGGCGACTCCAACGCCTGGTTCACCGGCTACGCCGGCGACCTCGCCGCCGCGGCCGTCGTCGACTCCGGCGGACACGGCGGCGACGCGGCGGGACCGGTGGTCGCGCAGGTCCTGAACGCCCGCTGAACATGAGCGGAAACCCAGTCGCATGGCCCGTACAGCTACCGCTAGCGTGCGGGCCATGAGCTCTCAGGACACCACAGACGCCCACCCCCGATTCGCCGAGGCCCTGCGCGAGCTCGGCCTCGACGTCCCGGTACGCCGGTTCCCGGACGCCACCCGCACCGCCGTGCAGGCCGCCGAGGCCATCGGCTGCAACGTCAGCGAGATCGTCAAGTCGCTGATCTTCGAGGCGGACGGCCTGCCGGTGCTGGTGCTGATGGACGGCTCGTCCCGGGTGGACGTCGAACGGGTCCGTGAGGAACTGGGCGCCGCGTCGGTGCGGCGGGCGGACGCCGACCTGGTGCGCGAGACGACGGGGTACGCGATCGGGGGCGTCCCGCCCTTCGGTCACCGCACCCGCACGCGGGTGCTCGCCGACCGGGGGCTGCTCGACCACGCGGTGGTGTGGGCGGCGGCCGGGACCCCCCACGCCGTCTTCCCGCTCGACCCCAAGACGCTGATCGCCCACGCGGGCGGCACGGTCGTGGACGTCCGCGAGCGTACGGCGTGACGGTCCTCGTGGCGGCCGCGGTGCTGGCCGCCGCGGTGACGCACGCCGGCTGGAACGCCCTGGCGCACGGGATCAAGGACCAACTGGTCGCCTTCACGCTCATAGCGGGCGGGGCTGCGGTGATGGGCGCGGTCATGGCGTGCTTCGTCCCGCTGCCCGCGGCGGCCGCCTGGCCGTACCTGGTCGCGTCGGCGCTGCTGCACGTCGGCTACCAGGCGCTGCTGATGCGGTCGTTCGCCCTCGGCGACTTCGGCCAGATGTATCCGATCGCGCGCGGCACGGCCCCGCTGGTGGTGACGGTGGCGGCCGTGGTGTTCGTCGGCGAGCATCTCAACGTCTGGCAGGCGGCCGGTGTCGGCGTCGCGTCGGCGGGGCTCGTCGGCGTCGCCCTCTGGGGCATCAAGGGCTCCGGTACACGCCCGCACTGGCCGGCGATCGTGGCCGCGCTGGCGACGGGGCTGTCGATCGCGGCGTACACGGTGGTGGACGGCGTGGGGGTGCGCGCGTCCGGGACGCCGATCGGCTACATCGCCTGGCTGATGGTCCTCGAAGGTCTCCTGATCCCGGCCTACGCGGTGTACGCCCGCCGGGGCGCGCTGATGGCCCAGCTGCGACCGTACGCGGGCCGCGGGCTGCTCGGCGCGGCGATGTCCATCGCCGCGTACGGACTGGTGCTGTGGGCCCAGACCCGTGCCCCGCTCGCGCCCATCGCTGCACTTCGGGAGTCGTCGATCATCGTGGGCGCGGCGATCGGCGCGCTGCTGTTCAAGGAGCGGTTCGGGGCGCCGCGGATCGCGGCCGCGTGCCTGATGGTTCTGGGCATCGGCCTGATGCTCAAGGCGGGCTGACGCGCGACGCGGACCGGCCGCCCGCGAACCGCCGGCGCGCCGTGGGCGTCCATGACGCCATGGGGACGATCACACAAGGGATACGCCAGCTGCTCCTTTTCGGCCTGCTGGAGGCGCGCTGCTGCGCCTTCGCCGTCGCTCTCGTCGGTGGCATCGCCGTCTCGGAGCAGCTGCCCGAACTGCCCATCGCCCGTTACGACCTGCTGCTGCTCTACGGCATCGCCCTGGCCGTGATCGCCAGGAAGGCCGGCTGGGACAGCGCCCGCGACACCGCCGTGATCGCCTGCTGCCATCTCATCGGACTGCTCTTCGAGCTGGTCAAGGTGCGGATGGGTTCCTGGAGTTACCCGGAGGACGCGGTCACGAAGATCGGCGGCGTACCGCTGTACGGCGGGTTCATGTACTCGGCCGTGGGCAGTTACCTCTGCCGGGCCTGGCACCTGTTCGACCTGCGGCTGACCGGTTACCGCCCCCGGGTCATGGCCGTGCTCGCGGCCGCCGTCTACCTGAACTTCTTCAGCCACCACTGGCTGCCCGACGCGCGCTGGGTGCTCGCGGCACTGCTGCTGTGCGCGACGGCCGGGACCTGGGTGCGGTTCCGGGTGGGCGAGTGCGACCACCGGATGCCACTGGCCCTGGCGTTCGTGCTGATCGGTTTCTTCCTGTGGGTCGCCGAGAACATCGCGACGTACGCGGGGGCCTGGAGCTATCCGGACCAGCTGGCGGGCTGGCAGCCGGTGTCGGTGGCCAAGTTCGGGGCGTGGGCGCTGCTCATCACGGTCACGTTCGTGCTGACGGCGGGGTCGGGCGGTCGGTCGCCGCTGCGGCCGCGGACATGAATGCGGAGTTGACCGCGAGCAGGCCGCCGTCGACCCGGAGCGTGGTGCCGGTGATCCAGGCCGCGTCGCGCGAGGCGAGGAAGGCCACGGCGGCGGCGATGTCCTCGGGCTCGCCGACGCGGCCGAGCGGGTAGAGCGGGCGCAGGGCCTCCAATTCGGCCGGGCGGTTCTGCCAGGCCCGGGTGCGGACGGTGCCGGGGTCGATCTGGTTGACGCGGACTCCGCGCGGGGCCGCGTCGGCGGCAAGGGTCCGGGTGAGGGAGGCGAGCCCGGCCTTCGCGGCGCTGTAGGCGTGGCGCCGAAGGACTGCTCGCCGTTGACGGAGCCGATGTTGACGATCGCCCCGCGGCCGCCGCGGAGAGGTGCGGCAGCGCGGCACAGACGAGGGGCGCGGCGTCAGCCGCTCCAGTGGAGCCGGTGCTTGCACCGGGGGAACGCGCCGGTCAGGCAGATGTCGAGGTCCCGCGCCCAGGCGTCGTCGGGCAGGTCCTCGAACCGCTCCGTGTCCCGTGTGGCGGACAGCGACGCGTTGTTGACGAGCACATCGAGGGTGCCGAACCGTTCGACGGCGTACGCGACCGCTGCCTCGACCGAGCCCTGGTCGCCCACATCTCAGCGGAAGGGCTCCGCGCCGTCGATGGACGCGGCGGTCTCCTCGGCGGCGTCCGCGTCGATGTCGGTGACAAGCACCCGCGCGCCCTCCGAGGCGAGGCGCCGCGCGGTGGCCGCGCCGATGCCGCGGGCCGCTCCGGTGATCAGTACGCCGTGTCCCTCGAAACGCTGCGCGTCCACTTGGTTCACAACGCCGAACGTACCGCCCTGATCAGGGCCTGCGCACGAGGATCGGCCGTCACGCCCTTGCGCATGCCATTGGTCGCGTAGCCGAGCGAGATGCCCGACTCGGGGTCGGCGAAGCCGAGGGAGCCGCCGCGGCCGGGGTGGCCGAAGGAGCCGGGGCCCAGCAGCGGCGAGGCCGGGCCGTGCAGCATGTAGCCGAGGCCGAAGCGGGTGGGGACGACGAGCACCCGGTCGGGTCCGGCGGACTCCTCGGTGCGCGCGAGGGTGAGGGTGGCCGGGGCGAACAGCCGGGGCCCGCCGTCGACTTCGCCGATGGTGGCGGCGTAGAAGCGGGCCAGGGCGCGGGCGGTGGAGATGCCGTTGGAGGCGGGGAGTTCGGCCGCGCGGAAAGCGGGGTCGTTCTCGTCGGGTGCCGGGTCGATGGCGCCGAAGGCGCGGCGGGTCAGGGAGCCGGGGTCCCGGTACGCCTCGGAGACGGAGCGCTTGGGCCGCAGTTTCAGGCCGCCGCCCTGGGCGGTCTCCGGCTCGGCGACGGGGCCGAGGCGGCCGACGCGGTGGGTCTCGTCGGCGGGCAGACCTATCCAGAAGTCGAGGCCGAGCGGGCGGGCGATCTCCTCGGCGACCCAGCGGCCCATGGTGCGGCCGGTGACCCGGCGCACCAGTTCGCCCAGGAGCCAGCTGTAGGTCTGCGCGTGGTAGCCGTGCTCGGTGCCGGGCTCCCAGGCGGGGGCCTGCGCGGCGAGTGCGGCGGGGCCGCTGGCGCCGTCCTGGGCCTCGGCCGGGGTGAGCGGCCGGTCCAGCACGGGCAGTCCGGCGCGGTGGGCGAGCAGGTGCCGGACGAGGACACGCTCCTTGCCCGCCGCCTTGAACTCCGGCCAGTACGTGCCGACCGGCGCGTCCAGGTCGATCTGGCCGCGCTGGTGCAGCAGGAGGACGACGGCCGCGGCGACGCCCTTGGTCGCCGAGCGGACGACCTGGGCCGTGTCGACGGCCCACGGTTCGCGGCCGTCCACGTCGCGGGTGCCCGCCCACAGGTCGACGACCTTGCGGCCGTCGCGGTAAACGGCGACGGCCGCCCCGCGCTCCCCGCGCTGCTCGAAGTTGCGTACGAAGGCGTCCGCGACCGCTTCGAAGCCGTCCGCCACCGTGCCCCGGACGTCCACCACGTCTGCTCCTTCGCTGCCGTCCATCCCCCCATGGTGCAACGTGGTCCAGACCGCCCCGATCCCGGGGGCGCACTCCCCCGGAGCCTTCGGCCTGGGTGGGGGTCCCCCGGCGAAGCCAGGGGGAGTGCCCCCAGGCGTCAGCTGAGGACGATGGAGACGTCGATGTTGTCGCGGGTGGCGTTGGAGTACGGGCAGACCTGGTGGGCGGCGGCCACGAGCCGTGCGGCGAGGTCCTGGTCGACGAGGGGGAGGGAGACGCTGAGGGCGACCGCGAGTCCGTATCCCCTGGCCCGGTTGGGGCCGATGCCCACCTTGGCGGCGACCGTGGAGCCGGTGAGGTCGAGGCCGGCGCGGCGGCCGACGAGCACCAGGGCGTTGTGGAAGCAGGAGCTGTAGCCGGCGGCGAAGAGCTGCTCCGGGTTGGTGCCGTTGCCGTCGCCGCCGAGCGCGGGCGGCATGGCGACGCGCAGGTCGATCCGGCCGTCATGGCTCGTCACATAGCCGTCCCTGCCGCCGTGGGCGGTGGCCTCCGCCACGTACATGATCTTCGTGGGGCGGGTGTCATAGGTGTCGGAGATGGCCGAGATGGCCGAGATGTCGGCGGGATGGGCCTGCTCGCTCATGGTGCGTCCCCGTGGTCAGTGCGCCGCTGCATTTACATCGCGCACAATGTATCGGAATCCGGGGCGGGTTGTTACTCCGGGGTAGAACAGGTCAGGCGGGGTCCGCGGCCTCGGCCAGCCGGTGCAGTTCGGCACGCAGCCGCGCGATCTCGGGGGCCTTCAGACCGGTGCTGAGCATCAGCTGCTCCGGCACCCGCTCGGCGCGCTCGCGCAGCTCCCGGCCCTCGTCGGTGAGGACGAGCAGCACCGACCGCTCGTCGGCCGCCGAGCGCTCGCGCCGCACGAGACCCGCCGACTCCAGCCGCTTCAGCAGCGGCGAGACGGTGCCGTAGTCCAGCCGCAGCGCGGCGCCCAGCTCCTTGACCGGGACCTCGCCGCGCTCCCAGAGGACGAGCATCGCCAGGTACTGCGGATAGGTCAGTCCCAGCTCCGCCAGCAGCGGCCGGTAGGCGGCCGTCACCGCGCGCTGGGCCGCGTACAGCGCGAAGCACAGCTGGTCGTCGAGCAGCAGCGATGCGGCGGCCGTCCCGGTCCGGGTCTCGTCGGTGCGGGTCTCGTCGATGCGGTTCACGCGCCCATTGTCACGGACTTCGGGTCGAAGCCGAAGGGCAGCTCCAGCCGGTGGGTCCGCATCAGGTCCTCGTCGCTCAGCAGGTCCTGCGTGGCGCCGTCGGCGGCGATGACGCCGTCGCTGAGGACCACCGAGCGGGGGCACAGCTCCAGCGCGTACGGCAGGTCGTGCGTGACCATCAGCACCGTGACGTCCAACGACCGCAGGATGTCGGCCAGTTCGCGACGGGACGCGGGGTCGAGGTTGGACGAGGGCTCGTCAAGGACCAGGATCTCCGGCTCCATCGCGAGCACGGTCGCGACGGCGACCCGCCGGCGCTGCCCGAACGACAGGTGGTGCGGCGGCCGGTTCGCGAACTCCGCCATGCCGACCTGCTCCAGCGCGGCAGAGACCCGCTGCTCCAGCGCGGCGCCGCGCAGGCCGGAGGCGGCCGGCCCGAAGGCGACGTCCTCGCGGACGGTCGGCATGAACAACTGGTCGTCCGGGTCCTGGAAGACGATGCCCACCCGGCGGCGGATCTCCGCGAGGTTCGCCTTGGCCACCGGCAGTCCGGCGACGGCGACCGTGCCGACGCCGCCGGCAAGGATGCCGTTCAGGTGCAGGACGAGAGTGGTCTTGCCGGCGCCGTTGGGGCCGAGGAGGGCGACCCGCTCGCCGCGCCCGACCGTCAGGTCGACGCCGAAGAGGGCCTGGTGTCCGTCGGGGTACGCGTACGCGAGCCCGCGCACCTCCAGCGAAGGGGTCGTCACAGCATCCATCCCAGCAGACAGACCGCGAACGCGGTCACGGGCAGTGCGGCGGCGTACGACCACTGGGCAGGCGTGGCGCGCACGTCGTCGAGGACCGGCATGGTCCCGGTATATCCCCGGCTGACCATGGCGAGGTGCACCCGCTCACCGCGCTCGTAGGAGCGGATGAACAGGGCGCCCGCGGACTTGGCCAGCACGCCCCAATGGCGCACCCCGCTCGCCTCGAAGCCGCGCGAGCGGCGGGCGATCGACATGCGCCGCATCTCGTCGGCGATCACGTCCCCGTAGCGGACCATGAACGAGGCGATCTGGACCAGCAGCGACGGCAGCCGCAGCCGCTGGAGGCCGAGCAGGACCGAGCGCAGTTCGGTCGTCGAGGCGAGGAGCACCGAGGCGGCGACGCCGAGGGTGCCCTTGGCGAGGATGTTCCACGCACCCCACAGGCCGGGGACGCTCAGCGCGACCCCGAGCACCTCGGTCCGCTCGCCCGGGACGACGAACGGCATCAGCAGGGCGAACGCCACGAACGGGATCTCGATCAGCAGCCGCTTGAGCGCGAAGCCGGCCGGGACACGCGCCACCGCGGCGACCGCCGCCAGCAGCACCGCGTACACCCCGAAGGCCCACACGGCCTCGCGCGGGGTGGAGACCACGACGAGCACGAAGCACAGGACGGCGAGCAGCTTGCAGTGCGCCGGCAGCGCGTGGACCGGCGAGTGCCCGTGCCGGTAGAGCTTGTGGGAGTGCCCCGCACCCATGTC
The DNA here is from genome assembly GCF_043080095.1 of Streptomyces sp. NPDC015127. Classification (NCBI taxonomy): domain Bacteria; kingdom Bacillati; phylum Actinomycetota; class Actinomycetes; order Kitasatosporales; family Streptomycetaceae; genus Streptomyces; species Streptomyces sp. NPDC015127. Next base: position 126,307 of record NZ_JBIBVE010000016.1, read on the forward strand.
AGACCGAGTTCCGCACGGGTGTGTCCTGGTCGCTGTCCGTACGCCGGCGGCGGACCACGTAGAAGACGCCGGTGCCGACCGCGACCGTCGCGCCGACGCCGATGACACCGGCGAGGCCGCCGGAGAGGCGGGCGTCCGTGATGTCCTCGACCCCGTAGTCGGCGAGCGGCGAGCCGGCCGCGGCGTGCTCCTCGACGGTCTTGTCGATGCCCTTGTCGGCGGCGACCTTCTCCAGACCGTCGGGGCTGGCGGAGGCGTAGAAGGAGACGAACCCGGCGAGGACGAACGCGGTCGCGAGACCGGTCAGCCAGACCTTGCGCGGGGAGGCAGCGGGCGCGGGGGCGGCCGCGGCCGGGGCGTCGACGAGCTCGCCGCCGACGCGGAGCTTCAGCGGGGCGGTCAGGCCGCGCGCGCCGTACACGAGGTCGGGGCGCACGGCGAGGACGGCTCCCACCGTGAGCATGGTGATCACGGCCTCGCCGATGCCGATCAGGACGTGGACGCCGACCATCGCGGTGAGGACCGAGCCGATCGGCACGTCGGTCAGCCCGCCGACCGCGTAGAGCAGCGTGAACGCGGCGGCGGCCGCCGGGACCGAGGCCAGCGCGGCGACGAAGGAGGCGACGGTCACCGAGCGCCGGGTGCGCGGCAGGACCATGACGAGACCGCGGAAGAGCCCGTACGCGACGAGGACCGTGACGACGCCCATCACGGTGATATTGATGCCCAGGGCGGTGAGGCCGCCGTCGGCGAAGAGGATGCCCTGCATCAGGAGCACGACGGCTATGCACAGGACGCCGGTGAACGGGCCGACGAGGATGGCCGCGAGGGCGCCGCCCAGCAGGTGCCCGCTGGTGCCGGCAGCGACCGGGAAGTTCAGCATCTGCACGGCGAAGACGAACGCGGCGACGAGGCCGGCGAGCGGTGCCGTGCGCTCGGCGCCGGCGAGCGCGACGGTGGATCCGCCCAGCTCGCGGCGGGCGCCGCGGAGGCTGACGGCGACCGCGCCGGCGGCGACGACTCCGGCGGCCACCGAGACGGGCGCGTTGATGAATCCGTCGGGGACATGCATGGAGAGCTCCGCTTCGGACAGATGAATAACCGTCCAAATGATAGGGCCCTCTTGCAAACCACTTGCAAGAGCGCACAGGTCACAGATGAACAGTGCGGTCGGCAAGCGGAGCGAGTGTCCCAGCGAAATATGGGACATTAGATAACAAAGCAGACGAGTGTGAGGAGCAAGCCATGTCCCCCGCCGTCATGGAACACGCACGAGGCCGGATCGTCACGGACGCTCCTCAGTACCGCGCCGTACGCGTCTCGCTCAGTTACGACCCCGTCGAGGATCCGCAGACGGTGTGCTTCTCGTTCCCGAGCGGCAAGGAGTGGACCTTCCCGCGCGAGGTGCTGGAGAGCGGGCTGAACGCGCCGGTCAGGCGGGGAGACATCGAGATCTGGCCGTGCGGCCGGGTGCAGGCGGTGGTCGAGTTCCACACACGCGACGGGGTCGCGGTGGTGCAGTTCGACGCGAAGGCGCTGAGCCGCTTCCTGCGCCACACGTACGCGGCCGCCCCGGCAGCTCAGCCGGCCCGGGCGCCCACGGAGGCTCCCGCCGCGGCCGCGGCACCTTCGGCGCCCCCGGCGTCCTCCCCGGCCGCATCGCCTGTGGCGACGCCCCCGGAGCCTGCCCCGGCCGTGTCGCCCGAGGTGCCCCCGACGCCTGCCTGACCGTCCTGGCGCACGCCACACGAGGCGGCCGCATCCCGCGCAGACGCAGAGGTGGCCGTATCCGTCCGGTCCGGCGGATACGGCCACCTCTCTCACGACGGCCCCCGTCCCCACGGTGCCGCCGCCTGTCCGGGGATCCGCTCCTCCGGTGCGATGCCCATCACCTCGCACCGGCCCGTGCGTCGCGGCGACCACGCCGCACGATGCCCCCGGGCAGGGCCTTGGGGTCAGACGCGGACCAGTTCGCGGTCCTCGTCCGGGTCACCCGGCTTCCCGGCGAGCTCCTTGTGCAGCTTCTCGCCCTCCACGTCCACGTTGGGCAGCACCCGGTCCAGCGCGCGCGGCAGCCACCAGGCCTTGTGTCCGAGCAGCGCCAGCACCGCCGGCACGATCGCCATCCGGACCACGAAGGCGTCGAAGAACACCGCGATCGCCAGACCGAAGCCGATCATCTTGACCATCTGCTCGCTGGAGCCGATGAAGCCGGAGAAGACCGCGATCATGATGACGGCCGCGGCGCTCACCACCCGGGCCCCGTGCCGGAAGCCCGTGACGATGGCCTCGCCGGGCCGCTCGCCGTGGACGTACGCCTCCCGCATGCGTGTGACCAGGAAGACCTCGTAGTCCATGGCGAGACCGAAGACCACGCCGATCATGAAGATGGGCATCATCGACATGATCGGGCCGGTCTGCTCGACACCGAACAGCGAACCGAGCCAGCCCCACTGGAAGACCGCCACGACCGCGCCCAGTGCCGCGACGACCGAGAGCAGGAAGCCGAGAGCGGCCTTGAGCGGCACCAGCACCGACCGGAAGACGACCATCAGCAGCAGGAACGCGAGGCCGACGACGAGCGCGAGATAGGGCAGCAGCGCGTCGTTCATCTTCTGCGAGAAGTCGATGTTCATCGCGGTGGCGCCGGTGACCAGGACCTCGTCACCGCTCTTGTCGCGGATGTCCTGCACCAGGGTCTCGGTGGCGGCCGAGGACGGCCTGTCCTTCGGGACGACGGTGATCACCGCGGTGTCACCGGCCTTGTTGAGGGTCGGCGGGGTAACGGCGGCGGCGCCCTCCAGCCCCCTGACGACCTCGACCGTGCGGTCGGCGGCGCTCTTGTCACCGTCGACGACGACCATCAGCGGACCGTTGAAACCGGGACCGAAGCCCTCGGACAGCAGGTCGTACGCCTTGCGCTGGGTGGTGCTGACCGGCTGCGAGCCGTCGTCGGGCAGGCCGACCTCCAGCGAGGCGGCCGGCACGGCGACGGCGCCGAGACCGACGACGCCGGCGAGGAGCACGGCGACCGGGCGGCGGATCACGAAACGCGCCCAGCGGGTGCCCGCGTTGGGCTTGTCGGAGACCGGCTTCCCCTTGCGGACCTTGCGGCCGAGGACCCGCTTGCCCGCGAAGCCGAGGAGCGCCGGGATCAGCGTGAGGGCGATGAGGACGGCGATGAGCACGGTGCCCGCGGCCGCGAAGCCCATCTTGCTGAGCATCGGGATGTTGACGACGGCGAGGCCGACGAGGGCGATGACCACGGTCAGGCCGGCGAAGACGACGGCGGAGCCCGCGGTGCCGACCGCGCGTCCGGCCGCCTCCTCGTGTTCGCGGCCCTCGGCCAGCTCGGCGCGGTAGCGGGAGACGATGAAGAGCGCGTAGTCGATGCCGACCGCGAGGCCGATCATCATCGCCAGCGTCGAGGTGGTGCTGCCGAGGTCGAGGACGCTCGCCAGGGCGGTGATGGTGGAGATGCCGATGCCGACGCCGATGATCGCGGTGAGCAGCGGCAGTCCGGCGGCGACCAGCGAGCCGAAGGTGATGACCAGCACGATGCCGGCGATGATCACGCCGATGATCTCGCCGGCGCCCTGCTCCGGCATGGTCTGGAGCGCGTCGCCGCCGATCTCCACCGTCAGCCCGGCGTCACGCGCCGCGGTGCCGGTCTCCTCCAGCGCCTCGCGCGTGGCGTCGGTCAGCTCCATGGAGTTGACCTTGTAGGTGACGGAGACGTACGCGGTCGAGCCGTCCTTCGACACGGCCCGCGCGGTGTACGGGTCGGTGACGGAGGCGATCTGGTCGGAGCCGGACCTCAGCTCGGAGACGGCCTGTGCGACCTCTTCCCTGGGACCGGCGTCGGTCATCTTCCCGCCGTCGGGCGCCTTGAAGACGACCCGGGCGGTGGCGCCGTCGGCGCTGCCGCCGGGGAAGCGCTCCTCCAGCAGGTCGAAGGCCCGCTGCGCCTCCGTGCCCGGTATGGAGAAGGACGAGGACGTGGCGGCGGGCGCGGAGGCCGCGCCGGCACCGGCGAGCACGAGCAGTGCCACCCACAGCAGGGCGACGAGACGGCGGCGCCGGAAGGCGGTCCGTCCGAGTGAGTAGAGGAACGTGGCCACGAGGGCTACTCCCGTGTGTGAGGTGAACAGGGCAGGGGAGCCGGCCCGACGACGAGAGCGGCGCGCGTCAGGTGGTGCTTGGGTGAGCGGATCGTGCTGGGGTGATCCGGGGAGAGGGGACGGTCCGCGGAGGTGGGACTCCGAGGGACCCGCGGGGACTGCGGGTGTCCGGGGGGTCAGGCGCCGAGGGCGGGGAAGACCACGGCGTCGAGGTAGTCGATGAGGAAGGCCCGGTCGGGCGCACGGTCCTCGATGAGCTGCCGGGCGACGACAGCGCCGAGGAACATGTGCGGGACGTATCCCAGGGCGGGGTTGTCCGCCCTGATCTCCCCCCGGTCCACGGCCCGTCGCAGCAGCACGTCGAGTCCGGTGATCTCCGGCTCGATGAGCAGCTCGCGCAGGGCCTCGTGCAGATCGGGGTTGGCGTGGACCGCCTGGGCCAGACCCCGCATCAGCGCGGAGTCCTTCTCCATACGGCAGTCGTCGGTGCGGGCGAGCATCGCGTGGAAGTCGCCGCGCAGCGTGCCGGTGTCGATGTCGCCGACATGCACCGGCTTGCTGTGCCTCAGCGCCTTGGCGACCAGCTCGGGCTTGCTCCGCCACTGGCGATAGAGCGTGGCCTTGCTGGACCGCGTGCGCCCGGCCACGGCGTCCATGGTCAGGGCGTCGTAGCCGACCTCGCGCAACAGGTCGAGCACTGCTTCGTACAGCTCTGCCTCGCGCTCGGGGGTGAGCCGGCTGCGCGTCATGTCGGCCTCCTCGATCGCTGCCGAACGAAACTGTTTCGTACACCTCGAAGGTACTCCCGTACGGCAGCGAAACGAAACCGTTTCGCTTGTGTCCTGGGTCACGCCGCTGCCCGCCCGGGATTCGCACGGTCCGAGTTGCCGCGCCTGCCGGGCGCGGAAAGCATTGGGGGGTGAGCGACCACGTGGCGTATCTCCGCTTCCCGCATCTGCACGACGACTTGCTGTGCTTCGCGGCCGAGGACGACCTGTGGGTCGCGCCCCTGGTCCCGGAGGGGCAGCGGCCGGGCCGCGCCTGGCGCCTGACCGTGGACCGGACCAGAGTCGGCCACCCCCGGTTCTCCCCCGACGGCAGCCACATCGCCTACACGAACTGGCGCAGTCTCGATCCGGAGATCCACCTCGCGCCGGTCGACGGCGGGCCCGCGCGCCGGCTCACCTACTGGGGCTCCACCGACACCCGGGTCTGCGGCTGGACGCCGGACGGCCAGATCCTCGCCGTCTCCTCGCACGGCCAGCCCTTCTCGTACTTCTCCTGGGCCTACAGCGTGCCGACCGACGGCGAGCCCGGCGGGCGTCTGCCCTGGGGCCCCGTGTCCGACATCGCCGTCACGGACCTGGCCGAGGGCCCCACCCACGCCGGCGGTGCGGGCTGCGAGCGGCGCACGATGCTGCTCACGGGCAGGCCCCCCTACGAGCCCGCCGCCTGGAAGCGGTACCGGGGCGGGGCGACGGGCCGGCTGTGGCTGCACGGCAAGCGGCTGCTGCCCGATCTGGACGGCCAGCTGGACTGCCCGATGTTCATCCGCGGGCCCGGAGCCGACCGCTGGTCGCCCGAGGAGGGCGGCCGGATCGCGTTCCTCTCCGACCACGAGGGCGTCGGCAACCTGTACTCGTGCCTGCCCGACGGGACCGGACTGCGGCGCCACACCGACCACGACGCGTTCTACGCCCGGCACGCCTCCAGCGACGGCCGCAGGATCGTCTACCAGTGCGCCGGCGAACTGTGGATCGTCGACGGGCTCGCACCGGATTCCGTGCCGCGCAAGCTGGAGGTACGCCTGGGCGGCCAGCGCGCCGGGCGGCGCGTGTACCAGGTCCCGGCCGCGGGCAACGTGGACGGCCTGTCCGTCGACGAGACCGGCCGGGCGAGCGCGGTGGGCGTCCGGGGCAGCCTCTACTGGCTCACCCATCGCGACGGCCCAGCACGCACGATCTCCGACACACCGGGCGTACGGGTGCGGATGCCGGAGATGCTCGACAACGGCCGGGTCGCGTACGTCACCGACGCGGAAGGCGACGACGCCCTGGAGATCGCCTACCTTCCGCGGGCGAGCGGCGACCGCGCGCCCCGGCGGCTGGCGCAGGGCCGACTGGGCCGCGTGCTGGAGCTGGTGCCCGACCCCGACGGGGAGCGGATCGCGGTCGCCTCGCACGACGGACGGCTGCTGCTGGTCGACGCGTCGGAGGAGGGCACCGGCGAGGTCACCGAACTGGTCCGCTCCGACAACGGCCCGGTGCGGGACCTGGCGTTCTCGCCGGACGGCGGCTGGCTGACCTGGTCGCAGCCGGGCATCGGCCGCTCGCTGCGGCAGATCAGGATGGCCCGCATCGCGGACCGCACCATCGTCGACGTCACCAACGGCCGCTTCGAGGACGAGAACCCGGTCTTCACCCGGGACGGCCGTTATCTCGCCTTCCTGTCCTGGCGCGGTTTCGACCCGGTGTACGACGTGCACACCGGCGACCTGTCGTTCCCGCTGGGCTGCCGCCCCTACCTGGTGCCGCTGTCGTCGACGACGCCCTCGCCCTTCGCGCTCACACCGGAGGGCCGGCCGGCCGCGGGCGGTCTCGACCCGCTGGAGGACTCCGGCGACCACTCGGCGATGGTCGAGATCGAGGGCCTGGAGAACCGGGTGGTGCCGTTCCCCGTCACGGCCTCCAAGTACTCGGCGCTGCGTCCCGTGAGCGGCGGCGGACTGGTGTGGCTGCGCTGGCCCATCTCGGGCGCGCTGGGCGAGACGTTCGCCAATCCGGCCGACATCTCGGGGCGCCCGACACTGGAGCACTTCGACCTGTCCAAGGCGCGCAGGACGGAACTGGTCGGCCACCTCGACTGGTTCGCGGTGAGCGGCGACGGCAGCCGGCTGGTGGTCGTCGACGAGGGCGAGCTGCGGGCGGTGCCCGCGACGGAGCCCGGCGACGGCGACTCGACGGTCTACCTCGACATGCGCCGCATCCTGCACGAGGCGGACCCGCCGGCCGAGTGGCGCCAGGCGTACGGTGAGGCGGGCCGGCTGATCCGGGACTACTTCTGGGACCCGGACATGTGCGGCATCGACTGGGACGCGGTGCTGGAGCAGTACCGGCCGCTGGTCGAACGGGTCGCGTCGCCCGACGAGTTCGCCGACCTGCTCCGCGAGGTGCTCGGCGAACTGGGCACCTCCCACGCCTACGTCACCCCGGCGCGGCGCAACGAGGGGCCGCCGCACTACCAGCGCGCGATGGGGTTGCTCGGCGCCAACCTCGTGTGCCGCGACGGCAGGTGGGTGGTCAAGCGCATCCTGCCCGGTGACTCGTCCGACTCCAAGGCCCGTTCGCCGCTGGCCGGTACGGGCATCCGCGAGGGCGCGGTCCTCACCCATGTCGACGGGCGGCCGGTTGATCCGGTCACGGGCCCCTACCCGATGCTGTCGGCCGCGGGCGGCACCACGGTCGAACTCACCTTCCTGTCCGCGGAAGCAGCGGATGGCGGCGAGGCGCACCCGCGCCGCGTGGCGATCGTCCCGCTGATCGACGAACGCCCGCTGCGCTACCAGGACTGGGTGGCCAAACGGCGGGAGGTCGTACGGGAGCTGAGCGACGGCAAGTGCGGCTATCTCCACATCCCCGACATGGGCGGCTCCGGCTGGGCCCAGTTCAACCGGGACCTGCGCATGGAGGTGTCGCGCCCGGCGCTGATCGTGGACGTGCGCGGCAACGCGGGCGGACACATCAGCGAGCTGGTGGTCGAGAAGCTCACCCGCAAGATCCTCGGCTGGGACCTGACCCGCAACGCCGAGCCCGTCTCGTACGCCTCGAACGCGCCGCGCGGCCCGGTCGTCGCGCTCACCGACGAGGCGACGTCGTCGGACGGCGACATGATCACCGCCGCCTTCAAGCTGCTGAACCTGGGGCCGGTGGTGGGCAGTCGCACCTGGGGCGGCGTGGTCGGCATGACGGGCCGGCACCGGCTGGGCGACGGCACGGTGATCACGGTGCCGATGAACGCCGCCTGGTTCGACGCGTACGGCTGGTCGATCGAGAACCACGGCGTCGAACCGGACCTGAACTCGCTGCGCACCCCGCTGGACTGGGCCGAGGGCCGCCACACCGACATGGAGGACGCGGTCCAGCTGGCGCTCGACATGCTGAAGTCCTCGCCCGCGGCGATCCCCCCGGACCACTCCTCGGTCCCCGACCTGCGCCGCCCCGAACTGCCCCCGCGGGAGCGGTGACCGGGGCCGCGCACGACGAAGGCGCACCCGCCGTGGGTGCGCCTTCGTGGTGCGCGGTTTCGTGGTGCGCGGCTTCGTCGTTCAGGCGTCGTAGTCCTGGTTGAACCGGTCCAGGGCCTCCTGCATCGCCTCCTGTGCGTCCCGTGCGTCGTCCGGCCCCGTCCCCCGCTGCGGTTCCTTGTCGCGGTCCTGGCCCGTGCGCTTCGACGGCTGCTCGGCCCGGCCGCCGCCCTGCGCCTTCTGCTGCGCCCGATCGGCGCTCTCCTGCGCCTTTTCCTTGGACTGGTCCGGCATTCCCATGAGACGTCACTCCCGGAAGGATGAGGAGGTCGGGGGCGGGCACACCCGTGAAGGGCCCGGCACCCACCTCAGCCTTGCACGCGGGAACACGGTGCGCATTTCGATCAGCGGGGGCCGCGCTACCGCGCGGAGACGTCCGGCGCGCGGACCGACTCGTCCGCCGCTCCGCCCGCTCCCACCAGGCCCTTCGAGACGCCGGCGAGCCGCGGCGCGAACCGCCGCATCTCGCGCTGCCCGACCGTCCCGATGACCGCGGGCAGGTAGCCGCGCACCGACTGCATGCCCCGCAGCCACCACTGCGCGTACACATGGGCCGAGCGGCGTTCGATCCCGGCCACGATCCGGTCCACCGCCGGGCCCAGCGGATACGTGCGGTTTGCCGGCCACGGCAGCCGCTTGCGCAGGTCGCGCATCACGTCGTCCTGGTCCGCGCCACGCACCATGTCCGTGTCCGTCCAGGACAGGTAGCCCACGCCGACCTTCACGCCCCGGTAGCCGACCTCGGCGCGCAGGCAGTGCGCGAACGCCTCCACGCCCGACTTGGACGCGCAGTACGCGGACATCATCGGAGCCGGCGTGATCGCTGCCAGTGACGCGATCTGGAGGAAGTAGCCGCGGCTCTCCACCAGCACGGGCAGGAACGCCCGCCCCGTCACGGCGCTGCCGATCAGGTTGACCTCGATCACGCGCCGCCAGGAGACCGGGTCGGAGTCGGTGAACGGGCCGCCCGCCGCCACGCCCGCGTTCGCGACGACGATGTCGACCTTGCCGAATCGCTCCTTGACCTCCTGCGCGACCCGCGCCATCGCCTCGTGGTCGGTGACGTCCGCGTACCAGTGGTCGCACTCGGTGTGCAGCCGCGCCGCCACCTTCTTCAGCTCGTCCGGTTCGAGGCCGACGAGCGCGACCTTCGCCCCGCGGGCCGACAGCTTGCGGGCCAGCAGCTCACCGACGCCGCGCGCGGCGCCGGTGACGACCGCGACCTGCCCCTCCAGGCTCTTCCTGCTCATGCGGCCTCCTCCTTCGTGGTCAGGTACGTACCGGCCAGCTCACGGATCTTCCCGGTGACCGCCTCGGGCGCCTCGACCGGTGTCATGTGTCCCATGCCGGCGAGTTCGACCAGCTCGACGCAGTGCGGCAGGTCGAGGGCGAGCCGCTTGGCGTGCACCAGCGGCGTGAGCCGGTCCACCGTGCCCGCGACCACCACGGTCGGCACGGTCAGCGCCCGTACGCCCTCGTCGAGGTCGAGTTCGCCGAGCACGTGCGACCACGCCACGCGGGCCGTCCGGGGGCAGGCGTGCACGATGCGGGCGCACGCGTCGACCCGCTCCGGCGACGAACCGGGGCCCATGGTCGCGTACTTGAGGATGCGCCGGGACAGCGGTGTGACCGGCCCGAGCGGGGCGCGCGCGCCGAGCACCAGGTGCGTGAGCCGGGTGCGCAGCGGACCGGGCCGCATCGGCAGGACCAGCGACTCGGCGACGAGCCCGGCGCTGCCCGTGCTGCACAGCAGCACCGCGGCGGCGTGCTCGCGGAAGCCGGGACGCCGGGAGGCGGCCATCATCGTCATGCCGCCCATGGAGTGGCCGGCGAGGACGGCCTGCTCGCCCGGGGCGAGTGCGGCCGCGAGCACGGCCTCCAGGTCGTCGGCGAGCTTCTCGGTGCCGACGGGCCCCGCGGGGGTGCGGCCGTGGCCCCGCTGGTCGTACACGACGACGCGGTGGTCGGCGGCGAGGTCGCGTATCTGGGCCGCCCAGAAGAGGGTGGAGCAGGTCCAGCCGTGGGCGAGGACCACGGCCGGTGCGTCCTTGCTCCCGTGGACCTCGACATGGAGGCGGGAGCCGTCGGCGGACAGCGCCGTCAGTTCGCGGTCGGGGACGGGGGGCGCGTCGGTGCGCCGGAAAAGGCGGCTCATGCGACGACCTCCGCGCTCTTCGCGTTCTTCGTCGCCTCGACCGTTCCGCCGGGTGCCTTCCGGGCGCGGATCACCTCGTACTCGGCGAGGTCCACCCGCCGTGTCGCGCTGCGGAACTCGGTGGTCGTGCCCGGCCAGATCGTGGTGTTGCGGCCGCCCGCGTCGAGGTACCAGCTGGTGCAGCCGCCGGTGTTCCACACGGTGCGCTTCATCCGCTCCTGCACGCGCCGGCTCCAGGCATGCACGGCGGAGGGCCGGGCGGCGAGGACACTCCCCTCGCCGAGCAGGCTGAGCTGCCGCATGTAGTCGGCCATGTAGTTCAGCTGCGACTCGATCATGAGGATCATCGAGGAGTTCCCCAGCCCGGTGTTCGGGCCGATGATCGTCATGAAGTTGGGGAAGCCCGCGGCGGACGCGCCGCGCAGCGACTCCATGCCGTCCTTCCACGCCTCCGCCAGCGTGATCCCTTCGGCGCCGACGACGCGTTCGGCGATCGGCATGTCGGTGACGTGGAACCCGGTGCCGAACACGATCGCGTCGACCTCGCTCTCCGTGCCGTCGGCGGCGACCACGGTCGAGCCGCGTACCTCGGCCAGCCCGGACGCGACGACGTCCACGTTGGGCTGGGCGAGCGCCGGATAGTAGGTGCTGGAGAGCAGGATGCGCTTGCAGCCGATGCGGTACGACGGCGTCAGCTTGGCCCGCAGCGCCGGGTCCTTGATCGCCTTGGCCATGTTGGCCTTGGCCAGCCGCTCGACGATCCCGAGCTCGCCGGGCCGCTTGGTGAACGCCTGGACCTGGAGCTCCCTGATGCCCCAGAGCAGCCCGCGCCGCGCGGCCCCGGTGAACGGCAGCGTGCGGTGCAGCCAGCGCTCGGCCCCGGAGATCCTGCGGTCGACGCGCGGCATGACCCACGGGGGCGTGCGCTGGAACAGGGTCAGCCGGCCCACCTTCGGCTGGATCGAGGGAACGATCTGGATCGCGGACGCGCCGGTCCCGATCATGGCCACGCGCTTGCCCGTGAGGTCGTAGTCGTGGTCCCAGCGCGCGGAGTGGAAGACCTTGCCCGGGAAGCCGGCCAGGCCCGGGACGTCGGGCATCTTCGGGTCGGACAGCGGCCCGGTCGCGGAGACGACGACGTCCGCGGTGAACCGGCCGCGAGAGGTCTCGATGTCCCAGCGCAGGGCGTCGTTGTCCCAGCGCATCATCAGCACCTCGTGCTTCAGGCGCAGATGGGAGCGGAGGCGGAAGGTGTCGGTGACGTGCTCCAGGTAGGCGCGGATGTGCTCCTGCCCGGAGAAGGTGCGCGGCCAGTCGGGGTTGGGCGCGAAGGAGAACGAGTAGAGGTGCGAGGGCACGTCGCAGGCGCAGCCCGGGTAGTCGTTGTCACGCCAGGTGCCGCCGACCGAGTCCGCGCGCTCCAGGACGACGAAGTCGGTGATGCCTTCGCGGCGCAGCCGGATCGCGGCACCGAGGCCACCGAATCCGGATCCGATCACCGCCACTCGTACGTGCTCGTGCTGCTCGCTCATGCCGCTGCCTCCCGCTGAAACCGCTGAACGTCCCGGATCGCCGTACCGTCAAAGAAACTGCCAGCAATCACTGGCATGGTTGGGAGGGTAGAGCAGCTCCCTACCGAGCGGTAGGGGTGGAGCCCGACAAGTTACCGGCGGTACAACATAGGCTGCTGCTGTGACTGAGGCGCGCGAGTACCGCATGGAGGAATTGGCCAAGGAGGCCGGCATCACGGTGCGCACCCTGCGGTTCTACCGCGAGCGCGGCCTGATACAGCCGCCGCGCCGCGAGGGCCGCATCGCCTGGTACGACGAACACCACCTGGCCAGGCTGCGGACGATCGCCGCCCTGCTGGAGCGCGGTCACACCCTCACCGGCATCGCGGACCTCGCGACCGCGTTCGAGAGCGGACGGGACGTCGGCGAGGTCCTCGGCCTCGGCGAACCCACCGAGGAGACCCCGGTCCGGCTCACCCCCGAGGCCCTCGCCGACTACTTCGAGGGCGAGGTCACCCCCGAGAACTTCGCGAAGGCGCTGGAACTGGGCTACCTGGCGACCGACGGCGACGAAATCGTCCACATCAGCCGCCGGCTCCTGGACGTCTCGGCCGAGCTGGTGCGGGAGGGAGTGCCGCTCTCGGCGGTCCTGGAGGCCGGACGCCGGGTCCGCACCCATGCGGACGCGCTGGCCGAGCTGTTCATCGACGTCCTGACCGCCCACAGCGCGGAGTCGGAGCTGGAGCGCCTGCGGCCGCTGGCCAAGAGCGTGGTCGACGCGGAGCTGTCGATGGCGATGGACCGGCGCCTGCGCAAGCCCTCACCTGGCCTGGAGCACCGGGGTCACGAGCACCCGGGCCCGGCCGGAGCCGCGGACGCCGAGCCGGCCGGCGCCCCGGCCAACGGGCCGGACGACGAGCCGGACCGGCCGGAGCCCTCTCAGAGTTCGTAGACGGCGCTCACCGGCGCGTGGTCGCTCCAGCGCTCGCCGTGCGTCGCGGCCCGCTCCACCCACCCCTTCACGGCCCGCCGCGCCAGCCCGGGCGTCGCCACCTGGAGGTCGATGCGCCAGCCGGTGTCGTTGTCGAAGGCCCGCCCGCGGTACGACCACCACGAGTAGGGGCCCTCCTGGTCGGGGTGCAGGGCGCGCACCACGTCCACGTATCCGGCATCGTCGTACACCCGCGTGAGCCAGTCGCGCTCCTCGGGGAGGAAGCCCGAGTTCTTGCGGTTGCCCTTCCAGTTCTTGAGGTCGGCCTCCTGGTGGGCGATGTTCCAGTCGCCGCAGACCACGACCTCGCGGCCGTCCGCCGCCGCCCGCTCCCGCAGTTCCTTCAGATACGGCAGGAACGCGTCCATGAACCGCATCTTCTCGTCCTGCCGCTCCGTGCCCACTTCACCCGACGGCAGGTACAGGCTCGCGACGGTGACGCCTGGCAGATCGGCCTCCACGTACCGGCCGCTGCCGTCGAACTCGCTCGACCCGAAGCCGATCCGCACCTGGTCCGGCTCGCGCCGCGTGTACAGCGCGACGCCCGCGCGCCCCTTGGCGGCGGCCGGGGCATGCACCGTGAACCATCCCTCCGGGCTGCGCACCTCGGCCGGCAGCTGGCCGGCCTCGGCGCGTACCTCCTGGAGGCAGACCACGTCGGCGGAGGAGCCCGCCAGCCACGGGCCGAAGCCCTTCTTCGCGGCGGCGCGCAGTCCATTCACGTTCACGGAAGTCACGGTGAGCATTCCGGCACCCTACCGACCCCTGAACCGGGCCCGCGCCGCCCGGCTCCCCTTCGCATGCCCGTACGCTTTTCGGCATGCAGCTCAGAGTCGTGGCCTTCGACCACCCCGACGCCGTGAAACTCAATGACGAGGTCCAGCTCGAGTACATCGAGCGGTACGGGGAGGGGGGTGACGCCACCCCGCTCGACGCCTCGATGTTCGCGGCGCCGAGTGGCCTGTATCTCATCGCGTACGACGCCGACGACCGCCCCGTGGCCACCGGCGGCTGGCGCACCCAGGACGAGAACCCGGAGGGGTACTCGGACGGCGACGCCGAGCTGAAGCGCATGTACGTGGTCCCCGAGGCCCGCGGGCTCGGCCTTGCCCGCCGCATCCTCGCCGCCCTGGAGGAGGACGCCCGCGCCGCCGGCCGTTCCCGGATGGTCCTGGAGACGGGCGACATGCAGCCCGAGGCGATAGCGCTCTACATCTCCAGCGGGTACGAACCCTGCGCGAAATTCGGCCACTACCGCTGCTACGAGAACAGTGTGTGCATGGCCAAGTCTTTGACGCGCTCCTGACATAACCACGCTGTTCGTGGCACCCTGCCTCACGCACGTCCTTCCGCACCGCCTCGTCCCCCACCCCGCCCTCGTGCGCCACCGGGCGGGTACGGCAGAAGGAGACCTGCGTGAGACGCCATCGCACCGCGGCCACCACCGTGTTGGCCGTCACGACCCTGTTGGCCGGGGCCCTGTCGGCCACCTCCGCCGGCGCGGCCCCCGTTCCCTCTCCCCCGTCCACCCCGCCCCCCGCGTCCTTCGCCCCGCAGCAGGCGCCGCAGGGCTTCTGGACCGCCGACCGCATGCGCGGCGCCACACCGCTCGACCTGGTCCGCACGGTCCCCGGCGCACTCAAGGCCCCCGAGCCCGGGGGCAAGAAGACGGTCGTCGCGCCGACCGCGTTCCCGCAGCCGGGCGGCCCCTGGACCGGCGGCGGCGCCGTCGTGAAGACGTCGGGCCGGGTGTTCTTCACCTTCCAGGGCCGTACGGCGTCCTGCTCAGGCAACTCGGTCACCAGCCAGAACGGCAGCACGGTCATCACCGCCGGCCACTGCGTGAAGTACCAGGGCTCCTGGCACACCAACTGGGTCTTCGTGCCCGCCTACAACAACGGCCAGGCCCCGTACGGGCAGTGGAGCGCGACGAAGACCCTGGCGACCGACCAGTGGGCCGCGAGCGAGGACATCAATTACGACGTCGGCGCGGCCGTCGTCGCCCCGCTGAACGGCAAGACGCTCGCCCAGACCGTCGGCGCGCAGGGCCTGCAGTTCAACGGCGGCTACAACAAGGCGATGTACGCCTTCGGCTTCCCCGCCGCCGATCCGTACGACGGCAGCAAGCTGATCCACTGCAGCGGCAACAGCTCGAAGGACTTCCTCTTCTCGCAGGACCACAGTCTGGGCTGCAACATGACCGGCGGCTCCAGCGGCGGCCCGTGGTTCACCTCGTTCAGCGAGGCGACCGGCACCGGCCTCCAGGTCTCGGTGAACAGCTTCGGCTACACCTTCCTGCCGAACCGGATGTTCGGCCCGTACTTCGGCAACGAGGCGAAGGCGGTCTACGACAAGGCCCAGACCTCCTGAGGTCCCGCCCCGGGATGCCGGACCGGCTCACGGTCCGCCACCCCGGGGCGGCAAGTCCCCGGTCTCCTGACGCAGTTCGCCTGCGGAGCCGCTGTTCACGAGCCGGTGGCACGGGCAGGCAACTGGCCCCACCGCGGCGCTGCGCCTCGCCACCCGCCCTGCGCGACAGTCCGCGCGATGCTGCGCCACGCGGCCTGGGCGCCGCCCGGCCTGGACGCCCGCAGGGGCGCGTCACCGCAGGGCAGGCGCGTCCCGGCGTGTGACGTACGCCTCTTCCGCCGCCGACCCCGAGGCTCCGCACCGGAACGCCGAAGAGCCCCGATCGGATCTCTCCGATCGGGGCTCTCAGCTGCGGTGGACCTGTGGGGATTTGAACCCCAGACCCCCTCGATGCGAACTATCGGCGGGGCGGTCACTGAGGTCTACCAGGCTGCCCGGCCAGCTCCTCAGGTGCCTTGAAGGTCTGCTGCGGTCGGCGTGGTTGCTGTACTCCGCTGCTGTACAGCACGCCCTCTGACCACCGCCTTCGGAGTTCGATCATTGGCACTCAGCCTCACGTATTCCTGGGGCACCAAAGTGCCGTGCCGGATCGCTCAGGGGTGCGGCTGTGCGTTGGTGTCAGCCGTAGCTGTCAGGGCCGGAAGAGCCTTGAGTGCGGGCAGACCGCTAGTGGATCGCCCGGACGATCTGCCCGCTTCCACCAGACGTGCCGGCCGGAGCACCGCCACAGCATGCGGCATGCTCGCGCGCCATCGTCCTTCCGGCGGGAGAGGACGAATCCGCCAGCCCTCAACGGCTGTTTGCACTCGGGGCACAGGGCGGGCGTTCGGCGGCTAAGGTCAGACGTCAAGTCTGTCGCAGACGGCTACGGGGGCGGAAATGCAGATTCAGTTCAACAGATCGAACAACCGTCTGGAGCTGAGTGACGGCTGGTCTACGACAGCCGACAGGTCGAATGAATTCGATGTCCCTCGCGATCGAGTTGGCGAAGTAACACTTCACCAGATTCGGGATTTCCTAAGAGATGCTGGAAGAGGGACAGGGACCGAGGATGGCGTCCCGGCTTCGTTCATCCTCTTCGGGTCCGCACCGGATGGAATTCGAGTTTACGGCGAAAATGACGTTAGGTACGAGATTCTGGGACTGCTCGGCGAGGATCAGGATCGAATTTCCCTCATCCTGAGTGTCGATTATGTGCTAGCGAGGAATCGGGTAGAGCTTGACGAGCGCTTGACTGATTACTTCACCAGGAGGGGCGTCGAGGTCCTCATGGTTAGATTTTGCGGCCCGGCAGAATCGATTGAATTGCATGTCGCCCTCCCCCTGGACTGGACGGTGCTGCAGTGTGCGGCCTTCTCGGACACGCTGACCATGCTCCTTCAGAACGATCGGCTTAACCTGAAGACACCTGCGGGAGCGTACGCGCTGGTTGGTGCTGGAGCTCCCGCGATGGTTCTAGGGGAAGCTGAAAATGAATGGCTGGAGGTGAAGCGGGAAAGCTATGGAATTGCCGCTGAGTCGCAAAAGTATGAGTTCGCTTGCGACGTAGCCTCGTTTGCCAACTCCGACCTGGGGGGCCTAATTGTCATCGGAATAGCTTCATCGAAAGATTCCTCGGGAAATGATGTGCTCGCACGGGTTACTCCTTGCAGGCGTGGGTCGCTCAATGTTCAGCGATATATGCAGATCCTTCGAGATCGCGTCATTCCGCCCGTGGAAGGTTTGCGTATAGATGTCGTGCCTGTTGGAGTCGGCGACGTCATGGCCATCTACGTGCCGCCTCAACCTGAAGAAATTAAGCCGTTTATAGTCAAGGGGGCGGTTGTTGATTCGAAGGTGAGCGGTTCCTTTCTCTCCATCCCTCACCGGCGTGGATCCGATAAGTGGGCAATGAGTCCTGAAGCTGTGCATTCCATGCTTGTCGCGGCGCGAGTAGTACTCCGAGGTGTTGGAGCTGGTGGCGCTGCCGATACGTAGTGGACGCTGGACATCAGGTCGGGGTAGCGGCTTTGGGCGGGAGCTGCCATGGGGCGAGAGATCGGGGCCCGTAAGCTTGCCGCGACTCGGGCAGTCTGTGGACCTGCCCGCTAAAGCCCGATGTGGGCCCCGATCTTCGAGGCTCGCCCCATGGTGGCTGCCTAAAGCCGTGGAGCCGACCGCCCCAGCCCCGTGCCGGCCTCGTTCTCACCTCGGGCAAGACGTCTCGCTCTAGTCGCGCGGCCGGCGTAGCCGGGGACGGAGCGGGGCGGAGACAGGAGCGTCGTCCCCGGCGGTGACGCCGGGGAGCGCGCGGCGAGCGGAGCGAGCCGCCTTGAACCCGTAGAGAAGATTTCTACTCACCGCCTCCGCGGCAGCCGTGGGGCCCGTGATCGTCACCTGTTGGCGGTCAGTCCTGGCGGCTACGCTGGTCCGCGCCAGCTGATGACATCAGGGAGTGGGCTCAAGGGATGGGACCGAAGTCGGAGCGGGTCTACCGCACGATCCGCGAGTGGGTGGCCACGGGCAGGCTCAAGCCCGGCGAAAAGCTGCCCTCTGAGCGCACCCTTGAGAAGGAACTCGAGATCGGCCGCACGCAGCTGCGTACCGTGCTGGCGAAGCTCGTGGCCGAGAAGGTCATCGAGTCGTACGCCCGCAGCTCCTATCGGGTGCCGTCCCGTTCCGTGAGCGTCGAGCGCCCGGCCGAAATGGAGTCCTGGCAGATTCACGGCGAGCGGACCGTTTACGACAACCGCTGGGTGAAGCTGGCGCTTGTCGACGTCGAGCCGCCCGGCGTCGAGCGCTTCGAGCATCACGTCGTGCGGCTGCATCACGTCTCGATCGCCGCCGTCCTGGACGATCAAGACCGCGTGCTCATGCTCTGGCGCTATCGCTTCGTCCCCGACAAGTGGGGCTGGGAGCTTCCCGGCGGCATCGTCGACGAAGGCGAAGACCCGCACACGACTGCCCTGCGCGAAGTCGAGGAAGAGACAGGCTGGCGCCCGGATCACCTCGACCACGTCGTCACCTACCAGCCCATGGTGGGCATGGTCGATTCACCACACGAAATCTTCGTCGGCAAGGGCGCCCAGCACGTTGGCGACCCCACCGATATCGAGGAGGCAGGCCACATCGCGTGGGTGCCGCTCTCGGACATCGCAGGCCTCATGGCCAGGGATGAGCTGATGGGATCCGGAACCCTCGTGGCGCTGCTACACGTCCTCGCCTCGCGTGGGCAGGGAGCCCCTACAGCCTCTGCGTGAGCTGCTCGATACGGCGCAAGTAGCGAACGGATCCCGTCCGCTTCGCCAACAAGCGTGCCTCCTGTAGGTGCTCCTGCGCCTGGGCATGTTCCTCGCGTGCCAGGTGAGCTTGGGCAAGGTTGCATCGCAACCCTGACGTGGCGCGGATGAACGTCGGGTCGGCTTCATCGAGGGCGGTATAGAGACTGCTGAGCGCATCGTCTTCGCCTAGCAGCGCGAGCGAATTCCCCTGCCACCGGGCTAGGTGCCCGCCGTTCAAGAAGATGCTGACCATGTCCGGGTCGCGTACTTCGGAACCATCGGGGAGCGCAGCGTCCGCCCTTTCGAGTGCTCGCCGGCAGTCGTCCACCAAGCCTGCGTTGGCACACAGCTCGGCCTCCGCGGCGTATAGCCATGCCTGCAACCGCGGCGACATCTTGCTTCCGCCCAGCCGCTGCGCTTCGCGTACGAGAGCGACCGCTGTCTCTGGGCGGCCTGCGTCGCTAAGGACATACGCCTGCTCGGCTGTGGCGTGCGCCAGATACATCGGCTCGCCTGCCTCCTGCGCTGCCCGCTTGCCCAACTCGTAGTGACGCCAAGCTCTTTCGACGCCTCCGGCATCGAGAGCCTGCCAGGCCGCGAGTGTGGCGGCTCCGGCCAGAGCGAGAGCAACAGGGCGGCGAGTCTCAGGAAGAACGGCGAATGTGAGAGCGTCCTCAAGGGTCGCCAGGTGGCCCGTCATCTGATCGACAAGCGCCGCGGCACCCATCTGACGGTCCACTGTGCGCAGCAACTCGGTCTGGTCCATGAAGGTCTTCACCATCGTGAGACTGACGCTGCGAGCCGAGTCGATACGGCTGATCAGTTCGTCGTAACCGCCCACTGCTGGGGATGGCGCCGCTGGCGCGTGCCGGCCGAACAGCTCCTCGTCAGTTACGCCCAGGACCGGGCGCAGGATCTGCGAGTAGCGCTCGCTGATGGCTCGCCTGCCGTTCTCCCACTCGGAGACGTAGACACGCAGGCTGGCGGTCGACCCGACATCGAGCGCATGCCGTCTCGCGTACTGCTCGATCTCGTGAATAAGGCGCGCTTGTGACCACTCGCGCCCGTTCCTCACCTCTCGCAGCCGGTTGGACACCTGTACCGCCCCCGAACGTATGACAGCTCTACAGCAGCATGCCTCACATCGGCGCAGGTCGTCAGGGGTTAACAGGCCGGGTTAACGGTGCGCCAGTGAACCTCTGTTGACTACCGAGCAGTTGGCTGGCGCGGTTCTCTAGAAGCGTCGCAGGAAGGCGAGTTGAGAAGCCGGATCGCGACAACGCTTGACAGCTGGTGCGCACCAGATGCAACCTACTGGTGCGCACCAGTTGGAACGCGAACGTCCTGCGGTGCTCTCGCAGGACTCCCACAAGCCAACGCAGAAGCGGCGCCCTACCGCCAAGCAAGCCGCCGCTTCCGCCCCTATCAGGGAGCTTCCATCATGTCATCGTTCAAGATCGACACTTCGACCGCTGTCGTCTTCGTCGCCGTCGAGCCCAAGGCGAAGGTCATCAACAAGCAGACCGGAGAGATCGCGGTCGACCGGGAGACCGGCGCGAAGATGATGACGGTCGGCCTGACCATCGCGGACGAGGGTGAGGCGAACCTCTACACCGTCTCGATCCCGGAGACCGGTGTCCCGGAGGGGATCACGCTCGGTATGCCGGTCAAGGTCGTCGGCCTCAAGGCGCGGGACTGGGAGAACACCTTCAACGGTGAGAAGCGGTTCGGCATCGCGTTCCGCGCGGTCGCGCTGGTCGCTCCGTCCTCGAAGGGCTGAGCGGGATGTCGACGAACACGCTCCTCGTCTTAGCCCTGGTCGCCGTCGTCGCGGCTCTGGTGCTGCGGCGGCTGCGCCCGGCCTGGTACTGGCTGAGCATCGGCGTCACGCTGGCCGTGGTCCGGGTGGTCGTCCGGTACGCCTCGGTCATGGACGCCTGCGGGCTGACCGTTCCGCCGTCCCGGCTGCGGCTCACGCTCGCCCGGCTCACCAACCGTCCGGCACCCGAGTCCCGGCCGCCGCGCATTCTGCGGATCCGCCCGACCCGCACTGGCCTGGTGCTGCGGCTGAAGCTCCAACCCGGTCAGGACGCGTTCGACTTCGCGGCCTCCACGGACCGGCTGCGGCACTCGTTCGCCATGCACGGCATCACCTCTCGTGAGATCAAGTCGGGCGTGGTCGAGCTGCGCATGACCGGCTACGACGTGCTCCAGCGGGTGCAGATGCCCGCCAAGGTCGAGCGGGAAGGGCTGCGCATCCCGGTCGCGCTGCGGGAGGACGGAGAAGTCCACTACCGCAACTATCAGGAGGTTCCGCACTCGCTGAACCTCGGCGCGACCAAGTCAGGCAAGTCCGTCTACCAGCGCCACCTGGTCAAAGAACTCGCGCCGCAGCATGTCGCCCTGGTCGGCATCGACTGCAAGCAGGGGGTGGAACTCGCCCCGCTGGCACGCCGGTTCTCTGCACTGGCCGACAACCCCGACGATGCAGCCGATCTACTCGAAGCCCTCGTTTCCCGGATGGCCGACACGTACCAGGTGATCCGGCGCGAGCAGAGGATCAGCGCGGACACCCCCGATGCGGAGATCACCGCCGACATCTGGGGCCTACCCGAACACTTGCGGCCCGTGCCCGTCGTCCTCCTGGTCGACGAGGTCGCCGAACTGGCCCTGTTCTCCAACACCGCGGAGAAGAAGCGCCGCGAGCGGATCATCACTGCCCTGGTCCGCCTCGTCCAACTCGGCCGCGCCGCCGGCATCTACGTGGAGATCTGCGGACAGCGCTTCGGCGCCGAACTCGGCGACGGCATCACCATGCTCCGTGCCCAGCTCACCGGCCGTATCTCGCACCGGGTCAACGACGAAGCCTCCGCCAAGATGGCGTTCGGCGACATCTCCCCCGACGCCGTACTCGCGACCACACAGATCCCGGTCGAACGGCCCGGCATGGCAGTGGCCGGGGACTCCACGGGCGGCTGGGTCCGCATCCGTACGCCGTTCACGACGATGCGGCAGGCCGTGAACGCCTGCACCGCGCACGCCCACCGCACACCCGCGCTCGATGGCCTGGAATCCTTCCGCCCGGTGCTCCCGGACCTGGTCCCGGCTGAGACCCCAGCACCTGCAACGGCTGCCAAGCCCGTCACTGCCTGACCCGCTCCCCTCTCGGTCGGCGCGACCACTTACGCGCCATGTCCCTACCCCCGCCATGCCTGAAACGGACCGCCGGGGCCCGGCGACCGGCCCTCGCGCCTCGCCCGGCCCCGGCCCAACCACCTCAAGGAGGTGAAGACCGTGATCCGCTCGATCCGCCTGGACGCCGTGCTCGTGCAAGCCGTCATCGCAGGGGCGCTGTCCTTCGCCCACCTGCACGACCTCGCCGCCGCTGCTGGACAGGACGGCTGGAAGGCGTGGGCCTATCCCGTCTCCGTCGACCTGCTGCTCGTCGCCGCCTGGCGACGCCTGCGCATCCTGCGGGCCCAGGGCGAACCGGCCCGCGCCGCATGGACCTGGTTCGCCGTCGCCCTCACTGCCTCACTCGGCGCCAACGTCGCCACCGCGGGCCTGCTCGACCTCAACGACGTGCCCGACTGGCTGCGCATCCTCGTCGCCGGTTGGCCCGCCCTGGCCTTCCTCGGCGGCACCCTCCTCGTCCACGCACCCACCGCTCCGGCCGCTGCCGACGCTGAGCCTGTGGAGCCGCTGCCGGTGGTCGAGCCGTTGACCGTGCCGGCCGAACCCGCCCCCGCCCCTGAGCCGGACGCAGTCAAGCCTTCAGAGCCTGTACCGGCGCTGCCCGCCGCGCCGCCTCCGGTGGATGTACCGCCCGCCCTCGTGGACCACGCCCGCAAGCTCGCCGACGCCCACCGCGCTACGACCGGCACGCCGATTGATGCCGCCACCCTGCGCGATCGCCTGGGCCTGCCCGGCCCGATGGCTGACCAGCTCGCCGCCCACCTCGCCTGACACAACAAGGAGTTCAGCCCATGCCTGCCCGCGACTTCTTCCACTCCGTGATGCGGATCGGCCCCGTGCAGATCGGCACCCACCGCGACCGCCACGGACGCACCGAGCACGCCGCCGTCTGCTCCCGCGACAACTGCGGCTGGTCCGCCGACTTCGCCACCCAGTCCGCCGCCCAGCTCGCCGCCCGCACCCACCGCTGCCGCGCCAACTGACCCAAGGAGACCCGCCGTGAACGTCGAACTTCCGCTGATCGTCCTCGTCGCCATCTTCGGCTACTTCGGCATCAAGCTCATGCGCCCGCCGACCTGGCTCATCGTCGTGCTCCTCCTCGGCGGCTTCCTCCTCGCCGACACCTTCCTCGCCCCCGCCATCGAGTCCACCACCCGCACCGGCGTCGACGCCGTCAACAACACCACCAAGTGACCGAAGGGAGAACCGCCATGCTCCGCCCCAAGATCCCGACCATGCCGACCCCGACCGGCATCACCACCCCGCCCGCCGTCGTCCAGCCCACGACGGTCCAGCCCGCGCCGACCCCAGCCCCGATGGCCTCGGCGCCCGTGCCGGCCACCCCGGCCCGGCCCACGGTCCAGCTCACCCCCGGCACCGCGCTCGCCCTCGTCGGTGGCGGCACCGCCGTGGTCCTGGTCGTCGGCGCGGTCCTCGTCTCCATGCTCCTCGCGGTCGCCGTGACCGCCGCCTCGGTCGCCGTCTGCGCCGTCGTCCTGCGCTCCCTGCTCAACGGCCAGCGCCAGCGCTGACCGGCCCTCCGGGCGGCCCTGAAACCGCCAAGTCTCCGCCACCCGGACGGCCAGCCCCTACCCGACTTCATCAACCGGAAGGACCTTCATCATGCCCCAGCACCGCCACACCCCGGCCCGTATCTGCCCCTCCTGCGACGGCTTCGCCTCCGCCGCCGTCACCCTCGGCGGCCGCGACCGAAACGGCCAGCGCCGCACCATCACCGCCCACTGCCGCACCTGCCACGGCACCGGCACCGTCCCGCCCCTGCGCCAGCTCCTCGACACCGCCGCCGACACCGCGTTCACCCGCTGACCGCCGTGGCCGACCTCGCGCCCACCGCCGACCGGCCCGGCGTGCACGTCGCCAAACCCGCCCGAGACTTCCCCGCCACCGGCTCCTACGCCTGCCGCTGCGGAACCTCCGGCCAGGCCACGGGTGACGACAACGTCCGCGACCTGGTCGCCGAGTGGATCGACCACCGCAACACCTGCCCCCACCGCTAACCCCGCCGGGGCACCGCCCGCACTCCTGCCGGCCGGTGCCCCGGTCCTCTCGCCTCTCCCGAAAGGAGGACCGTTCCTTGACCACCACCGCACCGCCCCCGCTGCGAGACCTCGCCTTCCTCGCCTCGCTCGGCACCATGCCCGGCCTCATGCGCCAGCTGAAGGGCTTGGGCGGCTGCACCACCCCGATCCGACTCGACGGCCACCGCACCGACGTCCACACCGGAACCGGCGAGATCCTGCACCACCTCACCGCCAGCGACCTACCGGCGGGGAACCTCCTCGTGCGCTGCAACAACCGCCGTACCACCCGCTGCCCCGCCTGCGCCGAGACCTACCGCCGCGACACCTACCAGCTCATCACCGCCGGACTCCGCGGCGGCAAAGGCACCCCCGAACGCGTCGCGACACACCCCAGGGTGTTCGCCACCTTCACCGCCCCCAGCTTCGGCGCCGTCCACAACCGCCCCGCCAAAGGCCGCTGCCGCTGCGGCACCAACCACCCGGCCGACGCCCCGGAACTCGGCACGCCGCTCGACCCGGAACGCTACGACTACGAAGCGGCCGTGCTCTGGAACGCGCACGCCTCCAAGATCTGGGCCCGGTTCTCCATCTACCTGCGCCGCGAAGTCGCCAAGCGCGCCGGACTCTCCCAGCGCGCCTTCAAAGAGCACGCCCGCGTCTCCTTCGCCAAGGTCGCCGAGTACCAGCGCCGCGGCGCGATCCACTTCCACGCCGTGATCCGCCTCGACGGCCCCGACGGCGGCGACACACCGCCCCCGGCCTGGGCCACCGCCGAACTCCTCACCGACGCCATCCGCGCCGCCGCCACCACCGCCGACGTCCCCGGCCCCGTCATCGACGGACGCGCCCACACCTTCGCCTTCGGCACCCAGCTCGACATCCGCCCGATCCGCTCGGCCGACTTCGAAGGCGGCACCGAACTGACCGAACGCGCCGTCGCCGCCTACATCGCCAAGTACGCCACCAAAGGAGCAGAGACCGCGACCGGCACCCTCGACCGCCCCATCAAGTTCCTCGCCGAACTCGGCCGTAAATCCATCCCCGAACACGCCCGCCGACTCATCCGCACCGCCTGGACCCTCGGCGCCCGCAAAGACCTCGAAGACCTCCGCCTCCGCGCCTGGGCCCACATGCTCGGCTTCCGCGGCCACTTCTCCACCAAAACCCGCCGCTACTCCACCACCCTCAGCGCACTCCGCACCGCCCGCGCCGAATGGCAACGCCTCCAAGCCGCCATCGCCCGCGGCGAAGACCCGACTGCCGCTATGCCGGCCAATCCGGACGACGACACCACCCTCGTCCTCGCGCACTGGGCCTTCGCCGGAACCGGACTCACCCGCGGCGAGGAATGGCTCGCCGCCTCACTCACACCCGACAACACGGAAGGAGCACTCACGTCATGACCACCACCGTGATCGAGCGGAAGTGGCACACCACCGCCGAGGTCGCCGACATGCTCGGCTTCGGCCTGTCCAAGACCAAGATGCTCGTGCTCACCGGGGAAATCCGCTCCGTGAAGGTCGGCCGTAACCGCCGCATCCTCCCGGCCTGGGTCGACGAGTACGTCGCCCGTGTCGCGTCCGGCGCCGAGGGGTGGGCAGCATGAGCGGCAAGCGTGGCAACGGCGAGGGCTCCATCTACCCGTACAAGAACGGCTACGCGGCCTACGCCTGGGTGGACACCCCGGAGGGCAAGCGCAAGCGGAAGTACGTCTATGGGCCCACCCGCGCGGCGGTCCATGAGAAGTGGGTCAAGCTCCACGCTGAGGCACGCAAAGGGCCTGTGGCCACCAGCTCGCCGACGCTCGGTCAGCACCTCACGTACTGGCTCAAGGAGGTGGTGGAGCCGGACCTCAAGCCCAAGACAGCTGAGACGTACGCCATGCACGTCCGCCTCTACATCCGCCCCGGCCTAGGTGACAAGCGGCTCGACAAACTCACCGTGCGAGATGTACGCACCTGGGTCAACGCGCTGTCAGACCAGTGCCAGTGCTGTGCGCAAGGCAAGGATGCCAAGCGGCCCATTGATGAGCGGCGCTGCTGCGCTGCCGGCCGGTGCTGCGAACAGGTGCCCTCTCGGCGCACGGTGCAGGACGCTCGCGCTGTGCTCCGCTCGGCGCTGACTAACGCGATGACCGAGGAACTGGTCACGAAGAACGTGGCGGGCCTCGTCAAGGTGCGGTCAGGCAGGAAGCGCAAGCGTGAGCCGTGGTCGGTCGAAGAGGCGCGGTCGTTCCTCGAAGCTGCGCGGACCGCTACTGACCCGCTCTACCCGGCGTACGTGCTGATCCTCGTGCTCGGCTTCCGCCGCGGTGAAGTGCTCGGACTCACCTGGAAGAACGTGGACCTCGATGCGGGAGAGATCCGGGTCGAGCACCAACTACAGCGGATCAACCGCCAGCTGGTGCACGACGAGACCAAGACCGAGGCATCGACCGCCACGCTCCCGCTGCCGCAGATCTGCGTGACGGCCCTGAAGCTCCGCCGTGAGGCACAACAGATCGCGAAGCGGGCCGCGGGCGAGTTGTGGACGAGTTCCGACTTCGTGTTCACCACGCGCTACGGCACCCCGATCGAGCCGCGGAACTTCAACCGCGCGTTCGCTGCCCGCTCGGCCAAGGCTGGCGTTCGTAAGATCCGCCTCCATGACACACGTCACACTTGCGGGTCCCTCCTCGCCGCCCTCGACGTGCACCCGCGGATCGCCATGCAGATCCTCCGGCACAGCAAGATCGCGGTGACGATGGAGGTGTACACGCACATCCCGTCCGAGGCCACGCGCAAGGCGCTGCGGAAGCTGGGCAAGCACCTGGGCGGGCCGGATCAGATGTAGTTGCTGTACTTCACTGCTGTACGACGCCGAAGAGCCCCGGTCGGATCTCTCCGATCGGGGCTCTCAGCTGCGGTGGACCTGTGGGGATTTGAACCCCAGACCCCCTCGATGCGAACGAGGTGCGCTACCAGACTGCGCCACAGGCCCTTGCAACGAGTGAAACTCTAGCATCCCGATCGGGGTGCTTGGAAATCCGTTCCCCGCTGGTCACGGATGCCGCCGGGGCGGCGTCACTCGTTGGCCGCGCGCGGCCGGTCCTCGTCGGCGTACTGATCGAAGAGGGGGGTGCGGCCGCGGTCGCGGGAGCGGCGCGGCTGCGGAGGCCGCCGGCCCGTGGGCGGCTCCGCGGGCGCCGGTACGGCCGGGGCCGCCGGCTCCGCCGCCGATGAACGGGCCGCGCTCCATGTCTCCGGGTCGCCGACCTCCACCCCGCTCGACGCACGCGGGGCGACGGGCGCGGTGACGTACGTCGGCAGCGGCACGGGGACGGGGTCCCAGCTGTCGCCCGTGGCCGGGCCGCGCTGGCGCTGCTGGTCCACCCACTCGGCGTGGTCGGTCTGCTCGACCAGCGCCCGCCGCCCGGCCTCCTGCGGGGAGAGCCTCGGTGCCGGTTCCGGTTCGGCGTGCGCGGCGGGCTCCTCGTCGGGCACGGGCGCGCCGGCGGACGGCTGGTGGCGGCGCGGCCGGTTCTCCCGCAGCCGCTGTGCCGCGGCCTCGGCCTGCCTCCGGTCCATGACGTACGCGAAGCGCCGCCGTTCCTGGGCCCGCAGATGCACGATGTAGATGCTCAGCAGGACGGCCGGGACGGCCGGTGCCCACAGGAAGCCGAGTCCGCCGACCGCCGCGACGACCGCACCGGCCGTGAAGGCGACGAACAGGAGGGACGTCGTCCGTCTGCGCCGGGCCAGCACCTTGCTGCGCCGGGCCCGCTCGACGCCGGCGCGGTTCTGCCCCTGCCGCGGGGTGGCGGGGCGCCGGGCCGGCGGGCGGCCCGGACCGGCGTCGTCCGGAGACGCGTCGGATGGCACGTCCTGGCGTACTTCGGTTCGGGGCGCGGCGAAGGCCCGGACGTCCACGGAACTCAACCGGTCCGTGGCGGCATCCGGGTCCACGTCGTGCTCGGGCTCCTCCGCCGTGCGTTCCCGCAGCTCCCTGGCGTATCGGCGCTCCATCCCCGCCCGGCCGGACAGCAGCCGGATGGCGGTGGAGAAGCGTTCCGTCGGACGGGCCTCGTTGAGCTCGTCCTGCCTGCGGAGCCACATCGGCACCAAGTAGGCGGCCCAGGCCCCGACGATGACTGCGTAGATGAGGCCGCTGCTGCTCACGCATCACACCGTAGAGGGATTCGCGCAAGGGCATCCGCCAATTGGCCCGGTGTGTCGCACGATCTGGCTGATATCACCGACTTTTTTTGTGATTACTCAGATCGGTTCGTGCTCCGCGGCGACCAATTTCGAACACTTATTTTATTTCCTGTGCCGTTCCGGGTGCTGTTCCGGATGTTCCCGGTGCCGCCCCAGGTCGGGTCCGGTGCCAGCGGGCCAGAAGCCCTTCCGGTACTTCCTCGGCCGTCAGCGCGAAGACCAGATGGTCACGCCACGCACCGTCGATGTGGAGATATCGGGGCCGCAGCCCCTCCTCTCGGAATCCGAGTTTCTCCACCACCCGGCGGCTGGGCGCGTTCTCGGGCCGGATGCACACTTCCATCCGGTGCAGCCCGACCATACGGAAGCAGTGGTCCACGGCGAGGGCGACCGCCGTGGGCATCACCCCACGGCCCGCGACGTCCCGGTCGACCCAGTACCCGACGTGCCCCGAGCACATCGAGCCCCAGGTGATCCCTGCAACGGTCAACTGGCCGACGAGGCGACCGCGGTACTCGATGACGAACGGCAGCATCCGGCCCGCGTTGGCCTCCGACCGCAGATGGCGGACCATCTGGCGGTAGGTGGGGCGCTGTGCGACCGGGCCGCCCGGGGCGGGCGGCGGGATGGTCGCCTCCCAGGGCCGCAGCCAGTCGCGGTTGCGGCGGTTGACCTCGCGCCAGTTCCGCTGGTCGCGCATCTTTATGGGGCGGAGGACGACGTCGCCGTCCGCGAGGACCACGGGCCAGGTCACGTTCATGACGACGGTGACGAGGGATCCGCCGGACGTGGATGGTCCCCGCCGCGGATCTGGTCCACGGCGTGGCGCAGGACCCCTTCCAGCACCGCGAGCCCGTCGCTCACTCCCCCGGTCGACCCGGGCAGGTTGACGATCAGGGTGCGGCCGGCGACACCGGCGACACCGCGCGAGAGCGCCGCGGTGGGCACCTTCTCCCGGCCGTACGCCCGGATCGCCTCCGGGATGCCCGGGACCTCGTGGTCGAGCACCGCACGAGTGACATCGGGCGTGCGGTCGGTGGGCGAGATACCGGTGCCGCCGGTGGTGAGGATGACGTCGTACCCGTCCTCGACGCCCGCGCGCAGCGCCTCGCCGACGGGGTCGCCGTCGGGCACCACCCGGGGGCCGTCGACGGCGAAGCCGAGGACGGTGAGCCTCTCCGCGATCAGCGGGCCGCCCTTGTCCTCGTACACCCCGGCGGATGCGCGGTTGGAGGCGGTCACGACCAGGGCGCGGTACGGCGCGGTGGCATGGTCGGCGGCGGTCATGACCGCGCTCCCTCGCGCGTCCAGTCGCCGGACTTGCCGCCCGTCTTCTCCTCGACCCGGATGTCCGTGATCACGGCTGCCTTGTCGACCGCCTTCACCATGTCGACGACCGTGAGCGCGGCGACGGAGACCGCGGTGAGGGCCTCCATCTCCACGCCCGTGCGGTCCGTCGTCTTCACGGTGGCCGCGATCTCGACCGCGTCGTCGGTGACCGACAGGTCCACCGTCACGCCCGAGACGGCGAGCGGATGGCAGAGCGGGATCAGGTCCGGGGTGCGCTTCGCGCCCATGATCCCGGCGATTCTGGCCGTGGCGAGCGCGTCACCCTTCGGGACGCCCTCGCCGCGCAGCAGCTCCACGACCTGCTGCGATACGAGGACGCGGCCGGTCGCCCGCGCGGTGCGGGCGGTCACGTCCTTCTGGGAGACGTCCACCATGCGGGCCGCCCCCGCGTCGTCGATGTGCGTCAGCCTGCCTTGCGTACTCATCTGCTGTGGCGCTCCCGGTCCGGACCCCGCAGGGCCTTGTGTGGGCTGACACGGTACCGCCACGCGGCGCCGCTCACCCCAGGAGGACCACGTCGACCTCGGTGCCGGGCTCCACGGAGGTGGCGGTCTCCGGGACGACGATCAGGCAGTCGGCGTGCGCGAGGGCCGCGATCAGATGCGAGCCCGAGCCTCCGACGGGGGTGACGCTGCCCGATTCGGGGTCGTACGTACCTCTCAGGAACTGGCGCTTGCCGGCCGGGGACGACAGCGCCTTGTCCGCCTTGAGCGCGGCCCGGGCCTTCGGGCGGTGCACGTCCGGCAGGCCCATCAGCGTGCGGATCGCGGGGCGGACGAACAGCTCGAACGACACGTAGCTGGAGACCGGATTGCCCGGAAGGGCCAGCAGGGGGGTGTGCTCGCGGCCGATGGAACCGAAACCCTGCGGCTTGCCGGGCTGCATCGCGAGCTTGCGGAAGTCGATCCCGCTGCCGGGCACGTCCTCGTCGCCGACCGAGGCGAGCGCCTCCTTGACCACGTCGTACGCGCCGACGCTCACCCCGCCCGTGGTCACCAGGAGGTCGGCGCGGATCAGCTGGTCCTCGATGGTGGCGCGCAGCGTCTCGGCGTCGTCGGTGACCGCGCCCACCCGGTAGGAGATCGCGCCGGCGTCACGGGCGGCTGCCGCAAGGGCGAAGCTGTTGGAGTCGTAGATCTGGCCCTCGGCCAACTTCTCGCCCGGCTGGACCAGTTCACTGCCGGTCGACAGGACGACCACGCGCGGGCGGGGCCGCACCCGTACGGTGCCGCGGCCGATCGCGGCGAGCAGACCGATCTGCGGCGGGCCGAGCACCGTGCCCGCGGTCAGTGCGAGATCGCCCGCCTGCACATCGCTGCCGCGGGCCCGCACATGGGCCCGCTCCTCGGCGGGCCGGTGCACCCGGACCTCGCCGCTCGCGCCCTCGGGGGCCTCGCCGGCCGGACGCATCGTGGTGGCGGCCCCGCCTCCGGTGCCGCCGTCGGTCCACTCGACGGGGACGACGGCCTGGGCGCCGGGCGGCAGGGGCGCCCCGGTCATGATGCGCGCGGCCTGGCCGGGTCCGACGGTGGGCAGCCCGCCGCTGCCCGCCGCCACGTCGCCGATGACGGTGAGCACGGCGGGGAACTCCTCGCTCGCGCCCGCCACATCGGCGACCCGGACCGCATAGCCGTCCATGGAGCTGTTGTCGAAGGGAGGCAGCGCGACCGGGACGGTGACGTCCTCGACCAGGACACAGCCCTGCGCGTCCGGCAGCTGGAGCTCGATGGGGTCGAGCGGCCGGATCGCGGCGAGGATGTCCTCCAGGTGGTCGTCAACCGACCAGATCGTGCTGCTCACGGTCCTACATCTCCTCGGTCACAAATCTGCGGAGCCAGTCCCGGAACTCCGGGCCCAGGTCTTCACGTTCGCACGCGAGTCTGACAATGGCACGCAGATAGTCGCCACGGTCGCCGGTGTCATAGCGGCGGCCCTTGAAGACCACCCCGTGCACGGGGCCGCCGGAGCGCCCCGCCTCACCGGCCGAGTGCTCGGCCTCGGCGAGCTTCTGGATGGCGTCGGTGAGCTGGATCTCGTTGCCGCGGCCGGGCTCGGTCTCGCGGAGTATCCCGAAGATCGCGGGGTCGAGGACGTAGCGGCCGATGATCGCGAGGTTGCTGGGCGCCTCGGCGATGTCGGGCTTCTCGACCAGGTCCGTGATCTTCACGACGTCGCTGTCGCCGGTGGGCTTCACGGCGGCGCAGCCGTACATGTGGATCTGGGACGGGTCGACCTCCATCAGCGCGACGACGCTGCCGCCCTCGCGCTCCTGGATCTCGATCATGCGCGCGAGCAGCGGGTCGCGCGGGTCGATCAGGTCGTCGCCGAGGAGGACGGCGAACGGCTGGTCCCCCACGTGCGGCTCGGCGCACAGCACGGCGTGACCGAGGCCGCGCGGGTCGCCCTGGCGAACGTAGTGCATGGTGGCGAGGTCGCTCGACTCCTGGACGCGCGCGAGGCGGCCGGCATCCCCCTTGCGGGAGAGTGCCTCCTCCAGCTCATAGTTGCGGTCGAAGTGGTCCTCGAGGGGGCGCTTGTTGCGACCCGTGATCATCAGGACGTCGGAGAGGCCGGCCGCGACCGCCTCCTCGACGACGTACTGGATCGCGGGCTTGTCGACCACAGGCAGCATCTCTTTGGGAGTGGCTTTCGTGGCAGGCAGGAACCGGGTGCCAAGGCCTGCGGCAGGGATGACAGCCTTGCTGATCCTGGAGTGCGACTGAGTCATGCCGAGCACCATATCCGCTGAATATGGGCGGAAGATGATGCTCCGGTTAACTTCATCCTCATAGAGACGTATACGAGAGGTTTACAGGCGACCAATGGGCAACGAAATGTCCGGAAAGACTGCTCTTCGCGCCGAACTCCTCGCGGCACGACGGCTTCTGTCCGCCGAGGACGTCCGCGGCGCGGCGACGGATCTCGCCCGCCACGCGCTGCTGCTGCCCGAGCTGGCCGAGGCCGGCACCGTCGCCGCGTACGTCTCCGTCGGGCGCGAACCGGGCACCCGCGCGCTGCTCGACGCGCTGCACGCGCGGGGCACGAGGGTCCTGCTCCCGGTCCTCCTCCCAGACAACGACCTCGACTGGGGCGCCTACCGCGGCTCCGACCACCTGGTACCCGCGGGCCGCGGGCTGCTGGAGCCGGACGGCGAGCGGCTCGGGCCCGAGGCCGTCGTGGGCGCCGACGCCGTACTGCTGCCCGGACTGGCCGTCGACGGCCTCGGAATGCGGCTGGGGCGCGGCGGTGGCTCGTACGACCGCGTGCTGGCCCGGCTGACCGCGGCGGACGCCGATCCCGCCCTCGTCGTGCTCCTCTACGCGAACGAGGTGGTCGAGCGGGTCCCGGTGGAGCCGCACGACCACCCCGTCCAC
Source organism: Streptomyces sp. NPDC015127 (assembly GCF_043080095.1). Lineage (NCBI taxonomy): Bacteria > Bacillati > Actinomycetota > Actinomycetes > Kitasatosporales > Streptomycetaceae > Streptomyces > Streptomyces sp. NPDC015127. Next base: position 159,175 of record NZ_JBIBVE010000016.1, read on the forward strand.
GCCGTGGTCACGCCTCAGGGGGTGCGCCGCTTCACTGAGCCTGCCCGCCCTGCGGGACGAGCTTGAGCGTGTCGACGGTCGCGGCGTCCACCGCCTGGGGTCCGTAGGCCCAGTCGAGCAGCTCACCCTCGGCCCACTTGTCGGTCTGGTCGGTGTAGTGGGCGCTGTACGCGTGGCCCGACGCGCCGGTCAGGTTGATCCACCGGGACTTGTCCCACTCGCCGACGGTGACGACCATCCGCATCGACGGCACCCACACGACGCCGTAGCCCGTCGCTGCGTTCCAGCCGGTGGCGTTGACCGCGGCCTCGCCGCCGCCCAGGTTCCACGGGCCCCGGTTGAGGACGAACTGCAGGAAGCCCGGCCCCTCGGTGCCCAGCGTCTGGTTCTGCAGCGTCAGCTGGTGCAGGCGGCCCCAGCTCCAGCTGGAGGCGTCCTTGCCGAGCTCCGCGGTCAGCTCCCAGCGGGCGTCCTCCATGGCGCGGGCGAGCAGCTCGTCACGGGTGTCGGTCGCGGTGTCCGTACGCGTCCTCGGCGTGCGCCACCACTCGTTGTTCTCGTCCTTGAGCAGCCGGCGCACCACCTCGTACCAGCGGTCGCCGCCGTCGGGCTGTGCGGAGTCGCTGTCCCGCTGGCCGCATTCGCGCACCCGCTCGGTCAGGTCGTCGTCCGGCGCCGCGCTGTCGGCCGGCAGCACGTTCAGGCACTCGCCCTCGACCCGCAGCTCCCTCGGGAGCTTGTTGCCGAAGGCCAGCTTGAGCACATTGCGCCACACGGCATTGAAGTAGGCGGCGGCACCGGAGTCCGGCTCCTGGGTGTAGTCCCAGCCCTCCAGCAGCTTCTGCGCCTCGCGGACATACGCGTCGGAGACGTCGATCTTCAGCAGATAGGGGGTCAGCAGCTTGGCGATCTCGCTGCTGTTGTCCATCTGCATGGTGCGCATGTCCTCGGTGGAGACCTTGCCTCCACCCCGGATCTTCGACTCGATGAGGTCGTTGATCCGCTGGCTGCGGGCGCCGTAGCCGTAGTCCTCGGTGATCAGATACGGGTACTTCTTCGCGTCCACGACCGCCTGGTTCGCGGTGACGATGTAGCCGCGCTCGGGGTTGTACTCGTAGGGCAGCTCGTCAAAGGCGATGTAGCCGTCCCATTTGTACTTCGGGTCCCAGCCGGGCGCGGGCGTGGTGCCGTCGCCCTCGGACCGCAGCGGGATCTTGCCCGGGGCCTGGTAGCCGATGTTGCCCTTGGTGTCGGCGTAGACCAGGTTCTGCGCGGGCACCTCGAAGTCGCGGGCGGCGCGGCGGAAGGACGTGAAGTCCTTGGCCCGGTTGAGCGCGAAGACGGCGTCCATCGACGTGCCGGGCTGCAGGGCCGTCCATTGGAGGGAGACCCCGTAGCCGGTACCGCGGTCGGGCGCCGCGTTGGACACGGGAGCCCGCTCGCCGACCTTCTCCAGCTCCTCGCTGCGGTCGGAGACCAGCGGCCCGTGCTCCGTGGAACGGACCGTGATGGTCTTGTCGGCGCCGCCGGCGACCTTGATGACCTCCTTGCGGGTGGTCAGCTTCTTCTCCTGGCCGCCGACGAGGTAGTTCCCGCCGCTGAGCTTCTCGAGGTAGAGGTCGGTCACGTCGGCGCCGAGGTTGGTGAAGCCCCAGGCAATGTCCTGGTTGTGGCCGATTATGACGCCGGGCGTACCGGAGAAGGTGTAGCCGGCGACGTCGAACGAACACCGGTCGGAGACCGTCCGGCAGTGCAGTCCCATCTGGTACCAGACGGACGGCAGCTGAGGCGCGAGGTGCGGGTCGTTGGCCAGCAGGGGCTTGCCGGTGGTCGTGTACTCACCGGAGACGACCCAGGAGTTGGACCCGATGCCGCTGCCGCTGGGGCCGAGCAGCGCCGGGATCGCGTCGAGGGTGTCGGAGAGCGCGCCCAGCTGCGAGTTCAGCCCCGCGCCCGCTCCGGCCGTGCCGTCCGAGCCGCTGCCGGTGGAGGTCCCGACGCCGGAGCCGTCGGAGCCGCCGCCCGTCGCGTCGGAGGGCTTGGCGGCCGGGTCGTACGTGCCGGTGGCCGGGTCGATCCCGCCCTCCCGCACGATCGGCTCGTTGCGGTCGTAGGGGTAGGGCGGGTACAGGTCGCGGATCTGCTTCTCGCTGAGCCGGCTGGTGAGCAGCGAGCGGTCGATCTCCTCCTGCATGTTGCCGCGCAGGTCCCAGGCCATCGCCTTGAGCCAGGCCACGGAGTCGACGGGCGTCCACGGCTCGGGCTTGTAGTCGTTGGTGAAGGACAGGGCCGCGTACTCGACGGACAGTTCCTCGGCCGAGCGACCCTTGAGATAGGCGTTGACGCCGTCCGCGTACGCCTGCAGGTACTTCTTCGTCTCGGGCGAGAGCTTGGTGTCGTACTCCTGCTGCGCCACCCGGCGCCAGCCGAGCGTGCGCAGGAAGGCGTCCGTCTCGACCTGTCCCGATCCGAACATCTCGGAGAGCCGGCCCGCCGTCATGTGCCGGCGGACGTCCATCTCCCAGAAGCGGTCCTGCGCCTGGACGAAGCCCTGGGCACGGAACAGGTCCTCGTCGCTGTCCGCGTAGATCTGCGGGATGCCGTAGTCGTCGCGCTTGACCTCGACCTGGCCGCTGAGGCCCGCGAGTTCGATCGTGCCGTTGGTGGTGGGGAACGAGGCGCGAACCGTGCTGACGCTCCAGTAGGCCCCGTATCCGACACCCGCGACGAGCGCCAGCACCAGGACGAGCACGAGCAGTCGGGCGCGTCGCCCCTTCTTCTTCTTCTTGGGGGAAGAGGCGGTTGTGTTGGCGGGCATCGCTGTCCTTCGAGGGGCAGGGTGGTCCTGGGAATGCTGAGGCAACTCTAGGCGCAGCGCCCGACCGGCCCCGACGCGGTATCCACAAGGCCGTCCCGGCAGGCGGACAAACAGATCATCAGACCATCAAGGAAGCGTAAAAGATTAGGTAAGGTAACGAAGTGCCCTGCCGGTCGCGCATCTCCGGCACGAGGGCGCGAAGGGGAAGGATCGGCCACTGACTGTCCACCAGCTCAACGAACTCCTGCTCATCGGCTCGCTCGTCCTGCTCGTCGCCGTCGCGGCGGTGCGCGTCTCGTCCCGCAGCGGCCTGCCCAGCCTGTTGCTGTATCTCGGGATCGGGATCGCGATGGGCCAGGACGGCCTGCTCGACGTCCACTTCGACGACGCCGAACTGACGCAGGTGATCGGTTATGCCGCACTTGTGGTGATCCTGGCCGAAGGTGGCCTGGGCACCAAGTGGAAAGAGATCAGGCCCGCACTGCCGGCAGCCGCCGCGCTGTCGACGGTCGGCGTCGCGGTGAGCGTGGGCATCACGGCTGCGGCCGCCCACTACCTCGTGGGACTGGAGTGGCAACAGGCTCTGATCATCGGAGCGGTCGTGTCCTCCACGGACGCGGCGGCGGTCTTCTCCGTCCTGCGCAAGGTGCCGCTGCCGTCCCGGGTGACGGGCGCCCTGGAAGCCGAGTCCGGCTTCAACGACGCCCCGGTCGTCATTCTGGTCGTGGCCTTCTCCTCGGCCGGACCGATCGACGACTGGTACACCCTCGTCGGCAAGATCACGCTGGAACTGGCGATCGGCGCTCTCGTCGGTCTGGCGGTCGGCTGGCTCGGCGCCTTCGGGCTGCGGCACGTCGCACTCCCCGCCTCCGGCCTGTACCCCATCGCCGTCATGGCCATCGCCGTGGTCGCGTACGCATCCGGCGCCATGGCACACGGCAGCGGCTTCCTCGCCGTCTACCTCGCCTCCATGATCCTCGGCAATTCCAAGCTGCCCCACGCGCCCGCGAACCGCGGCTTCGCCGAGGGCCTCGGCTGGATCGCGCAGATCGGCATGTTCGTCCTGCTCGGCCTGCTGGTGACGCCGCACGAACTGCTCCGGGACTTCTGGCCCGCGGTGGTGGTGGGCCTGATACTGACCGTGCTCGCCCGCCCGGTGGGCGTCCTGATCAGCCTCGTGCCCTTCCGCATTCCGTGGCAGGAGCAGGTGCTGATGTCCTGGGCGGGGCTCCGCGGCGCCGTCCCCATCATTTTCGCCACGATCCCCATGGTCTCCGGCGTCGAGGGCAACGACCGGATCTTCAACATCGTCTTCGTGCTGGTCGTCGTCTACACCCTGGTCCAGGGCCCGACGCTGCCGTGGCTGGCGCGGGCGCTGCGCCTCGGCGACGTCTCCGAGGCCGCCGACCTCGGTGTCGAATCCGCTCCGCTGGAGCGGCTGCGCGGCCACCTGCTGTCGGTGGCCATCCCGGACAGCTCGAAGATCCACGGTGTGGAGGTGGCCGAGCTCCGGCTGCCCTCCGGCTCGGCGGTCACCCTCGTCGTGCGGGACGGCAAGAGCTTCGTACCGCTCCCGTCGACCGTGCTGCGGCACGGCGACGAGCTGCTCGTCGTGGCCACCGACCCGGTCAGGGACGCGGCGGAGCGGCGGCTCAGGGCAGTCAGCCAGGGCGGAAAGCTGGCCGGCTGGCTGGGCACCGGAGGCGAGTCACCAGGTGGGTAGACGTGCCCCCGCAGCCTTCTGTGGCCAGAAGCTGTTCAAACACAGGAACGGACGGCGTGATCTCTGCCATTTCCCAGGTGGACATGGCAGAAATCCCTGTACCATGAAGGCACACTGATCGACCAACTCTGCCTGACGCAGAGCTGGCGCGACCGTATGGCGGCCGCGGTGTCCCCTCGAGTGGACCCCGGTATCTACCGCAGTTCCGCGCAAGAGGACAGCTCTCGGCGGCTCCCGACACCCAGGGGAGCGCTACCAGGCGGCAGAAAGGCAAGGGGCCGTGGCATCCACGGTCGCTTCTGACAGGCGTCCTGGTTACGGACAGCTGCTCCGTACCCCCGGGGCCTGGACGTTCCTGCTTCCCGGCTTCGCTGCCCGCCAGCCCTTCGCGATGCTCACCATCGGCATCGTCCTGCTGGTCCAGCACACCACCGGTTCCTACGGCAGCGCCGGTGCGGTCGCCGCCGTCACCGGTGTCTCCATGGCGCTGTTCGCCCCGCAGAGCGGCAAGCTCGCGGACCGCTTCGGCCAGCGCGCGGTGCTGCTGCCCGGCGTCCTGGTGCACACCGCCTCGGTCGCCTCACTCACGGCGCTGGCCCTCGCGGGCGCTCCGCTGTGGGTCCTGTTCGCCGCCGCCGTGCCCACCGGTGCGTCGGTGCCGCAGATCGGCCCGATGGTGCGGGCCCGCTGGGCCGCCAGGCTCCAGGGTTCGCCCCTGATGCAGACCGCCGCCGCCTTCGAGTCGGTGACGGACGAGTTCACGTTCGTGGTCGGCCCGGTCCTGGCCACCGCCCTGTGCACGGGCGTGCACCCCGCCGCCGGCCTGATCGCCGAGGCGGCACTGACGCTCGCGGGCGGTCTGCTGTTCGCGGCCCAGCGCGGCACCCAGCCCGCGCACGGCCACCAGAGCGCAGAGGTGCGCGCGGAGCGTACGTCCGCCCTGTCCGTTCCCGGTGTGCGGGTGCTCGCCGTCGCCTTCCTGGGCATCGGCGCGGTCTTCGGCGGCATGCAGGTCTCGCTGACCGCGTTCACCGAGGAGATCGGGCAGCCCGGCATGAACGGTGTGCTCTACGGACTCTTCGCCGCGGGCAACATGCTGGCCGGCGTCGCCGTCGGAGCCATCGCCTGGAAGACCGGGCCGCGCCGCCGGCTCGTCATCGGCTACACGGCGCTCACGGTCGCCGCGTCCCTGCTGTGGACGGTGCACTCCGTGGCTCTTCTCGGCGCGCTCGGCCTGATCGTCGGCCTGTTCATCGCACCGGCCCTGATCAGCGGCTACACCCTGGTCGAGTCGCTGGTGCCCGCGTCCGCCCGCACCGAGGCCTTCACCTGGCTGACCGGCGCCGTCGCGCTCGGGCAGGCGGCGGCCGTGACGGCGGCCGGACGGCTTGCCGACGGCTACGGCGCGAGCGCCGGATTCGTCGTCCCGCTCGCGGGCACGGCGCTCGCGTTGGCCACCTTGCTGGCACTGCGTTCGCGCCTTGCGCCGACGGCCGGCGGACGGGTGGCCGCACGTGGGATCGGTCACCGAGTGCCGGTGACGGTGGACTGATTCAGCGGAATACGTCACTATGGATCGTCGTTAGCACTCATCGAGTGAGAGTGCCAGGAGGAAGACAAGTGCCGACCTACCAGTACCAGTGCACCGAATGCGGCGAGGGCCTCGAGGCGGTGCAGAAGTTCACCGACGACGCCCTGACCGTGTGCCCGAGCTGCGACGGACGCCTCAAGAAGGTGTTCTCGGCGGTCGGCATCGTCTTCAAGGGCTCCGGCTTCTACCGCAACGACAGCCGTGGCGCGTCGTCGAGCAGCTCGCCTGCCTCGTCGAGCGCGAAGTCGTCCGAGTCGAAGCCGTCCGAGTCGAAGTCGGCCACGACCTCGTCGTCGAGCTCGTCGTCGTCTTCGACGAGCGCGTCGAGCGCCTCCGGCTCCGCCGCCTGATCCCGACGATTCGCGGACCCCGCCGTGGCAGTGGCCACGGTGGGGTTCTTGGCGTTTTCACCTCCGGCTACTGTGATCGGCATGGCGACCAACGCGCACCCGAACCCAGGCTCCGGTTCCCCTGATCTTTCCGGTTCTCCTGCCGGTTCCGGTTCTCCTGAGGACTTCGGCTCCGCCCGCGCCGAGATCGGCGTGATCGGCGGCTCCGGCTTCTACTCCTTCCTGGACGACGTGACCGAGATCCAGGTGGAGACGCCCTACGGCGCCCCCAGCGACTCGCTGTTCCTCGGCGAGATCGCCGGCCGCAAGGTGGCCTTCCTGCCCCGCCACGGTCGCGGCCACCACCTGCCGCCCCACCGGATCAACTACCGGGCCAACCTCTGGGCCCTGCGGTCGGTGGGTGTGCGCCAGGTGCTCGGGCCGTGCGCCGTGGGCGGCCTGGTGCCGGAGTACGGGCCGGGCACGCTGCTCGTGCCGGACCAGTTCGTGGACCGCACGAAGTCCCGGGCCCAGACCTACTTCGACGGGCTGCCCCTGCCGTCCGGTGCCGTGCCGAACGTCGTGCACGTCTCGCCCGCCGACCCGTACTGCCCTCGGGGGCGCAAGGCGGCCCTGGAGGCGGCGCGCGGACGGGACTGGGAGCCCGTGGACGGCGGCACGCTGGTGGTCGTCGAGGGGCCACGCTTCTCGACCCGTGCCGAGTCGCGCTGGCACGCCTCGATGGGTTGGTCGGTGGTCGGCATGACCGGGCACCCCGAGGCGGTGCTCGCCCGGGAACTGGAACTCTGCTACACGTCGATGACCCTGGTCACCGATCTCGACGCCGGGGCGGAGGCGGGCGATGGCGTCTCCCACGAGGAGGTCCTGAAGGTGTTCGCCGCCAATGTGGACCGGCTGCGGACCGTGCTGTTCGACACGGTGGCGGCACTGCCAGCGAACGAGGACCGCGACTGCACGTGCGGGAACGCCCTCGCGGGCGTCGATCCGGGCATCGAGCTGCCGTAACCACCCTCGGGAGTGACCGAGTTGTCCACAACCTGGGGGCTGTCCACAGGCTTCAGCGGGCAGGGGCCGGAAGGTGGATCGTGAGGAGCGGTCGGACACGGGCAGCAGGCCCGGTCCACGCCTCATGACAGGCGGTGCTCGGCATGTCGCTGTACTCCTCTTCCGGTCCCGGCGGTCCCCGCTCCTCTTCCGGCCCCGGCTCCCCTTCCGGTCCCCGCTCCTCTTCCGGCCCCGGCTCCCCTTCCGGTCCCCGCTCCTCTTCCGGCCCCGGCTCCCCTTCCGGTCCCCGCTCCTCTTCCGGTCCCGGTTCTTCATCCGGCCCTTCGGCTCCTCGTGCGCCTTCCACCGACTCGGGGCGGGTCTCGGCGGCACCCTTGGCGCCGGACGTCTCAACGGACGTCTCAACGGACGTGTCGCCGGACGCGCCACCGGACGGTTCATCGGGCTCGTCCCCCGGCTCGTCCCCCGGCTCGTCCCCCCGCTCGATCCCGGGCTCGTTTCCGGGCTCGTTCCCGGGCTCGTCGACCGCCCCGACGGCAGATCCGTTCTCCGGCCCGACGGCTCCGATGCGCTTCCCGACGGGTGTCTGCTTGGCCTCGTCACCTGCTCCGGAGCCCTTGGGCGTGCCGCAGTTCGCCCCGCTGCGGGTGCGCGGTGGCAGCCGCCGGCTGCGGAGGGCGCTGCGCAGGCAGCGGCGGGCGATGGCTGCCGGGCTGGCGGTGACGGCCGCGGCGCTGGCCGCTTCGAGCGCGCGGGGCCCGGACGATCCCGGCGGCCGGTCCGGGCCGCATGGACAAGGCGGTCCGGGCGCACGGGCGTTGGCGGCCGCAGCTCCGGCACGTGAGCGCCGCCCCGGTGACGTTCTGGTGTCCGCTCCCGTGCGGATCGCCGACGCGGCGACGGTCCGACTGCTGCGCCCGGGAGACCGCGTCGACGTGATCGCCGCCGCCGACTCGTCGCTGGGCGAGGAGGCCCCGGCGAAGGTCGTGGCGTCCGGCGTCCGGGTTGCCGAGATCCCCCGAGCCGGCGAAGACCCGGCGGGCGGCGGCGCCTTGATCGTGCTGACCGTGCCGCGCACCACCGCCGCAGCGCTGGCCGGAGCTGGCGCGACGTCCCGACTGGCGGTGGCGGTGTGCTGACGTTCGATACACCGACTCGTACTGACGTATTGTCAGGTCACCTCTTTGCGGGTGCGGATTGGACAGGACTGCCGGGGGCTGACGTAAGTTGCGCAGCTGTCCCCCTCCCCTATCGCACATGTGAAAAGAGGCTCATTCGTGAGCGAGAAAAAGCCGAGCCTGCTCGAGGGCTTCAAGGCCTTCCTGATGCGTGGCAACGTGATCGACCTGGCGGTCGCCGTCGTCATCGGCGCCGCGTTCACCAACATCGTCAACGCTGTGGTGAAGGGCGTCATCAACCCGCTCGTCGGAGCGTTCGGCACGAAGAACCTGGACTCCTACAGCTCCTGCCTGAAGGCTCCCTGCGAGGTGGGACCCGACGGCGAGATGCAGGGCATCCAGATCATGTGGGGGTCGGTGCTCGGCGCCACCCTGCAGTTCCTGATCACGGCGGCCGTCGTCTACTTCCTGATGGTGCTGCCCATGGCGAGGTACCTGGCACGCCGCGAGGCGCAGCGGAAGGCGAAGGAAGGCGTGCAGGAGACGCTGGAGGTGACGGAGCTGGAGGTCCTGAAGGAGATCCGCGACGCCCTGGTCGCCCAGCGCGCCGGCGGAAACGCGGGCCCGGAGGGCTCCCCGGCTCCCGGGGACCGCGGCTAGGCACCGCAGGGATCGCGAGCCCCGAGGGCTCAGATGTGCCCGAGGGCTCAGATGTGGTGGGGCGGCTTCTCGTCGAGGAAGCGCGCCAGATCGGTGGCGCTGTCCCCGCTGACCTGAGGCCGCTCACCCCACCCGCGGTCCGTATCGTCCGAGGACTGCTGGTCCATCGGATCGTCGAAGATCAGCTCCGGCTTGGACTGCTGCCGGCCGGGCTGCTTCGCATCTCGCGGTCCGGGGGCGGGGGCGGTGCTCATGCTTCCAGGGTAAGGCGGCCGGGGCCCCCGCGGCCAACGGTCCCACCGGTCGAGCGACCACGACGCCAGGACCACGACGGGCGGGAGACCCGGGAAGCCGACGCGGCGGCGGAGGAGGAGTCCCGGACCGTGTAGCGGTGGACGACGCCGAACGCCAGGTGGACCGCGGCGACGGCGTACGGAAACGGCACGGGCGCCCGCGACGGCCGCTGCCGCGTACTCGGCGGAGCCGACATCGCGCAATATCCGGCCCCCGAGACGATCGCGAGGACCAGGGGCAGCGACACGACGAGGCCCGGGAGCGCGCCGCGCCGGGTCACGGAGTGCAGCCGCCGGGTGCCGACGGTGCGCCAGGGCGGTGCGGGGGGCACGGGTGGCAGGGGCCGCGGCTCCGACGGGGGCACCGGCGGCTTCGCCGGTACGGCGGGGGCTTCTGGTGGCTCGGTCACGCAGCCACGCTAGGTCGATATGCACGGATCAGCCCGTTTTGGGCGGACAGGGGGGTGAGAAGGGTGCACCACGCAACGACCGAGTGACCGGGACGGCCGCCGCGCGCGTCCGGACATCGGCAAGCGAACCGTTCTGCTGTGCTTTGCCCATGATGTCCACACCTGTTCCGGACAACGGGTCCGCTCACCACCATCACGTCACGCCGCTGCGGCGGATGAAGGCCCGCAGCAGGGAGGAGAGTCACCGCACCGCGACCCCGCTGGAGCTCTTCTTCGACCTGTGCTTCGTCGTCGCCGTCGCCCAGGCCGGGGTCCAGCTGGTGCACGCCGTCGCGGAGAACCACGCGGCAACGGGAGTCGCCGGCTATCTGTATGTGTTCTTCGGCGTGTGGTGGGCGTGGATGAACTTCACCTGGTTCGCCTCCGCCTACGACTGCGACGACGTGCCGTACCGGATCGCCACGCTCATCCAGATCGCCGGTGTGCTCGTCTACGCGGCAGGCGTGCCGCGCGCCTTCGTCGACAACGACTGGACCGTCGCCGTCGTCGGCTATCTGGTGATGCGGGTCGCGCTGACCGCCCAGTGGCTGCGCGCCGCCGCCTCCGAACCGTCCGGCCCGGCCCGGCGCACCGCCGTGCGGTACGCCGTGGGCCTGGTGCTCTGCCAGGCCGCCTGGGTCGCCCTGCTGTCGGCTCCGGAGGGCTCACGGCGCTGGCTGTTCCTGATCGTCATCGTGGGCGAGCTGCTGGTCCCCGTGGTCGCCGAACGGGACCACCAGACGGCCTGGCACCCGCACCACATCGTCGAGCGCTACGGACTGTTCACACTCATCGTGCTCGGCGAGACGATGCATGCGGCCACCACGGCCGTCCAGTCCGCGCTCGACGAGCACGGCGACCTCGGTGAGCTGCTGCCCATCGCCATGGGCGGGCTGCTGATCGTCTTCGCGGCCTGGTGGGTCTACTTCGCCATCCCGGCGCACGAGCGGCTGGTGTCCAACCGCCAGGCGATCCCGTGGGGTTACGGACATCTGTTGATCTTCGCCTCGGCGGCTGCGGTCGGGGCGGGGCTGGAGGTCGCGGTGGAGGAGGCGGTGGGCCAGGCGCATGTGTCCACCACTGCCGCGTCCGCAGCGGTCACCATTCCCGCGGCGACATTCTTCATGACGGTATGGCTGCTGCACGCCCGCCACTTCAAGCACGGCATCGCGCAGCAGATGACGCTGCCGGTCGGCGCGCTGGCCGTGCTGGCGTGCACGTTCGCGGGCCACTGGGCCGTGTTCGCCGCCGGGCTGGCCGCGGGCGCGACGGTGGCGGTCGGCGTGACGCTGGCCGCCCGCCCGCCGCGCCCCGCGGTCGCCGGGTGACCAACTACGGTGGAGGCCATGGGCATCGACGAAAGCACCGGCCACGGACCCTGGCCCCGCTCCGGGTCCGGCTCCGTGTCCCGCTCCGGGTCCGGCGGGCTGACGGATGTGGCCGGTCTGCGCGTCGGGCATGCACAGGTCCCGGGGGAGCGCGCGCTCAGTGGCACCACCGTGGTGCTCGCGCCGGCGGGCGGCGTGGTCGCGGCCGTCGACGTACGCGGCGGCGGGCCCGGCACCCGGGAGACGGACGCCCTCGACCCGCGCAATCTCGTCCAGCGCATCGAGGCCGTCGTCCTGACGGGCGGCAGCGCCTACGGGCTCGAGTCCGCGGCCGGAGTGATGGCGTGGCTGGAGGAGCAGGGCCGGGGTGTACGGGTCGGACCGGACCCCTCGCAGGTCGTCCCCGTCGTGCCGGCCGCGTGCGTCTTCGACCTCGGCCGCGGAGGCGACTGGCACGCCCGCCCGGACGCTGCTACCGGGCGGGCCGCGGTGGAGGCCGCCGCGGCGAGCGCGGAAGGCGCCCCCGTGGCGGAGGGAGCGGTGGGCGCGGGAACGGGCGCGGTGATCGGCGGTTTCAAGGGCGGTGTGGGCACGGCGAGCTGCGTACTGGAGTCGGGGATCACCGTGGCGGCGCTCGTCGTGGCGAACGCGGTCGGCTCGGCCGTCGACCCGCGCACGGGCGCACTGTACGGCGCGTACGGCACCGAACGCTCCATCGAACCGGCGCCCGACGTACATGCCGCGGCCCTGCTCCGGCTGGCCGAGGCGCGCGAGAAGAGCGGCCCGGCGCCGCTGAACACCACGCTCGCCGTCGTCGCCACGGACGCCGACCTGACCCGCGCCCAGGCCCACAAGCTCGCCGGCACCTCGCACGACGGCATCGCGCGCGCGGTACGGCCGGTGCACCTGCTCAACGACGGCGACACGGTGTTCGCCCTGGCCACAGGCGCGAAGGCGTTGGCCGACGACCCGCTCGCCCTCAACGACGTCCTCGCGGCGGGCGCGGAGATGGTGACCCGGGCGATCGTAAGAGCCGTACGGGAGGCCGACGGCGTCGACGGACCCGGAGGTTCCTTCCCGTCGTACCGACAGCTGTACGGCGCCGACTGACGGGACCGGCAGGGAAGTTGGGGGCGCCTCGTGAGAACGGGGAACTTCTGGCGCTTTGCCCTTCGTTTTACCCGAACCGCGACCGCGTTGTCAGACCCAAGCGCTACGTTTAGCAATCAGCAAGTGACGTGTGGCGACGGCCTGGAGACCCCTCTTGAACGATCCGATCGATCCGTACGAGACAACCGAGACACACCTCGAGCGACTCCTGGGTCGGGCGCTCAACTCCTTCGATCTGCCCGACGCGACTGTCGAGCGGCTCGGATCGGCGCTGGCCCACGCCAGTTCGCTGCACTCCTCGCATCACGAGGCGGGGCTGCACCGGGCGACGTACCGCCATACGTACCTGCTCGGTGACGGCAGTTCGCTCACCTTGTGGGAGCTCGTGCACAGCGGCAGCAAAGGGACCGGACGCGACGGCGCCCGTGGCCCGGAGCAGCACGAGCTCTACGCGGAGGAGGGCGAGGCCCGGCTCGCCGCGTCCCGCCTCCCGGCCGGCTTCCCCGGGTTCGCCGAGGACATCTCCGGTCCCGGCTTCGGCCTGGACGCCGACCTGGAGCTCCTCGCCTCCCTGATGGCACCGCCCCCGGCGCCGCTCCCGCCGATGTACGTCCCCGACGACTCGGCCGACCACGCGCGCCGCGTGCTGCGCCGCGCGGAGAACGAGAACCGGCCCGGCGAGCAGACCGCACACAGGCTGCGGGCGGCGTTCGCGCACCACATCACGCAGGTGTTCGGCCGCCAGTACCGGGTGGCGGGCAAGGACGCGGGTTTCACGCTGTACGAGCACGCGTTCCTGCTGCTGGACGGCACCGAGACCAGCCTGTGGGAGGTCGAGCACACGGCGACACCCGACGGCCGCCACATGTGCGAGGTCTACGAGGCGGAGCACGCCGCGCGCGAAGCGATGGAGCTTCGCGCGCGGGTGCGGTAGCGGCGGCGTCAGGCGGCGACGGACACCTTCTCCGCCGGGGCCGCCTCGGCGCCCGCGGGGGCCGTCTCCGGCTTGCGTGCGCTCTTGAGCACGACGACCAGGGCGGTGCTGACCAGCGTGCCCGCGACGATGGCGAGCAGGTAGAGGAACGGGTTGCCGATCAGCGGCACCACGAAGATGCCGCCGTGCGGGGCGCGCAGCGTGCACTCGAAGAGCATCGACAGGGCGCCGGTGACTGCGCCGCCCACCATCGCGGAGGGAATGACCCGCAGCGGGTCGGCCGCGGCGAACGGGATGGCGCCCTCGGTGATGAACGAGGCGCCCAGCACCCAGGCGGCCTTGCCGTTCTCCCGCTCGGTCTTGGTGAACAGCCGACGGCGCACGACCGTCGCCAGCGCCATGGCGAGCGGCGGGACCATGCCCGCGGCCATCACAGCCGCCATGACCTTGAGCGAGCCCTCGGTGGGGTTGGCGAGGCCGCCGACCGCGAACGCGTAGGCGACCTTGTTGAGCGGGCCGCCGAGGTCGAAGCACATCATCAGGCCGAGGATGACGCCGAGGATGACGGCGTTGGCTCCGGAGAGGCCGGACAGCCAGTCGGTCAGCGCCTGCTGGAGTTCCGCGACGGGCTTGCCGACGACGAGGAACATCAGGAAGCCGACGACGATCGACGAGATCAGCGGGATGACGACCACCGGCATGATGCCGCGCAGGGGCTTGGGCACCTTGAGACGTTGGATGGTCATGACCGTGAAGCCCGCGAGCAGACCGGCGATCAGGCCGCCGAGGAACCCGGCGTTGATGGTCAGCGAGATGGCGCCGCCGACGAATCCGGGGACGAGACCGGGGCGGTCGGCCATGCCGTAGGCGATGTATCCGGCGAGCACGGGCACGAGGAAGCTGAACGCCAGCCCGCCGATCTGGAACAGCAGCGCGGCCCAACTCGTGTGGTCGGCCCACACGAAGTGCTCGGCGACGGACTTGGCGTCGGCGATCTCGTAGCCGCCGATCGCGAAGCCGAGGGCGATGAGGAGACCGCCTGCCGCGACGAACGGGACCATGTAACTGACGCCGGACATCAGCCACTTGCGGAGCTTGGTGCCGTAGCCCTCGCCGGGTTCGCCCGCCCGGTCCACGGGGGCCGCCGCGCGCGTCGGCGCGGTGACCTCGCCGCGTTCGGCCTTGCCGCGCACCTCGGCGATCAGCTCGGCCGCCCGGCTGATGCCGGCCTTGACGCCGACGTCGACAGTGGGCTTGCCGGCGAAGCGTTCCTTGTCCCGTACGGGTACGTCGTGGGCGAAGATCACGCCGTCGGCGGCGGCGATGACGGAGGGGTCGAGGCGGGCGAAGCCGGCGGAGCCCTGCGTCTCGACGACGACCTCGACGCCCGCGGCGCCGCCCGCCTTCTCCAGGGCCTCGGCCGCCATGTAGGTGTGGGCGATGCCGGTGGGGCAGGAGGTGACGGCGACGACACGGAACGGGCCGCGGGGCCCGGAACCGGCGGCCGTACCGTCGTCCGCCCCGGCCGGAGCGGTCGCCACGGCGGCCTTGTCCCCGTCGCGCGCGGCCTGCCCGGCATCCGCCAGCTCCGCGGCGGTTCCGGTAGCGGGCTCGCCGCCCGGGGACAAGGCCGCCGAGGCGGACGGTCCCGCCGCCTGCGCGGTGCCGGCCTCCGCCTCGTCGGCGCCCGCAGCCGCGGACGTACTCGCTGCGGCGTCCGCCTCCGAGGACGGCGCGGCACCCTCCCCGTCCGTCGCCGGCGGTGCGTCGCCGCGGATCAGGGAAGCCGTCGCCGAGCGGTCCGTCGACGTGCGCAGCGCGCCCGTGAAGGACTCGTCCATCAGACGGCGGGCCAGCGACGAGAGGATCGTCAGGTGCGCGTCGTCCGCGCCCGACGGTGCGGCTATCAGGAAGATCAGGTCCGCCGGTCCGTCCGGCGCGCCGAAGTCGATGCCCGCCGCGCTGCGGCCGAACGCCAGCGTCGGCTCGGTGACATGCGCGCTGCGGCAGTGCGGGATGCCGATGCCGCCGTCCAGGCCGGTCGGCATCTGCGCCTCGCGCGCCGCCACGTCGGCGAGGAAGCCGTCCAGGTCGGTGACCCGGCCGAGCGCCCTCATCCGTTCGGCCAGCGAACGGGCCGCCGCTTCCTTCGTCGTCGCGGCCAGGTCGAGGTCGACCAGGTCCGCGGTGATCATGTCGCTCATCGCGGGCTCCCTTGTTCGGTGAGGACTCGGTCCAGGGGGATGTCGGCGGTCACGGTGACCGCGGACGGGTCGAGGTCGGCGGGGGCGGGCATCACGCTGCCCGGCAGCTGCACCGCCGCCGCGCCGTGGGCGACCGCCGCCATCAGTGCGTCGCGGCCCTCCCCGCCGGCGGCGAGGAATCCGGCGAGGGAGGCGTCCCCCGCGCCGACGTTGCTGCGCACGGCGCTCACGGCCGCCGAGCCGAAGTACGTGCCGGTCTGTGAGACGAGCAGCTGGCCGTCCGCGCCCAGGCTGGCGAGCACCGAGCGCGCGCCGAGCGCGAGGAGTTCCTCCGCCGCCTTGACCGCGTCGCCGACGGTCAGGAGCGGGCGGCCCACGGCCGCGGCGAGTTCGTCGGCGTTCGGCTTCACGACGTCGGGGCAGGCGGGCAGGGCGGCGAGCAGTGACGGCCCGGACGTGTCCAGGGCGACGCGCGCTCCGGCCGCGTGGGCTCGGCCGACCAGTTCGGCGTACCACTCGGGGCCCAGCCCGCGCGGCAGGCTGCCGCAGCAGGCGATCCAGGCCGCGGCGGTCGAGTGTTCCCGGACCGCGGCGAGCAGCAGCACCGATTCGGCGGGGCTCAGCTCGGGACCAGGAGCGTTGATCTTGGTGAGCGTGCCGTCCGGTTCGGCGACGGCGATGTTCGAGCGGGTGTGTCCGGCCACCGGCACGGACACGACCTCGATGCCCTGGCCCGCGAGCAGGTCGGCGACGAGTGCGCCGGGCGCGCCGCCGAGCGGCAGGACCGCGACCGTGCGGTGCCCGGCGGCCGCGACGGCCCGCGACACGTTGACGCCCTTGCCGCCCGGGTCCATGCGCTCGCCGGTGGCGCGCAGCACCTCGCCGCGGTCCAGTGACGGGACTTCGTAGGTGCGGTCCAGCGACGGGTTGGGGGTGACGGTGAGAATCATGCGCGTACGACCTTCGTGCCCGCGGTCTCGATGGCCGCGGCGTCCTTCGGGGCCAGCCCGCTGTCCGTGATGAGCAGGTCGACGTCCGCGAGGTCGCCGAACCGTGCGAAGTGCTCCTGTCCGTGCTTGGCCGAGTCGGCGAGCAGGATGACGCGCCGCGCCGCGGCGATCTGGGCGCGTTTGACGGCGGCCTCGGCCAGGTCGGGGGTGGTCAGGCCGCCGTCCGCCGAGTACCCGTTCGCGCCGATGAAGACGACGTCCGCGTGGATCTCGCCGTACGCCCGCAGCGCCCAGGCGTCGACGGCTGCCCGCGTACGGTGCCGGACGCGGCCGCCGACCAGGTGGAGGTCGATGCCGGGGTGGTCGGCCAGCCGCGCCGCGACGGGCAGGGCGTGGGTCACGACGGTGAGCGAGCGGTCCAGGGGGAGCACGGCGGCGAGGCGGCCCACGGTGGATCCGGCGTCGAGGATCACGCTGCCCTCGTCGGGCAGTTCGGCCAGGGCGGCCTGGGCGATGCGGTCCTTCTCGTCGGCGGCGGTGGACTCGCGCTCGGCGAGGTCGGGCTCGAAGTCGAGCCGCCCGGCCGGGATGGCCCCTCCATGCACCCGCCGCACGAGGCCGGCACGGTCGAGGGCCTTGAGGTCGCGCCGGATGGTCTCGGCGGTGACCTCGAACGCCTCGGCGAGCGACAGAACGTCGACGCGTCCGCCGTCCCGGGCGAGCCGCAGGATCTCCTGTTGGCGCTCCGCTGCGTACATGTGGTTCTACATCCGATCCATGCCCGAACCTGTGGTTTCCCTTGGCAGGCTACGCCCGCATTTCCGCAAAGTAAACAGATTCGGGCAATGAGAGCCACACAGGCGGGCACACTCAGGCATTCGGGGAACCGGGCATCCGGGCATCCGGGCATGGCGATGCCCGTGCCACCGAGGTCGTGGCGCGGGCATCGTCGTGTTCCGGGGCGGCCGACCGGGCGGGATCGGAGATCCACGCCCCGCCGGAACGTGCAGCCCCGACCGGCAGGCGGCGTCAGCGCGCGAGCACCGGCTCCGGCTCCGGCTCGCCGGTCGGCCGCTCCTTCGCGACCGGCTCCGCGTCGTCGTCCGCCGCGCCCGCCTCCAGGTGCTGCTTCGGCCGGGCCGGCAGCGCGAACATCACCAGGAAGATCGCGACGAGCACCGCGGCCACCCACCACAGCGAGTTCTGGAAAGCCTCCACGAACGCCCGGCCCGTCGCGCCCGGCGCGAGCCGCTCCTCGTCGATCGTGCCGAAGAAGACCACCGACACGAGGCCGAGTCCGAGCGCGTTGCCCATCTGTCCGGTCGTGTTGATCAGACCCGATGCCGAACCCGCGTGCTCGCGCGGCACCTCCGAGAGCACCGCGTCGGTGAGCGGCGCGACGATCAGGCCCATGCCGGCGCCCATGACGATCAGCGGCAGGGTCATCTGCCAGGGGGCGATCGCGGTGCCGTACCGGTCGGCCTCCCAGATGTAGATCAGCAGACCGGCGGCCATCGTCACCGCGCCCGCCTGCAGCACCTTCCGCCCGAAGCGCGGCACCAGCAGCTGCACCGACATCCCGGCCGCCGCCGAGACGGCGATCGAGAACGGCACCCCGGTCAGACCGGCCTTCAGCGGACTCCAGCCGAGGCCGATCTGCATGTACAGCGTCCAGACCAGGAAGAAGATGCCCAGCACGACGCCGAACGTGAGCTGTACGGCGATACCGGCGGCGAAGCTCTTCACCTTGAACAGCGACAGCTCGACCAGCGGGGAGCCGTCCTTGCGGGTCTTGTACCTCTCGTACGCCACGAAGGCGGCGAACACCGGGAGGCTGGCCGCCATGCACAGGTGGCCCCACAGCGGCCAGTCCAGCTCACGGCCCCGAGTGAGCGGGTAGATCAGCATCAGCAGGGCGAGGGTGGCCAGGGCGACGCCGACGAGGTCGAGCCGGAGCGCCTTCGGGGCGCGGGACTCGGTGATGAACTTCCGGCCCAGGATCAGACCGGCGATGCCGACGGGAAGGTTGATCAGGAAGATCGGGCGCCAGGCGAGGCCGAAGAGGTCCCACTGGGTCAGCAGCGCGCCGAGCAGCGGACCGGAGACCGCTCCCAGGCCCACGACCGCGCCGAACAGGCCGAACACCTTGCCGCGTTCGTGCGCCGGGAAGGTGACGTGCACGATCGACAGGACCTGGGGCACCATCATGGCCGCGGCCGTGCCCTGGAGCAGGCGGGAGGCGACCAGCATCTCCTCGTTCGGTGCGAACCCGCAGAGCGCAGAGGCGATCGTGAATCCGGTGATGCCGATCAGGAACAGCTTCCTGCGGCCGTAGATGTCGCCGAGCCGACCGCCCGTGATCAGGCCGGCGGCGAAGGCGAGCGCGTATCCCGCGGTGATCCACTGGATCGCACCGAACGAGGCGCCGAGGTCCCGCTCGATGCTGGGGATCGCGATGTTGACGATGGTGACGTCGACCAGATCCATGAAGGCCGCGGTCATGACGATGGCGAGAGCGATCCATCGCCGGCGGTCCGATGCCGTACCCGTTACGGCGGGCTGCTGTGAACTCATACGAGGATTCTGGAGGCCATATAGGTCAGATCATGTCCTAGATGAGGAGCACCCTGAAGAACATGACGGACACTCCGGCACGACTTCTGCATCTGCTCTCCCTCCTCCAGACCCCGCGCGAATGGCCGGGCAGCGAGCTCGCCGAGCGCCTGGAGGTCACCCCGCGCACGATCCGGCGCGACATCGACCGGCTGCGCGACCTCGGATATCCGGTTGAGGCGACCAAGGGCGCGGTCGGCGGATACCGCCTGGTCGCGGGCGCCGCGATGCCGCCCCTGCTGCTGGACGACGAGGAGGCGGTGGCCATCGCGGTCGGCCTGCGGGCGGGGGCGGGCCACGCGATCGAAGGCATCGAGGAGGCCTCGGTGCGGGCGCTGGCCAAACTGGAACAGGTCCTCCCGTCCCGGCTGCGGCACCGCGTGACCACGCTTCAGGCGGCGACACTCCCATTGACCAGGGGCGACGGCGCCACGATCGATCCGCACACGCTGACGGTCATCGCGGGCACGGTCACCGCGCGGGAGCGGCTGCGGTTCGCCTACCGCGCGGGCGACGGCGCCGAGACGCGACGACAGGTCGAGCCGTACCGGCTCGTGTCGACGGGGCGCCGGTGGTACCTCGTGGCGTACGACCTCCAGCGCGAGGACTGGCGCACGTTCCGGGTGGACCGGGTGACGGAGCCGTTCGCCACGGGGGCGCGGTTCACGCCGCGGGAGGCTCCGGTGGGGGACGCGGCAGAGCTGCTGAGCCACTCCATGTCGCGTCAGCAGCAGGAGCACGAGGTGGACGTGAGCTTCCGCGCCCCGGCGTCCTTCGTCGCGGCCCGGCTGCCCGAGCACCTGGGCGCGCCCGCCCCGACGGGCGAGGACACGTGCCGGCTGCGGACGCGCTCGGCGGACTCGGTGGAGTGGCTGGCGCTGCGCCTGGCGCTGGTGGACTGCGAGTTCACGGTGCACGGACCGCAGCCGCTCCGCGACTACGTGACGGACCTGGCGACCCGCCTGACGAGGTCCACGGCCTGACGGGGTCGCGGCGGGGGCCGTCCGAGGGGGACCTCGGCCCCAGCGTGCGGGCCGCAAAGAGAGGCGGGTTGCCCGCCGGCCCCAGCGTGCGGACCGGAAAAGGAGCCCGGGCGGCCCCGGTCGGCCCAGCAGGCAGGCCCGGAAAAGACCGGACGGGCCCGCAAGAGACGCAGCACGCGGCTCCGGATACGCGGCGGCGGACGGTCCTGGTGGGTGCCAGGATCGTCCGCCATATGCCCTCGGCCGCGCGCAGGCGCGGCCCGGCCGATGCCTACGCCGCCGCGTCGAAGCCCGTGTCGCGGGCCATGCGCTTCAGCTCCAGCAGCGCGTGCTTCTCGATCTGACGGATCCGCTCACGCGTCAGGCCGTGCTCCTTGCCGACCTCCGTCAGCGTGCGCTCCCGGCCGTCCTCGATGCCGTACCGCATACGGATGATCGAGGCCGTGCGGTGG
The DNA here is from genome assembly GCF_043080095.1 of Streptomyces sp. NPDC015127. NCBI lineage: Bacteria > Bacillati > Actinomycetota > Actinomycetes > Kitasatosporales > Streptomycetaceae > Streptomyces > Streptomyces sp. NPDC015127. The sequence goes on from NZ_JBIBVE010000016.1 coordinate 179,756, forward strand.
TCGAGCCTGCCGATGAGGTCGTCGAGCTCCTCGCTGCGCAGCAGCGTGAGCACCGACTGCTCCGGGGACACCGCCGACGTGTCCTCCAGCAGATCGCCGAACTGGGTCTCGCCGGCGTCGTCCACCGACATGTTCAGACTGACCGGGTCGCGGGCCCAGTCCAGGACGTCGGTGATGCGCTCCGGCGTGGAGCCCAGCTCCTCCGCGATCTCGGCGGCCTCCGGCTCGCGGCCGTGCTCCCGGTTGAACTCGCGCTGGACGCGCCGGATGCGGCCCAGCTCCTCCACCAGGTGGACAGGGAGCCGGATGGTGCGGGACTGGTCGGCGATGGAACGGGTGATCGCCTGGCGGATCCACCACGTCGCGTACGTCGAGAACTTGAAGCCCTTCGCGTAGTCGAACTTCTCGACCGCGCGGACCAGGCCCGCGTTCCCCTCCTGGATCAGGTCGAGCAGGGGCAGTCCGCTGCGCGGATAACGCCGGGCGACGGCCACCACGAGGCGCAGGTTGGAACGGATGAAGACGTCCTTCGCGCGCTCACCGGCAGCGGCCAGCGCCTCCAGCTCCTCACGCGTGGCTCCGCCGGCCTCGCCCGACCCCGCCGCGGCAGCGGCTGATGTCACTGTTCCGTCGAGGATCTGGCGGGCGTACACACCCGCTTCGATGGTCTGGGACAGCTCGACCTCCTTGGCGGCGTCGAGCAGTGGCGTACGCGCGATCTCGTCCAGGTACATGCCGACCAGGTCGCGGTCGGCGATCTCCCCGCCCACGGCGCGAACGCTGCTCGCCCTGTCGGTCCCACCCCCGGAGCCGGAGACCTGAGACGTGCTCCCAGCGTCGGACTGGCGACGGGCGACGGCACGGGTTGCCATGCGAGCTCCCTTGCTGAGTAGGTCACGACACCCTCCCGGGTGCCCTGCATCCGAAGGAAACAACGACTGGAATCCGGACAGAATTCCCATCAGGTGCATCGATTTCCGCGATCATGCAGTACCCTGTGCCGCCACCGAGGGGAGGGACCGGATGCCGCCGGAGCGCAGGGACGTGCAGGTCAGGGCGGGCGTGGAGGCCGACCTCGCGGCACTCACCGACATCTACAACCACTACGTCCGTGAGACCGCCGTCACATTCGACACCACGGAATTCACCCCCGGACAACGCCGTCCGTGGCTGCACTCCCACCCTGAAGACGGCCCGCACCGCCTCCTGGTTGCGCGGGATGCGGCACGAGGCGTCCTCGGCTACGCCACCAGCAGCCCCTTCCGCCCCAAGCCGGCCTATGCGACCTCCGTCGAGGTCAGCGTCTACCTGGCCCCCGAAGCCACCGGCCGCGGCATCGGCACCCTCCTCTACAAGGAGCTCTTCGCGGCGCTCGAGGGCGAGGACGTGCACCGCGCCTATGCGGGCATCGCTGGGGGCACCTCCGCCGAAGGCAGGGGGACCAACGAGCCCTCGATCCGGCTCCACGCCCGCTTCGGCTTCCGGCATGTCGGGACGTACGAACAGGTGGGCCGCAAGTTCGGCCGGTACTGGGACGTGGCCTGGTTCGAGAAGCCCCTGAACTGACGGGCGTCGGCTCGACGGCCCGGTGGCTCGCCTCAGCCGGACCGCACCGGCACTCGGCCGAACTGCACGGAGCGCTTGGCCAGCCCCATCCAGAAGCCGTCGATCACGCTCCGGCCCGTCCCGAGCTCGTCCTGCGAGGCGCCCAGGGTGACGAACAGCGGGGCGAAGTGCTCGGTGCGCGGGTGGGCGATACGGCCCGCGGGGGCCTTGTTCTCGAAGTCCAGCAGCGCGTCCACGTCCGCGGCCGCCAGCGCCCGCCGCCCCCAGTCGTCGAACTCCGTCGACCAGCCGGGCGTCCCGCCGTGCCGCAGGGCGGCCAGGTTGTGGGTGAAGAAGCCGCTGCCGATGATCAGTACACCCTCGTCGCGCAGCGGGGCGAGCCGCCGCCCGATCTCCAGGAGCCTGGCGGGATCGAGCGTCGGCATGGAGATCTGAAGTACGGGGATGTCGGCGCCGGGGAACATCTCCACGAGCGGTACGTACGCGCCGTGGTCGAGGCCGCGGTCCGGGACGTCCTGCACCGGCGTACCGGCGCGGCGGAGCAACATGCGGACGGACTGGGCCAGTTCGGGAGCGCCGGGAGCCTCGTAGCGGACGCGGTAGTAGTGCTCGGGGAAGCCCCAGAAGTCGTAGACGAGAGGGACGGTCACGGTCGCGCCGAGCGCGAGCGGGGCCTCCTCCCAGTGCGCGGAGACGACGAGGATGGCCTTAGGGCGCGGCAGCTCGGCCGACCAGGCCGCGAGCTGGCCCGGCCAGACCGGGTCGTCGGCGAGGGGCGGCGCGCCGTGGGACAGATAGAGGGCGGGCATGCGCTCCGCGACGGGGCTGGCGTTCATGGCGGCTGACTCCCGATCTTCTTGAACTTTCAAGTTCAGGCCCCGACTCTACTCCCGGAAGCCATTTAGTTCAACTTTCAAGAACAGGGTCGTAGAGTGGGATACATGAACAGGGCATCCACTGGCGACAGCGACTCCGAACCGCGCTGGCTGACCGAGGCAGAACAGCGCGTCTGGCGTTCCTACCTGCATGCCACCACTCTCTTCGAGGACCATCTCGACCGCCAGCTGCAGCGGGACGCGGGCATGCCGCACGTGTACTACGGGCTGCTCGTCCAGCTCTCCCAGGCACCGCACCGGCGCCGCCGGATGACCGAGCTCGCGATCGACGCGAAGATCACCCGCTCACGGCTCTCGCACGCCATAGCCCGGCTGGAGAAGAACGGCTGGGTCCGCCGCGAGGACTGCCCCTCCGACCGGCGGGGCCAGAACGCCGTCCTCACGGACGCGGGCTTCGAGGTCCTCAAGCGCGCGGCGCCGGGGCATGTGGAGGCGGTGCGCCAGGCGATGTTCGACCGGCTCACACCCGAACAGGTGCGGCAGCTGGGCGAGATCATGCAGGTGCTGGCCGAGGGACTGCAGCCGCAGGACACGGGCGCGGACCTGCCCTGGCTGCGCTGACCGCACGGCCACGCGCACAGGTACGCGGACGCGGGCGCGCACGCGCACGCGCACGCCGACACGGCCCGGACACACACGCGGACGCAGGACACCCGGGCATGACCAGGGGCCCGGCCCGGGTCGATCACCCGGGCCGGGCCCCTGCCGTATCCTCGGCCGCGCACCGTCGGCTCTCCGGCCTCCGCCGCGCGGCCCCGGTGCGTCACCTCTCGACGTCGACGTCACCTCTCGGGCGTCGCGGGCTCCCGCGCCGCCTCAGTGCGCGACGACGGGGATCTTGACCTCGTCCTCGACACCGTCCCCCTCGTCCGAACGCGCGGGGGCCGAACCGGCCCCCGGGCGCCCGGAGTTGATGAACGTGGCGGCGATGGCGGCCGAGACGGCCAGGATGCCGACCGCCCACCAGATCGCGGACGAGAAGCCGTGCACCATGCCCTGGAGCTCCAGCAGCTTCGGGTCGGCCGCACCGGCCGCGTGCGAGGTGATGTACGAGGTCGTGGCGGACGCGGCGATCGTGTTCAGCAGCGCCGTACCGATCGCACCGCCCACCTGCTGCGAGGTGTTGACCATCGCGGAGGCGACACCGGCGTCGGCCGGGTTCACTCCGTGCGTGGACAGGGACATGGCCGGCATGAAGGCCGTACCCATGCCGAGCCCCAGCAGCAACTGCGCCGGCAGGATCAGGCCCGCGTACGAGCTGTCGATCTCCAGCTGAGTCAGCATCAGCATGCCGATCGCGGCGACGACGAAGCCGGGGGCCATCAGCAGTCGCGGCGGCACACGCGTCATCAGCCGGGCGCCGATCTGGGTCGAGCCCGTGATCATGCCCGCGATCATCGGCAGGAAGGCGAAGCCGGTCATGACCGGGGAGTACCCCTTCACGACCTGCAGATAGAACGTCAGGAAGAGGAAGAGCCCGAACATCGCGATGACCGCGAGACCCAGCGAGAGGTAGACACCGCCGCGGTTGCGCTCGGTCAGGACGCGCAGCGGCAGCAGCGGCGAGCTGACATTCGCCTCCGTGACGACGAAGGCGGCGAGCAGCGCCGCGGAGGCGACGAACATGGTCACGGTCAGGCCGTCGGACCAGCCGGCGGACTCGGCGCGCGTGAAACCGTAGACCAGCGCGACCAGTCCGAGGGTGGACAGGACGACGCCGGGGATGTCCAGCGACGAGCGGTTGCGCGCGCCTTCCGGCTCGCGGATGACGAGGTACGCGCCGACGGCAGCGACGATCGCGAACGGGATGTTGACGAAGAACGTCCAGCGCCAGTTCAGGTACTCGGTGAGGAAGCCGCCGAGGATGAGACCGACCGCGCCACCGCCACCGGCGATGGCACCGTAGATGCCGAACGCCTTGGCGCGCTCCTTGGCGTCGGTGAACATCACCGCGAGCAGCGAGAGCGCGGCGGGCGCGAGCAGCGCGCCGAACACGCCCTGCAGGGCGCGGGCGCCGAGCATCATCGCCTCGCCGGTGGCCGCGCCGCCAAGCGCGGAGGCCGCGGCGAAGCCGAGCAGGCCGACGACGAAGGTCCGCTTGCGGCCCCACAGGTCTGCGATGCGGCCGCCGAAGAGCAGCAGACCGCCGAAGGCGAGGGCGTAGGCCGTGATGACCCACTGCCGATTGGCGTCGGAAATACCCAGGTCCTGCTGGGCGGTGGGGAGCGCGATGTTCACGATCGTCGCGTCGAGGACCACCATCAGCTGGGCGAGGGCGATGAAGACGAGCGCTTTCCAGCGGCTCGGGTCGGGAAGGGATATGTCGGGCGTTTTCGGCATGGGTCTGGCCACCTAAGGAGTTCGAGAGGTCACACGAGGTGCGTCAGGTCGGCAGGAGGCCCGCGTGGGAGGGTCACGGCATGGAGACCCCCCAGGCGGGGATAAGTCATCGGTCGGGCCGGGGCCCGGCCGGCACCGCCACCCCGTCTCCGCGGCGGTGCCGCGAAGCGACGGCGATACCGGAATCGGCGCTACGGCGTCACGTGGTGCTCCGCAGGTCTTCGAGGGTGGCGGCCGCGCCGGGCAGTTCGGAGCGCGCCGGCGCTTCGAGGCCGTCCAGGAACAGCTGCAGATGACGGTGGACGAACCGGTCCATGTTCAGGCACGCGGTGCCCGGCAGGGGCCGGGTGAGCTGGGAGAGGGCGACCATCAGGTCCCCGACGGCGACGTCACCGCGCATCCGGCCCGCCGACTGGGCGCGCTCGACGAGGCCGAGCACGGCATCCTCCAGGCGCTCGCGTCCGGCGTGCAGGTCCGGGTGGTCGGAGTCGAAGGCTCCGGAGAGCATCGGGCACAGGGCGCCGATGCGCTCGTCGGCCGCCTCGTGGACGAAGCGGCGCAGGGCGGCGAACGGGTCGGCCTCATCGGCCGTCGCGGTCGTCGCCCGCTCGGTGGTGCGGGACATCACGGAGATGACGACCTCGCGTACGAGCACCGCACGGTCGGGGAAATGGCGGTAGAGCGTGGCGTTGCCGACCCCGGCGCGACGGGCGATCTCGTCCAGCGGGACCTCGGGTCCGTACTCGACGAGCATCTCGCGCGCGGCCGACACGATCCGCTCGCGGTTCCGCAGGGCGTCGGCCCGAGGGCGCGGCGTGCGGCGCGTTTCGGTGGCGGCGGGACTCACGGCTCCCCTTCCTTCCCGGATGGTCGATGGGTCCGGCCCCTGACCGCTCGACAGGCCTCGACGAATCTCGACGAGCCTCGACAAACGGGGAGCCCGTCCCCGTTTCGCGGGGACACCGGTGCAAACGGGGAAAGGTTCCCCGGTTATTTCCCGCCCTGGACGTGACCTGAGTCACTTCCGCCGGGTCGAACCCGCGGATCGGGAAGTACCCACGATCGGACCACCCGGCGCGCGCCCGGCCGGAGGCCGACACAGGCTGACGGACAGAGCGCAGCCAGGGCCCGGCCTGCTGCCGCGGACCCGAAGGCGAACGCATGCAGCAGCCCCGCCACCGGATACGCACACGGAGCAGCCACCGCCGGCTCGGCGGACTCGCCGCGTTCGCCGCCCTCACTTTCGCGGCGCTCACCACGGCGAGCTCCACGATTCCCGCCCCCTCCCGGGCGTCGGCGGGACCGGTGGCCGCTCCGGACGCTCCGGGGCTCGGACCCTGCCGCATTCCTTCGGTCTCCGGCGTGCAGATGTCGGAGGGCCTGCCCACCCCGCCCGGCTACACCCGCTCCACGGGCGAGGTCAGCGCCCTCAACCTCATGATCGACTTCTCGGACGCGGTGGGCGAGGGCTCGGCGCTCGACCGGCTGGCGGAGTTCTTCCCGCAGACCTCCCAGTGGTTCAGCACCAGCTCGTACGGCCGGCTCAGCTACCGCCCCCACGCCCCTGTGAGCGACTGGCTGCGGATGCCGCTGCCGTTCGCTGCGTACGGGATAGACCGCGGCTCGCCGTACGAGCCGGGCTACCGCAAGCTCGTCGAGGACCTCATCGAGGTCGCCGATTCGAGGGTCGACTTCAGCCGGTACGACCTGGTCAACGTGCTGGTCACCCCCAACGCGGGCCCGTCCGCCCTGGACACCGTGCTCTCCGTGACCTTCTCCGGCAACGACGAGGCGCCGTACGCGGACGGGGTGCCGCTGGCCAACACGTCCTTCGTCTACAGCCGCCAGGACGACGGCTCGGGATCGTACGCCCGGACCGGCTACCGGGTCCTGCCGCACGAGAACGGCCATGTCTTCGGCCTGCCCGACCTCTACACCGCGGAGGGCGGAGGCGCAGTCGGCCACTGGGACATCATGTCCGAGGACTGGGGCGCCAACAACGATCTGCTGGGCTGGCACAAGTGGAAGCTCGGCTGGCTCGACAACGAGCAGATCCGCTGCGCGTCGGCGCCGGGCTCGGCGGAGTACGCGCTCACGCCTCTCGCCACGGCAGGCGGCTCGAAGCTGGCGGTCGTGCCGCTGAGCGAGGACAGCGGTTACGCGGTGGAGGTACGGGCCCAGGCGGGCAACGACGACGCCGTGTGCGAGCCGGGCGTACTGATCTACCGGGTGAAGTCCAGCGTGGACACCGGCCGGGGCCCGGTGACGGTGGCGGACAGCGAACTCGACAGCGGCGGGTGCACGCGCAGCCCCAACGTCCACGCGGAACTGTCCGACGCGCCGTACCAGCCGGGCCAGTCCTTCACCGACAGCGAGCACGGCGTGCGCATCTCGGTGGTGGGCGAGGAGGAGGGCGGCGGGTACCGCGTGCGGATCACCCGCTCGTGACGCGCTCCCGTGCCATGTCGCCGGTCACCCGGCGGCGAACCCCTCCCTCAGCTCCCGCTTGAGGATCTTGCCCGTCGGATTGCGCGGCAGCGGCTCGTCGCGCACCACCACGTGCGCCGGCACCTTGAACGCGGCGAGCACCTTGCCGACGTGCGCCCGCAGTTCCTCCGCATCGGCCGTGGCACCGGGCCGCAGCCGCACCACGGCCGCGACCTCCTCCCCGAGCACCGGATGCGGCACCCCGAGAACGGCGGCGTCGGCGACATCGGGATGGTCGTGCAGAACGCCTTCCACTTCGACGCAGTACACGTTCTCGCCGCCGCGGACGACCATGTCCTTGATCCGGTCGACCACACTGACCCGCCCGTCGCGGACGGTCGCGAGGTCCCCGGTCCTGAACCAGCCCTCGTGGAACGCCTCCGCGGTCGCCCGCTCGTCGCGCCAGTAGCCCCGTACGACACCCTGACCGCGCAGCCACAGTTCGCCGACCTCGCCCTCGGGCAGCGGATCCCCGCCCGGCCCGGCGACGCGGACCTCGACCGCGGGCGCGGGACGGCCGACGCTGCCGGGGTGCGCGCGGTAGGCGTCGCCGAAATTCGCCAGCACTCCCCCGCTGGTCTCGGTGAGCCCGTAGCCGTTGCGCGGCTCGATCCGCCGCCCGTACGCGGCCGTCAGCCGCGCCACCAGGCCGGGCGGGGCGGCGGCCCCGCCGGTGCTCAGATTGGTCAGCGTCTCCAGCCCGGCGCCCGCCCGCTCGGCGGCGTCCAGCAACTGGAGCGCGGTGGTCGGCACGCCGGAGTAATGGGTGACCCGATGCCGCCGGACGAGCGCGAGCGCCCGGCCCGCGTCCCACTTGCGCATCAGCACGAGAGTGCCGCCGACGCCCATCATCGCGTAGAGCGTCGTGAACGCCGCGACGTGGAAGAAGGGGAACGTCATCAGGCAGACGGGGGCCGCCCCCTGCCCCGGCACCAGCCCGCGCCCGAGCGCCGAGACGGTGGCGTGGTACCGCGGATGCACGGTGGCGCCGGCCTGCGCGAGCTGCGTGGCGACGGCGCCCTTGGCACGGCCGGTGGTCCCGGACGTGTAGATGACGGTGGCGTCGCTCTCCGGCGCCACGTCCACGGCGGGCGGCGCGGCGAACGGGTCGGGCGCGTCGAAGTCCTCGTACCGCTCGACGCCTTCACCGGTCGCGCCGTCGTGGTGGAAGACGACGGTCCGGGCGCAGTTCGCCCGCTGCCACGCCTCGACGCGGGGCAGCCGCTCGCCGTCGACGAGGAGCACGGCCGGGGTGCAGTCGCCGAGCGCGTACGCGAGCTCCTCCTCGGTCCACCAGGCATTGAGCGGCACGGCGACGAGCCCGGCCAACTGCGCCGCCCAGAAGGCGATCTGCCACTCGGGGTGATTGCGCATGGCGATGGCGGCCCGGTCACCGGGGCGCAGCCCGTAGACGTCCACGAAGCGGCACGCGAGGGCGGAGGCGGCGGCGAAGAACTCCCCGTACGTGTACGTCCGGCTCTCGGCGATCAGGAACGGCCGCTCGCCATGCGCCCACGTGGCCTCGACGAACTCCCGCAGCGTCCGCGGCCCGGACGCGTACCGCAGCGCACCGTCCTCCCCGCGCACGACGGCGAAGGGCGCACCGGGCGCGGTGAGCCGGTCCCGCACGCCGTCGGACGTCCCGCTCTGTGACACGGCCCGCCCCTCTCTAAGCGCTCGCTCAGTCCCGGGGCGACGCTATGCGGCGCCCTGTGCGGCGTCAAGGCGTGCCCAGGTGGTGGCCGGGGGATGGCCGGCACCGGCGTGAGCTGCCCAAAGGGGAATCCCGCCGAGCGGCAGAGCTTATCCGCTAGGCTAGGCGCCGGATCCTGACGGGATCCCCCCGCCTTCGTAGCTCAGGGGATAGAGCACCGCTCTCCTAAAGCGGGTGTCGCAGGTTCGAATCCTGCCGGGGGCACCGGCGCAACGGCCCCGGACCGGTGATCGGTCCGGGGCCTTCGACGTCACCAGGGGCCGGTCGTTCACGGCCGGGTCGCCTCTTGAGCAGCCGGTCCATGTGGCTGATCGCCTCACGCTGCGTGTCCTGCACGACGTGCGTGTAGACGTCCATGGTGATGCTGATCTGACTGTGTCCGAGGATCTCCATCACGACGCGAGGAGCGACTCCGGCCGCGGTGAGCAGGGTGGCGCAGCCGTGCCGGGCAGCGTGCAGCCGACGCGAAGGCCGGCGGAGTCGGCGACCCGGGTGACGGACTGGCACACGTTACGCGGCTCGACCGGTCGGCCGTTCCGGGTGGCGAAGACGTAGCCGCCCTCGTCCCACGACTCCCCCGCGCGCAGCTTGGCAGCGGCCTGGCATCCCGTGCCAGCGGAGCGGGGCGATGCACATGGTCGGGAGCGGCACAGCCCGACGACGGCGCCTCTTGGGGTCGTCGTCATACAGAACGCCGCGCCGACGCTGCGTCTGCTGACGGACGTAGAGCACGCGCTTGTCCAGGTCGACGTCGATCCAGCGGAGACCGACAAGCTCAACCCGCCGCAGGCCCATGGCGATGCGAGGACGAAGGCGGCGTACGGCGGATCCCTACGGGCGGCGGCGAGGAAGTCCAGCGTCTCGTCGAGGGACCAGGGGCCCAGCTCCCGGGACTTGGCCCGGGGCGGCTCGACGAGGCTCGCCACGTTGCGGGTCACCAGCTCCTCGCGGCAGGCAGCCGTCAGGGCGGAGCGGAGCACCCGGTGCGATTCCTTGGCAGGGGTCGAGCGGGATGCCACTGAGACCGAGCAGCTCGACGTGGTCGGTCCCGCATATCTAGCACTAAAGAGCATCAGTGACCTCTTGAAGGTCTTTGCTCCGCCTTCCGGGCAGGCCGAGCATATACATCAGATTCTTCAGGTTGGCCTCGGCGCATTCCTGCGTCACGGGGTCCTTCCGCAACTGCTCCCAATGGCTCGGAGGGGAGACTTCCCCAGGGAGAGAGATGAAGATGGCATCAGATCTCATTTCCCCTTCCGCGTCAAAATTGAGCTGAAGCGTGAACCGAAATATGATTGCGTCAATGTCTGGATTCTCGACGTCTAGCCCGACTTCAATCCTTACGCGGGTCGCTTCGTTCGGACTGAGGGAGTCATGCATTTCAGTGGATACGTTGAATTTCCGATTCTTGGGTGATTCCGGAAAGGTCATCTTGTACGTGCTGGACACCGGAAGGGGAGCTCCCTCAAGGCAGACGTCGATCGTTCGCCAGTCGCTGACAATCGCAGTTGCCCTCTTGAGGACAGAAGTTTTACTGCCGATGTTTCGAATCTTCACGTCCAGGAATACAGTCTCGTCTCCGCGTTCTGTTGCGCTTACGTCGACAAGCTCTAGCGCTGACAATCTGTCGATTGGCTCCGGAGTCGGGCTGGCTGTCGCGTGATAGGACGACTCCGGCACTTTTGGGGTGGGAGTCGGCTCAGGGGTGGGTTCTGTGGAGCTGAGAAGCTGTGGCAGCAGGATTCCCGCCAACGTGCCTACCAGTGCGATTAATGACGCAATGATGGTTGCTCGCTCGGGTGTAATTTTGCGCCTATCTCGGCGAGGAACATCGTCCGGTTCATCTTTCAATGATGGACTCATTGATGCCTTCCTAGCCTTCGGCGCGGGCCGTTGGCCATGTCGCCTCACTACGCGGAATCATGCAGATTTAGGCCGGGCGGCGGCACCTTGCTCCGAAACGTGGGAGTCGTTCAGGCATAGCTCGATTCACCGACTCCAGTCTCCGTAAAGCCGGTCTTCTGGGCATCATCAGCTAGGCCGGACGAGTCAACCCTTCACAGGTTGCGGCGAACGGTCACGGCAAGCCGTAACAGTCGGTCCGGTATGGGATGGTTCTCGACCAGCCGGGAGGCGTCCTGCTGGCGCTGGAGCGGCCGCTGACCGCGGCCGCCGTACGTGAGCACCGGGGGACGGGCAGCGCCCACAGCCAGGCACCACGAGACAGAAACTCGATCGGTCAGTCGGTCATACAGCAGCGCCATACCGCAACCCCAGCAACCGCCCCCGTCCGACAGCGTCCCTCCAGTGCCTCGTAGCGGCCGGTATGGCTGTTGCTGACCGATCCGGCTAGAGCTAGGGATCAGAAGGTTCCCCGTGCCACAACCGCGCCAGATGGGACGGGCGCTCACGGGGAACTGCGGTTGCCACCGCTGGCCGCAGCCAGCAGACGCCGAAGTCGACATCCCGCAGGCCAGGCCCAACTCGCCCCACCTCGCTCCTAAAGCGGGTGTGACTCGCCGGGAGCCTACGGAGCCACGATCTCTCGCCCCATGGCAGCTCCCGCCCCAAGCCGCCCCGCCGACCTCAGCTGCGTCCGTAGACTCGCGCAGTGATCACAGCCGTGCGAGCCCGAGAGATCGTTGACGCCCATCTCGCCCTGATGCAGCCGTACCCTCCGGAAGAGGGCGTGACCGCTGTAGTGATCAAAGTGAAGGAGCACCGCTTCGGGTGGGAGTTCACGTATCAGAGCTCCAGATACGTGCAGACGGGGAGCCTTCGAGACAGGTGGATCGGGACCGGGCCCCTCGTTGTTGACCGCCGCGACGGCCGCCTGGAGGAACTTGGCGGCAGGCAGTTCGGCGACACGGTCGCTGAGTACCAGCGTGTCTACGACCAAGAGACGTCTGCCGGCGGAAAGCCCTGACCCGCGCAGGCCGGCGCCACCGCCCCTCAGCGGGCATCCGCATACGGCGGCTTCCAAACTGCTGATCCAAGGCCCCTGCCCGAGCACTTGTACGGGCCGAAGGCTCCACCAACCTATGCGGCCTTGGGGGTGAGATGCCTTCCTGACCCGAGACCGCTTAGCCTCTGCTGGTTCGCCCGGCCTCGGGCGGTTCAGGGAGGGGTGTTCATGCAGCAGCGGGGAGTGGGCAGCAGGTTGAGAGTCGCGGCCTGGGTACTGGTACCACTCGGGCTGGTCCTGGCGCTGGGGGGCATCGGGTACTTCCTCACGCATTACCAGGGGGCCACCGTCATGAGCGAGGCGATGGAGCCCACGTACCGCCCAGGCGAGCGGCTGGTCATCGAGCGCATCGACGCGGGCAAGATACGCAGGGGTGATGTCGTACTCGTCCATGTGCCCGATCGCTATCAGGGCAGACCGGTCCTGCAGCGGGTCATCGGGATGGGCGGCGATCACGTGGTGTGCGACGGAACTCGGATCACGGTGAACGGGAAGCCGGTCGACGAACCGTATGTGATGCGCGGCGAAGTGAACCCGGGAACCGGACCGTACGACGTGAAGGTGCCGGACGGGCGGTTGTTCCTGCTGGGCGACAACCGGGGGAACTCGAACGACTCGCGGTTCTTCCTCGACGAGCAGTCGGGCAGCGTCGCGGCCTCCGGAGTGCTCGGGCGAGTGCAGAGTGGTCTCACTGTGCCGGCGGTGTGTGTGGCGCTCGGGGTCCTCGGGATCGTGCTGACCCTGGTCGGGATCGGCCTGGGGATCGGGGGGTACGCGTCCGGACGGAGTGCCCGCCGGCCGCTCACGGCTGTGCCGCCGCGGCCCGTGGTGTGAGCGATCTGGGGCATTTGCGTTGTGGCTGGCGTGAGCGCGGCGGCACCGCGCCTCAAGGGGCGCGGTCGGCGGCAGCGTCCACTGCCGGGACTACCGGGGCATCCCGCACTCACTGACTCTTGGTCCGACGGAGGTGGCAAATCGCTTGCCCGCAGGTGCGGCCCTGCGCTGACATCAACCGGTGACACCAACGGGCATGGACAGCCGCGGTGTTCAGCGACTGCCGACGGCCTGGACGGACAAGGCCCACATGTCCGCCGCCACGTTGGAGCGGGCGGACGGGGGTGACGGGTGCTGCCACCCGGCCCGATGAAGTCGAACGGTTCGCCGAAGTTCCCGTACAACCGAGCGACCCGATCATGAGTCTGATCGGGCACGGCACTTCCGTGTCCGGTCTTCTCGTGGGGGTTCACCTTGCAGTTCCGCTCCACCGGCACCCGTCTCGCCACGGCCGTCCTCGTCGTCACGGCCCTCGGCGCCGGCACGCTGGCCACCGCCCCGGCCGCCTTCGCCGCCGGCTCGGGCTCCGTCTCGGGCTCGGCCCCGGCCGAGGCAGCCGCCGCCCTTCCCGTCTACCCGGAGGGCTCCGACCTCGGAGGCGTGGGCACCTCCGGCTTCCTCACCTACTCCTTCGCCCACGACGGCACCCGGAAGCTGCTCTGGACGCCGTACGACGGCGGCGCCCCGACCCCGCTCCAGGAACCCGAGGACGGCGGTTGGACCATGGCGGGCAGCGACGTGGTCGTCCTCGGCGACGACAACTGGAACGCCCAGATGCGTTCGCTCACCCTGCGGAACATGGCCGACCCGTCGGCCCCGGGCGTGGACATCGACCTCGGCGCCCTGAACGGGAACTACGTGGCCGTGCTGAGCCCGACGAGCGTGCTCGCGCAGGTGACGAAGGACGACGGCACGGCGGAACTGCACGTCGTGAGCAAGGACGGCGCCACGACGACCACCCGCAAGGTCTCGGGGCTCCCCGCGGACGCCACCGACTTCATCGGCTCGACGGTTAAGGACGGCCTCGTCCTCGTCGGGTACGAGACGGGTCCGGCTGACGCGCGGACCGGTGGCCGGGCCCTGATCGACGTGGCGGCCGGGACGGTGTCCGAGACGTACCCCTCCATCGAGTCCGGGTACGGCTTCAGCCGCCTGATGTTCTCCGGTTCGCACGTGGCCTGGCTCGACTGGAAGTCCGGCACCGGACTGTTCGTCACGTCCGTCGACCGCAAGACGCGCGAGGAGAAGCGGACCGTCCTGGGTGCCCGCGACGACGAGTGGTACTACGAGCTCGTGGGCGGCTGGCTGTTGTACGGCGACCCCGAGACGCCCGCCCGGGCCGTCTCCCTGACCAGCGGCGAGACCCGCGAGCTCGCCGACCGCGGGTCCGACACGAGGGCCGTGGCCGACGGCAGCCTGATCCTGCGGGGCGAGCGGGCCGCCGACGGCAAGGGGCTGTTCCGGATCGAGGCCGCGGAGGACGGCACCCCGAAGGTCACCAAGGTGGCCGACGAGGGCCGGCTGGCCGACCTGAAGATCGAGCAGGTGCACGTCCCCGACACGGTGAACCTCGACAAGACCGGCGGCGAGGTGACGCTGGGATGGACCTTGTCGCACCGCGACGCCTACTTGGACGTCACGCTCACGCACACCGTCACGGAGCAGCTGTACCGCACGCGCGTGTACGCCCCCGCCGAGGGCACCCGCTTCTCCCTCACCTGGGACGGCACCCTCGACGGGGTGGACGCACCGAACGGCTCGTACGCGGTGGAGGCCGAGGCGATGCTGCTCGACGGCACCGGCGAGCCGGTCTACCAGGGCTGGCGCATGAACGTGGTCCGCACGATCAACCCGCACGACTACACCAACAACGGCTCCACCGATGTCCTCGCCCGGGACGCCTCCGGCGTGCTGTGGCGCGACGACCTGCGGGACCGGCCGGTGAACGGCCGGATCGAGACCGCCCAGCGCACCCGGATCGGCTCGGGCTGGCAGACGTACAAGCAGATCGAGGCCGTCGGCAACCTCGCGGGCAACGAGGTCGGCGACCTGGTCGCCCTCGACGGCTCCGGCGTGCTCTGGCACTACCTCGGCAGGGGCGACGGCGGCTTCGCGCCCCGTGCCCGCGTCGGCGGCGGCTGGGGCGTCTACAACAAGCTCACCGGCGGCTCGGACCTCGACGGTGACGGCCGCACCGACCTCCTCGCCACGGACACCGCCGGTGTGCTGTGGTTCTACAAGGGCACGGGCTCCGCCACCGCCCCCTTCGCCGCCCGCGTGCGAGTCGGCGGCGGCTGGGGCGTCTACAACCAGCTCACGGCCGTCGGGAACATCGCCGGTACGGCCGCCGGGGACCTGGTCGCCCGCGACAAGGACGGCGTCCTCTGGCTGTACCAGGGCAACGGCCGCGGCAACTTCTCCGCCCGCGTGCGGATCGGCGGCGGCTGGGGTGCCTTCACCCAGCTCGTCGGCGCCGGTGACGTCGACAGCGACGGGCGCCCGGACCTGATCGCGTACGGGGCGGGCGGCACATTCGTCTACCGCTCGACGGGCTCCACCACCGCCCCCTTCAGCCGTCAGTCGACGTCGCTGTACGCGGGCGAGGGCTCCAAGTTCAACCGCGTTGCATGAAGAGCAGCGCCACCGTGCACCGCACCGTCCGGCACCACCGCCGCCTCGTCGGCGGCGGAGGAGCCGGGCCCCGCAGTCGTCAGTCCCGTCTCCCTGCTGCTGGGCGGGGGCCGTCCGGCTTTCTGTCGAGGACCTGGGGCTGTTCTTCTACGACGCTGACAGCCCTCACTGCTAGGTCAACGACGCGTCACCGCTGAGGCGGTGCCGTTCGGCCGTAATCCTCGATCGAGCTCGTAAGGCAGGTGTCGCAGTTCGAATCCTGCCGGGGCACCAGCGCAGAGGCCCCGGACCGGTCACGGTCCGGGCCTTCGACATCACCGGGGAGCGGTCGTTCAGGGCCGGGGCCGACGTGCGGTGAGCGGCCGCGACTGGGCGCGAGGCGACTACGACGCAGGCGCTCGGTACTGGACTTCCCCGGCCTTGCTCAAGGCATCCAGTGTTTCGTCAACGGTCAGCAGGACGGTCGTCTCCAACGAGCTCAGCGCGCGGCCTCCGGTGATCGCCAGCGCGACTGAGGCCATGGACACGTTGTCGGGGGCTTCCCACAGGGTGTAGCCATCGTGCTTTCCGAAGGCGTACCAGAACCCGTGGAGCTTTCCACCGACCGACTCGATGTACGACTGAGCAGCCGTTCTGCGGTCCTCGGGACGGCCGATGAGCCTGGCCCAGGTCTCTGGCGTGTAGCTGAACCTCGATAGATAGAGCGGCATCGTCTCCCTCTCGTCGGGCGATCCGCGCGAGTTCCTGTCGAGTGCCGAACGTTAACCGCTGAAACACTGAGGTGGGCTGCAACGCCTCTGCGTGTCATGCATCACCCACGGACGCAGCAAGACTACGGCGGATCACCGCTTCGGGCCCTCTCCGCCGTGATGCGTGCCGGCTCGACAAGGCCCGCAGCCCACATCCAGGGATCATTAACGTTTCTGCTGGTCAGCCCACTTGTTGGCTGATCACACATGTCAGTGAATCGCCCCGGATACTGCAACTGGCCGACCCCGGACGCCGTTTCCCAGGTCTCATCAGAGATCACCGGAGGGGACCACCTTGGCCATGCGCTCCATCTCGCGCCTCACGACGGCTCTGGCCGTCGCAGGGGCACTCGTCGCCACCTCGTCGACCAGTGCGCACGCCGGCGCGATCGGATCGACTCCTGTCCGCACCTTTGAGTACAGCGTGGGCGGTGTGACGATGAAGGTTCCGACAGGCTGCATGTTCACGCACGTCGTTCGCGGAAGCGGCAGGAAAATCACGTACCAGAACGCCGGCGTCGACTGTGCCTTTGTCGCGGCGCTCGGCACAGGCTTCTGCAACTGGCGCATCGACTTCACGTACGCCGACACCGACAACCGGACCTACCGTACGTCGCGCGGCAGGACGCACAGCGAGTGCAAGATCGATCCGATGCGGAACAACTCTCCTCAGACGCTCCCTCGTTATGGCAAGGCGTGCGCCCACCTCCATGTCAACGGCGTGCGGCGCGTGAGTCAGTGCCACCACATCACGAAGTGAGTTGTCCATGATCAAGCAGGAACAGGGGCGGAACTCGGACCCGGCGTGGGAGACACGGCGGCGCCGGGCCGGGATCGCCGCGTTTCTCGGGGGGCTCGTCGCCACGCTCGCGTTCTTCGCCTTCTTCCCCGGGCTGCCGCACGTCATCGACTGGGGAGCAATCCTCGTGGCCCTGGGGGTGGGCGGGCTTGCTCACTGGGGCTGCCAGTCCCGGATGACGAAGGCAGCGAGGAGGAGGACCGACCACATGTGATCAGGGCGGTGGGGCTTCGGCGAGCACTCTCGCGCCCAGCCGGCGCAGCCCACCGCACCCCGCCCCTCAGGCACTGCACTCCGCGCGCATCTGGGCCGCCGCGTGGTGCGCGCCGGCGCGGGCGGCGGTGCCCCAGTCCTCGCCGCGGTCGACCAGTCGCACCGTCAGGCGCTGGTCGTGCACCGGGACCTTCTCGATGACCACGCCCCTGCCGCGCAGTGAGGTCTGGTCGATCTCGAACGTCCTGACCGCGTCGCCGGCCGGGTCCGCGGGGTCCTTCAGGACGAGGTACGTGGACGGCCGGCCCGCCACGTCCTGGGGGCGGGCGCTCTCGGGGACGACGACCGCCACCGAGCAGCTCGTGTAGCCGCTGCCGACGTACCAGGACCATGTCGCCGTGTTCCCGCGGTCCTTGACCCGGGAGCCGGACATGGGAAGGGCCGTGAAGCGGCCGTCGCAGCCATCGCCCCGGTGGCCGCCCGAGCGCACGGTGTACCAGCCGTCGTCGCCGTCGCTGTAGCGGCCGTCCTCCTCGTAGCGCCCGCCGCCCGTGCAGCCGGGGCCGGCCCAGGCCGCGTACGAGGGGCTCTTGGGGCGGGGCGGCTTCGACGTCGCCGGCGGCTTCGGGCTCGGCGTGACGAGGGAGCGCGACGGTGACGGGGCCGGCACGTCGGACGGCTCGATCCGCTGCGGCGCGCCGCCGAGTTCGTCGAGGTCCTCGTCCGGGCCCGACGCCCGCGCGTCGGCCGGGGCCGCGTCGTCTCCGAAGGGGCCGCAGCCCGTGAGCGTCAGCGCCAGCGCGAGCGCTCCCAGCAGCAGTCGACCGGACCGCGCCGCCCTCGTTCCCGCGCCGTCGTCGCCGTTCCGTTCGCACGCCATGTCGCACCGAACCCCGTAGACCGACTGATCGGTATGTCAAAACGCGTCCACTATGCACCAGCGCGACGGAGCGCATAAGTGTTAACGCGGGTAAGGCCGCGGACTACCGCAGTTCCTCGGGACACGGCGTACCGCGCGGGAGTTGATAGGGCGCAGCGAGCCGGTAGACGCCCGCGCGCGGGGCCAGCAGCTCGGTCCACTCGTCGCCCTGCCAGTCCTCCTCCGCCTTCAGCAGACAGCCGTGCGGATTGTCGAAACTCCTCGGCCCGTCCTGCCGCAGCTTGGACTCCGCCGTCTCCTGCGGGCCCTGCACGCTCTTGCCCTCCTCGTCGACGAGGCCGAGCCACGGCGAGTACGGGACCCGGATCAGCACCCGGCCCGCCGACCGCACACGGATCGTCAGCTCCCCCGCGCCCGCGTGCTCGACCGTCGCCGGCGGGTCGGCGATCGGCATCGGGTCCTTGACCGCGTACAGCTGCCAGTTCGCGTCCCCCCACACCCGGGTCAGATACGGCTGCCCCTTGCTGACCAGCTCGGCCTCCCGCACCGCACCGCTGGAGTCCGGGCGCCCCTTCGGCAGCACGACGTAGTGCACGGCCCAGCGGTCCAGCCACGCGCGGTAGCTCTCGGAGGTCAGCACGTTCTCCCCGTCGTAGAAGAGGGGGTTGCGCTTCATGTCCGCCTGGCGGTTCCAGCCACGCGCGAGGTTGACGTACGGGGCGAGCGCGGACGCCTCGCGGTGGCTGCTCGCCGGGACCACCTCGACCCGGCCGCGCTCCGCGCCCACGCGCTGCAGCCGGTCGACGAGCGGCGCGAGTTCCCTGTTCCAGGAGGCGGTCGGAGCGGTGCGCACGATGTCGTCGACGCCCTTGAACCCGATCCAGGCGTTCAGGCCCGCGAAGGCGATCAGGACCGCGTACCACTTGCGCGAGCGCGGCATCGTGTACGGCAGGGCCGCGAGCAGCACGACACCCGCGAACAGCATCGGCAGCCGGGACACGTTCGACCCGATCTGCGAATCGATCAGCCAGGTCAGCACCGTGCCGAGGGCGTACACGGCCGCGCCCGTCCGGACCGTGCGCCAGTGCTTCGGTACGAGGACGAAGACGAGGACGCCGAACGCGAACGGCAGCGACGTCGACAGCAGCGACATCGGCTGCGTACCGGAGAACGGGAACAGCCAGGCAGAGAGCGCCACGACCACGACCGGTGCGAGACCGACCGCGTACGCGCCCGGGCGGCGGCCGTTCAGGAACAGGGCCGCGGCCACCACGCCGAGGAACAGGCCCGCGACCGGGCTGGCCGCGGTGGCGAGCCCGGCGAGCGGGGCGGCGACCGCCGCCTTCGCCCAGCGGTTGTGGCGCCAGCGAGGCGGCCAGCAGAAGACGGCGCCGACGGCGGCGAGCGCGAACATCATGCCGAGACCGAAGGTGACCCGCCCGGACAGCGCGTTGCACAGGAACGCGAAGACACCCGCGAGCCCGCACGCCACCGGATTCCGCACGGCCCGCACGCGCACGAGCATCAGCGCCGTCAGGGCCGAGGAGACCGTCCCCGCGAGGATCATCGTCGTCCGTACGCCGAGCACGGACATCAGGTACGGGGAGACGACGCTGTACGAGACGGGGTGCATCCCGCCGTACCAGGCGAGGTTGTACGCGGAGTCGGGGTGCCGGCCGACGAACTCCGCCCAGGCGTCCTGGGCCGCGATGTCGCCGCCGCTGTTGGCGACGAGGAAGAACCAGAGCAGGTGCAGGAAGGCGGCCGACGCCGTGGCGAGGGCGACGGGGTGGCGCATGAGGCGGGCGGGCAGCCCGTCCGGCCGCCGGCCGCCCGGCCGGTGCGCGACGTCCGAGACATCCGAGACATCCGAGACATCCGACCCACCGTCATGGGCGGGGAGAACGGGCTGTATTCGCGGCCCGCGGCGCCGGTCCGGTTCCGTGCCGCCGCTGTCGGGCGTGCCCTGGTCGCGGGCCTCGGGCGCGGCGGTGTCGCCGCCGTCGGGCGTGGCCGTGCTGCTCCCGTCCGCCCGTGTCGGCTCAGCGGTGGTCACTGCGGCTCTCCCCGTTCTGTCCCTGTCTGCCGTCGTCTCCCGGGCCTTGCCGGCTCCGTCATGTGCCGTCCGTACGGATAGGACGCCGTCCCTGCGTCCTTCAGTTGCCCGGGGACGCTAACACGTGGGCGCCCCGGTCACCCGGGACGCCCACGTGTGCCGAAGAACCCCTAGACGATACGGGTCAGCTTGTCGCCGAAGCCCGGTTCCACGAGGTCCTGCTGGAGTGCGACCGGCACGCTGATGGTGCCCGCGCCGGAGCCTGCGGTGAGGCTGCCGACGACCGTGCCCGCCTTCGCCGTGTGCGGCAGCTTCTTCCCGCCGTCGGTGATGCCGAGCTCGACCTTCAGGCTCGACCAGCCGACGACCGTCATGTCCTTGGTCGCCACGACCGGGGTACGGCCGCCGAGGCCGTCGTCGACGTGACCGACGACGTCTCCCTTCTTCACGACGGTCTTCGCCTCCAGCGCCTCGCGGGTCGCGACGAGCACCTCCTCGCTGACGCGGTTGACCGTCTCGAGGATGGACGGCTTGTGCTGCCCGAGCACCGCGCCGACGATCGTCTGCGTCGTGCCGCCGATGTCCTTGTACGCGGCGAAGAGCAGGTTGCCGCCGGCCTTGGTGGTCGATCCGGTCTTGATGCCGATCGCGCCGTTGCGGGGCATCAGCGTGTTGTAGTTGCTGTGCCGCTTGCCGGACGGGTCGTACCACTCCTGCTGCCGGGTGATGTCCACCATGGCCTTGTTCTTCACCAGCGCCTGACCCAGCTTCACCTGGTCGGCCGCCGTGGAGACGGTGGTGGCGTTCAGACCGGACGGGTCGGTGTACGTCGTGTTCGTCATGCCGAGTTCCTTGGCGGTGTCGTTCATCTTCTTGACGAACGCCTTCTCGGAACCGGCGTCCCAGCGGGCGAGCAGCCGGGCGACGTTGTTGGCGGACGGGATCATGATCGCGCTGAGGGCGTCGCGCTCGGAGATCGTGTCGCCCTCCTTGATCGTGTTGAGGGTCGACTCGTCGTTGGTCTGGTCGTAGCCGCCCTCCTTCTCGGCCAGGGCGTCGACGGGAATGGACGCGCCGTCCTCGCCCCGCTTGAAGGGGTGGTCGCGCATGATGATGTACGCGGTCATCGTCTTGGTCACGCTGGCGATCGGCACGGGCTTCTCCTCGCCGAACTCGCCGACGACGCCCAGCCCGGACACCACGATCTGCCCCTGGCCCTCACCGGGCCACGGGAGCGCGGGCTTGCCGCCGTCGAAGGAGACCTCCGCGTCGGCGGTGAGCGCCAGCTGCGGGTCCGGGAGCGGACGGACCATCTGCACGACCGCAAAGACGATCAGCAGGAACAGGACCAGCGGGGTCCAGATCTTGATGCGCCGCACGACCGTGCGGACCGGGGTCTCCGGCGGCGGCGGGGTGTTCGTCAGCTCGGCGAGCAGGTCGAGCGGGGGCAGCGGCGGCATGGGCTGCTGCTTGGTCCGCTCGGCCTCGGTGAGCGACGCGGGGGGCAGCGGCGCGGATGAAGCCTGCGGCTTCCGGGGGGAGGCGGCGCTCGCCTCGTCGCGCCGCAGCGGCACGAAGGTGCTCGAACCCTGGGAACCGGATGCGGAGGCGGCAGCGGATTCGTTCGCGGACGGCGTCGCGGACGGCGTCGCGGCCTTCTTCGCAAGCTCCGACTCGGAGGCCGGCTTGGGCACCGGAGGCAACTTGAGCGCCGTCGTGGGCTGATCGACGGCCGGGCGGCGCAGCGCCTTGAACGTGGTGGTGGGCTGGTCGACGGCGGGGCGCTCGTCGCTCTTCGCCTTCGGCTTCGCATCCGCGTTCACGTTCACGTTCGCGTTCGCAGACGCAGACGCAGACGGTTCGGCGCCCTCGGCGTCCGCGGCCTCAGCGGAAGCTTTCTTCCCGGGGGCGTCGGCCGGGGCCGCGGAAGGCTCCGCGTCCTCGTTCGTCTTACCGACCCACGCGGCCACGGCCGCGCGCAGGCGCGCGTCGTTGCCGCCGGACTCCTCGGAGGTCGCGCCGTCCTGCGGGGTGTCGCCGGAAGCGCCCTTGACGGCGTCGGACGCCCCACGGGCGGGCAGCGTCCGGAAGACCGCCGTCCGCTCGCTCAGCGGGGGCTCAGGAGCCGCGGAGGACGCCTCCGTGGACCGCCGGGCTGACGAGGCCGCATCACCGTCGGGGGAAGCCTCGCCGGACTCCTCGGCGGAGGACGCCGACGTCGACTCCGCCTGCGAAGCCACGCCGGACCCGGCCGCAGGGACCGACGCCGCACGGGCCTCACCCGGGACACCGCCCTCGGCCCGGCCGGCCGCGTCCACCGAGGACGCTTCGCCCTCGGCAGCAGCCCCACCGGCCGCGTCCGCCGCGCCTACGGCCTCAGCCGCGTCCGCGCTGTCAGCACCGCTCGCGCCGGCGTCAGTGGCCGCACCGGCCGCCTCGGCCGGGGAGGCCGGGCTCTCGGCCACGCCGTCCTCGTCGGCCGCGTCCGCCGACGCATCACCCTCGTCCTCGGAGGCAGTCGCCACGCCGCCCCTCTCCGCCCGGGAGGCAGGATCCTCCCCCACGCCCGCCCGGGACGCCTGGGCCGCGCCGGGGTCCACATCCGCCTCCGCGGTCGCGGCGGCCTCGGCCGCCCCCCGCGCGGGCAGCGTCCGGAACACCGCCGTCCGCTCGTTCGCCGGCGGCTCGGCAGCCGACGCGGACGACTCGGAAAGGGCCTCTGACGAGGCCCGGGAACCTTCGCGGAACACGGCGAGCCGCGGATCGCTTTCGCGCCCCGTCGTCTCCCCCGACGACTTCCGCTGCTCCGACCTGCCGGGGGACTCGCCCGCCACCGTGCCTCCTTCGTGAGTCATTGCCATGTGCCATGCGTATTCGGGTGCGTACGCACACCCGCGTGCGGCACGACGAGTGTCACCACGAGCCTCGAGGACCGAGCGCCCGCCGTGTCCGAACCATCTACCAGTGTCCTGTGTGAGCGCTTGGCTCCCGTGCTAGACGAGAACGACATACCTATCGGTTCCCTAACAAAGCACCCAGGCGCTCTCGACAGACCAATGTGAGAGGGGTCACCCTGTCATTCATCCACGCGGGGAGGCATGGATGGGCAGGAGCCGCAGAACACTTCCGGAGGAGCTTCTGCTGCTCGCTCTGGACCCGGCCACGGGTACCACAGCGCAGCCGCAGTCGCTCGACCTCGGCCTGGCCGGGGCACAGCTAGTAGAGCTGGCTCTGGCAGGACGGATAGCCCCAGACGGGGATCGTATCGCCGTGGTGATGCCACGGCCGACCGGAGATCCGACCCTGGACTCCGCACTGGAACTGCTGCGCCGACGTGGCAGTCCGGTACGGGCGGTCCACTGGATCGGCGGGCCCCGCCTGGGGCTGCGCCAGATTTACCTCTCGCATCTGGAGCGGTGCGGCATGGTGCATGCCGTGGCGGGTCAGATGTGCGGAGTGCTGCCGACGACTCGCTACCAGGCGACGGACACGGCGATCAGCCGGGACATCAGGGCCCGGCTGGACAGTGCGATCCGCACCGGTGTACCGCCGGACCCGCGGACCGCGGCGCTCGCCGCGCTGGCCCACGCGGTCGGTCTCGGCAAGCACCTGTACCCCGGGAACGAAGGGCGTTCCTCGAGGTCCCGGCTGCGGGACCTCATCAGGCACGACCCGATGGGCGGTCTCGTGGCGCACGCCGTCATGGACGTCCAGAACGGTGTTGCGGCCCAGCCGCGCCGCAACCAGCCGGCGACCGCGAGCGGCCGTCAGCCGGGTCCGGTACCGATGCAGCCACGCCGCAGCGGCATGGCCCGCGTCGCCGCGCACTGAGCGCGACGCCGCCGCAGCGCGTACCGCAGCACCACCGCTCGGGCATACGCACCATCCGCACCGCCGCACCGCCGCACCGACGTCCCCAAGACCCGGTTCGGGAGCCGCAGAACGCGCGGGGCAGCTTCATTGCTGCTCCGCGCGTTCGCGTGTGTGGCCATTTGGCAGCGCAGGAAGGCCGATTGGTGGCAGTCTGCTGAACAGTAGATACGCAGAGCAACGCGGTCGGAGGTGCAGTTTCCGTGGCGTCCAACGTCAATCCCACTGTTCGGAGACGCCGATTGGGTCAGGAGCTGCGCCGGCTCCGGGAGCTGAAGGGCATGACGGCCGAGGAGGTCGCGGAGCGCCTGCTCGTGTCCCAGTCCAAGATCAGCAGGCTGGAGAACGGCCGCCGCTCCATCAGCCAGCGCGACGTCCGTGACCTGTGCGGGGTGTACGAGGTCGAGGACCACCGCATCGTGGACTCGCTGATGCAGATGGCCAAGGACTCCCGCCAGCAGGGCTGGTGGCACGCGTTCGGTGACATCCCGTACAGCGTGTACATCGGTCTGGAGACCGACGCGGCGAGCCTGCGCGTGTACGAACCGCAGGTCGTGCCCGGCCTGTTGCAGACCCGCCAGTACGCCGAGGCGCTGATCGCCGGCGCCCTGCCGGAGAGCGGGGTCACGGACATCGAGAAACGGGTCAGCGTCCGGCTGCGCCGCCAGGAGCGCATCAAGGACGCCGAGCACCCGCTGCGGCTGTGGGCGGTCATCGACGAGGCCGCGCTGCGCCGCCGGGTCGGCGACCAGCAGCTCATGCGCGAGCAGCTGGAGCACCTGGTGGAGCTGTCCCATCAGCCGCACGTCACGGTGCAGGTCCTGCCGTTCGACATGGGCGCACACCCGGGGATCAACGGGCAGTACGCGATCCTCGAGTTCCCCGACGCCTCGGACTCGAGCGTCGTCTACATCGAGGGCGTCACCAGCGACCTGTACCTGGAGAAGGCCAACGATGTGCAGAAGTACAGCGTCATGTACGAGCATCTGCGGGCCCAGGCGCTGAACGTGGACCAGACGCGGCAGTTCATCGAGACGATCGCGAAGGACTACGCGCGGGAGACCGCGGGCCGCTTCGACGGCTGAAGCGCCGCACGGTACACCACTGGGTCGGTGTGACGGAAGAGTCGCCTGGTATATGCCATCCGGTCGAGTGAATGCCCATCTCGCGCTCCCAGCGCGGCGAGTAGCGTCGATCACGCCAGCAAGAACGTTGGCGCACATCACATCACTTGCCGAAGCGGAGCGATCATGGCAATCATTCAGGGCGCCACGGAGACCTGGACGAAGTCCTCGTACTCCACGGGTAACGGTGCTTGCGTAGAGGTCAAGTCCCCCGTGGTCGACGCGATTTCCGTGCGTGACTCCAAGGTCACCGCGGGCCCGACGATCACCTTCGTGCCCGACTCGTGGAATGCGTTCGTGAACGAAGTGGCGCAGAGCGCGTTCGGTCGCGACTGAGCGCGGCGCCACGGAAGCCCCATCGAGTACCAGCCAGAACCGGACAGCACCGACAGGAGCCCTCTCGACTGGTTCGCCGTCCCGGCCGAGGGGGCTCGGCCTCCCCCTCGGGTCTTCGCCTCGGTGCTACCGGAGCAGGTCGACGTAGCGGTCGGTCCCGGGGATCGTCGGGACGAAGGGAGCAACCAGTTCCACGCGGCCGAGTCCGGTCGCCTCGACCGCCGCGTCGAGCCCGCGGAACGTCGGCTCCCAGCACTCCCTGGGGTCCGCCTCCAGGAACCACAGCAGAGTGAGCCGGGTGTCCACGCCCTCCACCTGCTTCACATAGGTCATCCGGTCGCCGGGCAGCGGCGTCGGCCGGAAGACGGTCACCATCGCCGCCGCCGACCCGGCCAGCCGTTTCGGCAGATGCCGCGCGCACAGCCACTCCAGCAGCTCCCCGCGTTGGCCCGTGCCCTGTGCGTCGACGACCTCCAGGACGAGCCCGGCGTACGGATGGTCCAGCGCGTGATGATCGCGCGGGCCCGCCGCTCCGTCGCGGTAGACAGTGGCCTCGTGGTCCTGGAACGCGGTGAAGACGTGCGTCCGCTGCTGATGGACCCGTCCGTCGCGGTTGAGTCGCTTGTTGATGGCGACGGTCCACTTCATGTGGTCGTCGTAGCGGCCCTCGGTGATCCAGTACGTCGAGAGGTAGCACCCGGCCGTCACGGGCCGGGCGACGGCGGACGTGGCGGGGTGGCGCAGCAGTTGCAGGTCCCGGGTCGCCACCCAGCGCCGCCCGGCGTAGATCCAGGGCATCGCCATCGCGCCGGCGTAGTAGTGGTCGTCCTCGTACCAGCGGTTGTACGCGTACTCATGGCCGGGATGCGGCTCCACCATGGTGATCAGGGCATGGCCGGGGCGCACCCCGTACGGGCCGACGCCCGCCAGCTCCGCGTACACCTCGCTGCGCGTGTCCTCGTTCACGGTGCCCGCTCCCTTCCCTCCGCCATCGGACGGACCTACTCTGACGGTCCGTCAGATAATTGGCCAGAGCGGGGAGGCGTCGGGATGCCGCTGCGAGACAGGACCGTCGTCGTGTCCGGCGTCGGCGCGGGCCTCGGACACCAGGTCGCGGCCACCGTCGTACGGGACGGGGGCAATGCGGTGCTGGGCGCGCGCACGGAGGCGAATCTGGCGGCGTCGGCGCGCGAGATCGACCCCGGCGGCACGCGCACCGCCTGTCGCGCCACGGACATCACCGACGAGGCGCAGTGCGAGGCGCTCGCGGCGCTCGCGCTGGAGCGCTTCGGGCGGATCGACGCGGTCGTCCACGTCGCCGCCTGGGACAGCTGCTTCGGCGGCCTGGAGGACGCCGACTTCACGACCTGGCGGCAGGTCCTGGACGTGAACCTGCTGGGCACCCTGCGCATGACCCGCGCCTGCCTGCCGGCACTGAAACAGCGGGGAGGCTCGGTCGTGGTCATCGGCACGCAGTCGGCCGTCGCCGCCCCCTCACAGGTGCGGCAGGCGGCGTACGCGGCATCGAAGGGTGCGCTGACCTCGGCGATGTACTCGCTGGCGCGCGAGCTCGGCCCGCACCGGATCCGGGTCAACACCGTACTGCCGGGCTGGATGTGGGGGCCGCCGGTGAAGGCGTACGTGCGCATGACCGCGCGGACCGAAGGGGTGCCGGAGGACGAGGTGCTCGGGCGGCTCACCGGGCGGATGGCCCTGCCCGAGCTCGCGACCGACGCGGACGTGGCCGAGGCCGTGGCGTTCCTCGCCTCCGACCGCGCGCGGGCGATCACCGGCCAGTCGCTGCTCGTCAACGCGGGCGAGCTGATGCGCTAGAGCGCGCCTCCCTCCTCTCTTCCGGCCGCACGGGACGCGCCCCGTGCGGCCGTTTTTTCACCCTTCTGTCGGTCACACACATGAACACAGGTCAATAACTCGAACGATTTTACTCGGACTTGACCCTCCCATCCGTTGTCGCGCCGCAGTGGATCGCCACACCATGAACGGCGTTCACAAGGCGGACCGGACCCCTGGAGGGGGCATGAACAGTCTCGACTGGGCCGTGCTCATCGGCTACTTCGGCGTGATGGTCGCGATCGGCGTCTGGTCCCACAAGCGCGTGGACGACGTCAGCGACTTCTTCACCGCGGGCGGAAAGATGCCGTGGTGGCTCTCCGGCATCTCGCACCACATGTCGGGCTACAGCGCCGTCATGTTCACCGGCTACGCGGCCATCGCGTACACGTACGGCATCACCTCGTACGTCACCTGGTCCTTCCCGATCGCCATCGGTATCGCGATCGGCGCACGGCTCTTCGCGCCCCGGCTCAACCGGGTGCGCTCGCGGCTGCATGTCGCCTCACCGCTCGAATACCTGAAGAACCGTTACAACCTGCCGACCCAGCAGGCGCTCGCCTGGTCCGGTGTGCTGCTGAAGATCGTCGACGTCGGCGCCAAGTGGGCGGCCATCGCCACACTGCTGTCCGTCTTCACCGGCGTCTCCCTCAACACGGGCATCCTGATCACCGGGGCGGTCACCGCCGTCTACTGCACGGTCGGCGGACTGTGGGCCGACGCCCTCACGGAACTCGGCCAGTTCGTCATCCAGTTCGTCGCCGGCATCGCGATGCTCGTCGCCGTCATGGCCGAACTCGGCGGCTTCAGCAGCCTGTGGACCGTGTGGGACGAGCCGAAGCTGGCCGGGCACGCCGAACCGCTGGCCGGTCCGTACATGATGGTCTTCCTGATCGCGTACCTGTTCATCAAGACCTTCGAGTACAACGGCGGCATGTGGAACCAGGCCCAGCGCTATATGGCCACCGACACCGCGAAGTCCGCGCAGCGCTCCGGGGCCCTGTCCGCGGTGCTGTGGCTGGTGTGGCCGCTGGTGCTGTTCTTCCCCATGTGGGTCGCGCCGCTGCTCATCGAGACCGACGTGCCCGCCGACAGCTACGCGCTGATGGCCGAACAGCTGCTGCCGCACGGCCTGCTGGGTCTCGTCATCGTCGGCTTCTTCTCCCACACGATGGCCATGTGCTCGTCCGACGCGAACGCCATCGCGGCGGTCGTCACCCGCGACATCATGCCGGCGATGTCGCGCAAGGCGCGCGAGTGGGACACCCGCATGGGGCTCCTCGCTGCGCGCTGGACGACGCTGCTCTTCCTCGGCCTGTCGATGGCGATCGCCACGCAGGTCAACTCGCCCTTCTTCGGCGACATCATCACCGTCGTCATCAAGTGGGTCGCCGGCCTGATGGGCCCGATCGCCATCCCGCTGATGCTCGGCCTGCTCCCCTGGTTCCGCAAGAGCGGCCCGACGGCGGCGCTGCTCAGCTGGGGCGTCGGCCTGGTCGCCTTCTGGCTCGTCAACTACCCGATCAGCTGGAACGTCGAGGGCGGGGTGCCCTTGCAGTACCAGGTCTCGGTGCCGCTCGTCGTCTCGCTGGTCCTCTACGTCGTGGTCGGCTGGATCAAGCCGGAGGCGACACCGGAGCGGGACGAGGTCCTCGCGAAGATCAACACGGACGGTCCGTCGGGGACGGGTGCGGCGGCGGCTCCGGTGCCGGCACCTGCCGGCACGGGCACGGCGGACTGACGCCGTGCGGGCCGGGGGGCCTTGCCCCCGCCCTCGGCCCGGCACCCCCGGGATGCGACGGCCTCAGGCCAGTTCCGGGGCCGTCGCGCGGGGATAGCGCGCCAGCCAGCCCGGCGCCGTGGACGTCGGGCTGTGCAGCGCCGGCCCCTGCGTCATCTCCATCGCGAAGTCGTCCGCGATCTCCAGCAGCGTCCCCCGCCCCTCCAGCTCGCACAGCCACGCCGGCGGCAGCGCCGTCTCCCCGTGGAGCGCGCCCAGCAGGGCACCGCACACCGCGCCCGTCGCCTGCGACGGGCCGTCGTGGTTCACCGCGAGGCGCAGGCCGTGGCGGATGTCCTCGCCGACGAGCGCGCAGTACACGGCGATCGCCAGCACCTCCTCCGCGTACCCGTTCTCACCGAGCGCCGCGACGCGGGTGGGGCTCGGGATGCCCTGACGTACGGAGCCGAGCGCCTGCTTGAGCGCGTCTGTGACGGGCTGGTGGCCGGGCCGGGCCGCCAGCTGCGCGAGGGCGCGCTGCACCGCGCCGTCGAGGGTCTCCCCGCGGGCGAGCCCGTGCACGATCACGGCGAACGCCCCGGCGGACAGGTACGCGGTCGGGTGCCCGTGGGTCTGCGCCGCGCACTCCACCGCGAGCTGGCACACGAGCTGCGGCTCCCAGCCCACCAGCAGCCCGAACGGCGCCGAGCGCACCAGCGCGCCCGCGTCCCGGGCGGTGGGGTTCTTCGGTGCCTGCAGCGTGCCCATGGTCTCGTCGCCGAGACCGGTCAGGCACTCGCGGGACGGGCCGCGGCGGGCGTAGAGCCATTCCTCGCACGCCAGCCAGCCGTTGTCCTTGCGGCGCTCGTCCGGGCCCCAGTCGCGCTGCGTCGCGGCCCACCGCAGATACGCGCGGTGCAGGTCGGTCGGCGGATGCCAGGCCCCGGTGTCCCGCCGCACCTGGGCGCGGATCAGCCCGTCGACGGAGAACAGGGTCATCTGGGTGGCGGCGGTCACCGTCCCCCGGCGCCCGTCCACCGGCACGAAGTCGACCAGGCCCTCCGGCCCGTGGGCCTCGCGCAGCGCGTCGAGGCCCGCTCCCGCGGCTCCCGCGCCGAGCGCGTCGCCGATCGCGCCGCCGAGGAGGGCGCCGCGTACGCGGGCACGGAAGTCCTGCTGCTCGGCCCGGCCCCACACGGCCGCGGCTGCTGCACTCACCGTGCCCTCCCCGACGTCGAACGAACACTGCCCGGCGCAGCACTGTAATCGAACGGGCACGGGGCCCTCGGAGCGCGCAGGGGGATCGCGCAGGTATGTCGACGAACTCCCCGGACGCCGGAAATGACCGGCCGGCGGGTGAGCGCGGGGCGCCGCGCGCCCACGGCGGGCGCCGTCCGGGCCACGGCCCGGACCACAGCGGACGCCCCGGGCCCACGGCCTCGACCACACCGAGTGCCTTGCCGGCCCACGGCCCGGACCACACCGGGTGCCCCGGCCCACGACGGGCGACTGCTGGCCCGCGGACCCGACCGCAGCGGACGCCTGCCGACCCACGGCCTCGACCACACCGGTGCCCGCCCGCCCCACGGCGGTGCCGCCCGGCCCACGGCCGGGTCCGCGCGACCCAGGTGGGTGCCGCCCGGCGGGCGCCGCCCGGCCCAAGGACCCGACCACGGCGGGTGCCGCCCGGGCCACGGCCTCGACCACAGCGGGCGCCGGCCCGCCCCACAGCGGGCGCCTGCCGGCCCACGACCCGACCGCAGTGCGCCCGCCGGCCGCACCGCATCCCAGTCAGTCCGGCAGCAGCGGCAGCAGCTCCGGGAGGTGTCCGTCGGACGCCGCGGCCGCCTCCTGGCGCTCCCGCGGCACCTCCCCGTACAGGGTCGTCCGCGGCTTCGCCGGCCGGCCCGCCGCCTCGGCGATGGCGGTGAGGTCGCGCACCGACCGGTAGGAGCCGTAACGCGAACCGGCCATCCGCGAGATGGTCTCCTCCATCAGCGTGCCGCCGAGGTCGTTCGCGCCGGAGCGCAGCATCTCCGCGGCGCCCTCCACGCCGAGCTTGACCCAGCTGGTCTGGATGTTGGTGATGTGCGGGTGCAGGAGGAGCCGGGCCATGGCCGTGACGGCCCGGTTGTCGCGGTCCGTCGGGCCGGGCCGGGCGATCCCGGCGAGGTACACCGGCGCGTTGGTGTGGATGAAGGGCAGCGTCACGAACTCCGTGAAACCGCCGGTCTCCTGCTGGATACGGGCGAGGGTACGGAGGTGGCCGAGCCAGTGCCGGGGCTGGTCCACATGCCCGTACATCATCGTGGAGCTCGACCGGATGCCGAGTTCGTGCGCGGTCCTCACGACGTCGATCCAGGTGGCGGCGGGCAGCTTGCCCTTGGTCAGCACCCAGCGGACCTCGTCGTCGAGGATCTCGGCCGCGGTGCCGGGGACGGAGTCGAGCCCCGCCTCCTTCGCGGCCGTGAGCCATTCCCGGATCGACATGCCGGTGCGGCTGGCGCCGTTGACGACCTCCATCGGCGAGAAGGCGTGCACATGGATGCCGGGGACGCGCTGCTTCACCGCGCGCGCGATGTCGAAGTACGCCGTGCCCGGCAGGTCCGGGTGGATGCCGCCCTGCATGCACACCTCGACCGCCCCGACGTCCCACGCCTGCGCGGCACGGTCGGCGACCTGGCCCAGGGACAGGGTGTAGGCATCGGCGTCCGTGCGCCGCTGGGCGAAGGCGCAGAAACGGCAGCCGGTGTAGCAGACGTTGGTGAAGTTGATGTTCCTGGTGACGATGTAGGTCACCTCGTCACCGACGACGTCCCGGCGCAGCTCGTCGGCGATGCGGGTGAGCGCGTCGAGGGCGGGCCCGTCGGCGTGGAGGAGCGCGAGTGCCTCGTCGTCGGTGAGCCGCGTCGGGTCGTCCGCGGCCCGGCTCAGTGCCTGCCGCACGTCCGTGTCGATGCGCTGCGGCACCATGCCGGGCGCCGCGGCCTCGCGCAGCGCCTCCCAGTCCCCGTAGACGTCGTCGAAGTCGTCGCGCCGGTCGTGCGTGCGGCCCTCGGAGTCGATGGTGCGGTGCAGGTCCGTGCGCCCGTTCGCCGTGAACCCCTCGTCGGGCTCCTGCCAGGGCAGCCCGGCGGGGATCGCGTCCTCGCGGGCGAGCCCGGTGCTCGGGTCGGCGAGCGCCTGGACGTGCGGGAACAGCCGGGGGTCGAGCCACGGCTCGCCGCGCTGTACGAACTCCGGGTACACGCACAGCCGTTCGCGCAGCTCGAACCCCGCGGCGGCCGACTGCTCGGCGAGCTGGTCGATCTGCGGCCAGGGCCGCTCCGGGTTCACGTGGTCGGGGGTCAGCGGGGAGACGCCGCCCCAGTCGTCGATCCCGGCCCGCAGCAGCCTGGCGTACTCGCCGTCGACGAGATTGGGCGGCGCCTGCAGGCACGCCGAGGGGCCCATGATGTGCCGGGCGACCGCGACGGTGGCGACGAGCTCGTCCAGCTCGGCGTCGGGCATCCCGCGCATGGCCGTGTCCGGCTTGGCGCGGAAGTTCTGCAGGATGAGCTCCTGGATGCCGTGGTAGGCACGGGAGATGCGGCGCAGCGCGAACAGCGACTCCGCGCGCTCCTCGTACGTCTCGCCGATCCCGATGAGCAGGCCGCTCGTGAACGGGACGTTCGACCGGCCCGCGTCCTCCAGGACGCGCAGCCGTACGGCCGGCTCCTTGTCCGGGGAGCCGTAGTGGGGCCCGCCCGGCTCGGACCACAGCCGCTCGGCCGTCGTCTCCAGCATCATGCCCATCGACGGGGCGACGGGCTTGAGCCGCTGGAAGTCGGTCCAGGACATGACCCCGGGGTTGAGGTGGGGCAGCAGCCCGGTCTCCTCCAGGATCCGGATCGACATGGCGCGCACGTACGCGATCGTGTCGTCGTACCCGTGCGCGTCCAGCCACTCCCGGGCCTCGGGCCAGCGGTCCTCGGGCTTGTCCCCGAGGGTGATCAGCGCCTCCTTGCAGCCGAGTGCGGCCCCGCGCCGGGCGATCTCCAGGACCTCGTCGGGCGACATGAACGCCCCCGCACTCTTTGAGGCGGGAGGTGCCCCCTCCGTAGCCCGCGCGCGGCGGAGCTTGCCGGGGACGGTGGCGAAGGTGCAGTAGTGGCACTTGTCGCGGCACAGGCGGGTGAGCGGGACGAAGACGCTCTTCGAGTACGTGATGACCCCAGCCCGCCCAGCGGCTTCCAGCCCCGCGTCCCGCACCCGGCCGGCGGAGGCGGCCAGGTCCTCCAGGTCGCTCCCCCTGGCCTGCAACAGCACGGCGGCCTCGGCGACATCGAGGGCCACCCCGTCCCTGGCCCGCTTGAGCGCACGCCGCATGGCGTTCTCTGTGGGCCGTCCCGCGTCGTGCCCGCCCTGGTGATCGGTCATGCTGCGAGCATACGAGCGGGTGCTGACCGGGCGGCCGGTGCGGCTGAGTATCAGCGCCTATTCGGCCTGGTGTCACCTGCGGATACGTGCCGGGACCGGCCCCCCGTAGCGTCCACGGCATGATCGACGACCTCGAACACCGCCGTTTCCCCGTTCTCCGGTGGCTCTGGATCACCTTGGCCGTGATGATCGGCGCGCCGGTGCTGTTCGTGCTCGGCCTGTTCGTGACGTACGGGATCGAGAGCGCGACGCCGGAGGACTACCCGCGCGTGGCCCCGCAGAAGATGGCGGACCGGGCGGCCGCGCGCTCGCAGGAGGCGTACGAGGTCGCGGGCTTCGACACGGTGCTCCCCGCAGGGCAGTACAACGGGTTCAGCGCCGACTCGTGCTACCCCGGCGGCCTGGAGAGCATCGCGGACACCCCGGTGGAGAACGCGTACGCGCTGTCCCACGGCTGGCAGCTGAACGACGTCCCGCGCGACGAGGCACTGGCGGCACTGGCCCGCCTGCGGGACCACCTGAAGGCGGACGGCTGGGACATCACGTCGTACGAGCAGCAGCAGGCCTCCCAGGACTGGATCCTGCGCCTGGAACGCGGGGAGAGGGAGCGCCAGGTGTACGAGTGGATGGCGGAGGGCGGCCGCTTCTTCGGGGGCGTGCACATGGAGTGCGCGTACGCCCCGGCGGCGGAGGCGTCCGAGACGTCCAGCGGCTCGTCGTACGAGACGGGGCTGGTGGCACCGGCGCTGGGGGCCGGGGCGTGAGGGCGTGGTCACGGACCCTGAGGACTTCCGGCACGAGGCGTTGCTGGAACTGGAGGCAGGGGACGGTGCCCAGTTGTGAGTGAGTTCGTCACGCCCGACCCCCAACTCCTGATCAACGCCTTCGGCGTCGCACCGGAGATCACGGGTGAGACCCAGAGGACCTTGCGCTTCAAGGAGGTCACCGGCGAGGACGTGACGTTCTCCTATGACGCCATCGGCCGATCCGTGGGTGTCTCCTGGCTCACCGATTCGGGAGAGCTGAGGATGCGTCTCTTCCGCGAAGGGGCACGGCTGCTGCGAGTTGTCGAGGAGGACGGGAGAAGCTGCCTCCTGGTGGAGTTCAGGACAGCGGACACGGCGGGCGAGCTGAAGGTGCAGATCCTTCCTGTGGTGAGTGTCACCGAGAGCATGCTGTTCGCTGTGAGTCGCGACGAGCTGTGACCCTCGGTAATGCTCTGGGTGCACGAGAAGCGTCATCGGCGTTTGGCCGGTTTGCCGGGGATTAGGCCCGTTATACGTTGCTGATGAGAAGACGCACGTGGCAGCATTCCGGACGTGACTGACAACGGGGATGACATAGCGAGGCCGCAACACGCCTCCCGACTGGCCGACTTGGCTGAGGCATCCGTGCCGGTGGAAAGCCCTGCACCAGCGGTTGAAGCGCCGGTCTCCGCACCCGACTCGACTCCGGTGGACGCGGGCTCGGATGAGCCAGTGGCCGCTGAGCCGGTGGATGAGTTGGTGGTGGCGCGGCGGGGGTTTGCACGTTTGCTGGGGGAGTTTCGGCGGTCGGCGGTGTTGGTGCCGTTCGATGCGCGGGGGAGTTTGTGGACGGCGGATTTCAACGGGGTGCGGTGGATCTGTGCGTTCTCGGACGAGGTGGCGTTGGCGCGGTTCGCGGTCGCGCAGGGGGATGCGGTGCGTGAGTTGGCGTACCGGACGGTTCTGGGTGCGCGGTTGTTGGATGTGATGGTGCCGATGCTGCCGGGTCCGGGCGGGGTGGCGTTGGATGCGGGCAGTGATGAGGGGATGGTGTTTCCGCCGGTTGCGGGGATCGTGCCGGATGCGGTGGCGGTGGATTTCGGGGGGACGCGGTGAGTGGGGGCGAGCCGGAGCTGAAGGCTCCGCCGGCGGCGCTGGCGGAGATCGCGAGCGGGATCAATCTGGCGCATGCCGAGCTGAAGGAGCTCGGGATGATCGGCGAGGCGTCGGTGGGGCGTGGGTTTGCGGATCTGGCGTTGTCGGGGCTGGA